>JAPWUP010000104.1 GCA_028275505.1 Bryobacteraceae bacterium
ACCCCACGGTAGCGCGCGCAGGCAGCGGCGTGCTCTGGGTGCACTTCCCCGATTGCGAAGCGGCGCAGACCTGGGTCCGGCAGATGGCGCAGCGCGGCTACTGCGCGGTGATCGAATTCGCTCCGCCGGAGCGCAAAGCGCAACTGGAAATGTGGCCCGCGCCGGGCCCGGATTTCTCCCTGATGCAGCGGCTCAAAGATCACTTCGATCCGCATCGTTTGCTCAACCGGGGCAGGCTCTATGGCCGTCTCTGAACGAGTTGCGCAAACCTCACCGATCGCGTCCATCCGCTTTGACCTGGACCGCTGCGTTCACTGCGGCCTTTGCCTGAACGCCTGCCCGACGTATCGCGAACTGGGTCTTGAAGCCGACTCGCCCCGCGGGCGCATCTACCAGATGGTGCGGGTGGCCGAGGGGGCCAGTCCCATCACCGACTCCTACGTGCGTCACCTCGACCTCTGCCTGGCATGCCGCGCCTGCGAAACTGCCTGCCCGTCCGGCGTTCCTTACGGGCGGCTGATCGAGGCGGCGCGAGCCGAGATCGAGTTGCGACGTCCGCGTCGCTGGCCGGTGCGCCTGCTCCGCCGCGTCGCCATGGATGGCCTGCTGCTTTCCCGAACCGGCTTGCGCGCCGCCGGCATGGCGCTGTGGCTTTACGAAGCGACGGGGCTTCGCGCCCTGCTGGAAAGCTCAGGCGCCCTCGATGCGCTGGGCGGGCTCGGACGTCTTGCGCGCCTGGCGCCGCGGGCCGAACGCCCGTTCTTTTATCGGCATATCGGGCGAGTCTTCCCGGCCGAAGGCGAGCGCCGGTATCGCGTGGCCATGCTGGCGGGCTGCATCGCGAGCGTTTCCTTCGCCCGGCTCAACGAGGCCACCGTGCGCGTGCTTCAGAAAAACGGATGCGAGGTCGTCATCCCGCGCGGTCAGACTTGTTGCGGCGCGCTGCACGCGCACAGCGGCCGTCTGGACAAGGCCCGGGACTTGGCGCGGCGCAATATCCAGGCTTTTCTGGCGGAAGATTGCGATGCTATCGTAACCAACGCCGCCGGGTGCGGATCCACGATGAAGGAGTACGGCGAGTTACTGGCCGGCGACGCCGAAAATGCCGAACGCGCCCACGCCTTCGCATCCCGCGTGCGGGATATCACGGAGTTTCTCGCGGCTATCGGACTGCGCGGCGAGCTGCGGCCCGTGAACGCTGTGGTCACGTATCAGGATTCCTGCCACCTGGCTCACGCCCAGAAAATTCGCGCGGCGCCCCGGCAGTTGCTGGCTGCGGTACCCGGTCTGGAGCTGCGCGAGCTGCCCTCGGCCGAGATCTGCTGCGGCAGTGCCGGGATCTACAACGTCGTGCACGGGGAAATGGCGGACGCCATCCTGCGCAGCAAGATGGATCAGATCAACGCTACGGGCGCGACGATCGTCGCCACCGCCAATCCGGGTTGCCTGCTCCAGTTGCGCTACGGCGTATCGCGCTGGGGGCGCGGCCAGCGCGTGTTGCACGTGGTCGAAATCCTGGATGAAGCCTATCGCGGGGTCGTTTCCCGAGGAGACGACTGACCGTGCCAGCGCCGCCTGAGGGCGCCTTGCAGTGCGCAGACTCCGGCTGCGTTCAGAGCGGGAAGGAGCAAGGCAGCGCGCAGTCCGAAGGTCTCGGCCACGGCTCCCACGATCCACGGCAGAGTGGCGGCGCCTACCAGCGTCACGGCGAAAAGGAGGCTGTAAACCGAGCCGGCGCGGGAGGCGAAACAACTGCCGGCCTGCCCCAAGACCGTCGGGTAAATCGAGCCTGATGCTGCACCGGTGGCGACGAGGGCCACAGCCGCAAGCGCGGGTTCGCGCGCATTGGCCAACAACAGGACCGTGCCCGCCGCAGCGAGCGATCCCGCCCGAACCACGGCCTCCGGCGGCGTTTTCGGCAGCGCGAAGCTCAGCAAGACTCGGATGCACATGAAAGCGGCCCAGTACCCGGCAAGGCAGTAGGACGCGCCGCGCAGTCCGAGCCGGACCTCGCGCGTCAAAAACAGGCTGGTGTACCCGCTCAGAATGAATTCGCTACCCGATTGCAGGAACAGCAATGCGGCGAACAAGCGCAGCAGAGGGTCGCGGGCCAGCTGACGCAGCGACGTCGGAGCGCCACGCACCGCTGGTTTGGGCGGAAACGACACAGCCACCGCAGCCAGTCCGGGAACGAGACTGATCGCGGCTGCCGAAAAAAGGATTCCGTCCAGCCCCAGCGCCTCGATCAACCGCCCGATCGCCAGGGGTATCGCCAACGCCCCGATTCCGAAGAAGACGCCCAGGAAGTTCAAGGCCGCGCTCTTGCTGCCCGGATCAGGATGCAAATCCGCGACCAGGGTGTTGGTGGAGACATTCAGAGAGACTCCACCGGCCCCCAGCAGAGCCAGACCGGCCAGCAGTTGGGGATAGCTGCGGGCCAACGCCACCACGGCCATTCCCGCGGCGCTGGCGAGCGATCCCCCCGCCAGAACGGGCCGCGTGCCGCGCCGGTCCATCAGCGGACCGAGCCACAGGACCGTGCCGAGCATGGCCGCATTCAACGCGGAGAACAAACAACCGGCTTGCCTGAGATCGAGCGCGAGGCGCGTTGTGACCACGGGCAGAATCGCCCCCAGCAACGCCATCGCGAGGCCGAACACGAACATTCCCACCCACGCGATGGGCGCCAGGCGCCTGTAGTCGGTGCGGATCCGGGCGTCCCGGCCACTCACCTCCCGTTCGCGCTATTCGCTATGCAATGCAGAAGGATCCGCGGCCGCGGGCATGGCTTGTGCGGCCAACTGACGCAGCATGTAAGGCAGGATGCCACCGTTGCGGTAGTACTCGGCCTCCTGCGGCGTGTCTACGCGCACTTTCACTTCGAACGTTTTTTCGCTGCCGTCCGCGGCTACTGCGCGTACGCGTGCACGACGGGAGCCGGCCAGCGCCTCGGCAATGCCTTCAATGGCGAAGGTCTCCGTGCCCGTCAGGCCGAGCGTTTCGCGATTCTGGCCTGGCTGGAATTCGAGCGGCAGCACGCCCATACCCACCAGATTCGAGCGATGGATGCGTTCGAAGCTCTCGGCGATGACCGCGCGCACCCCCAGCAGGCGCACGCCCTTGGCCGCCCAGTCGCGCGAGGAACCGGAGCCGTATTCCTTGCCCGCCAGGATCAGCAACGGGACGCCCTCCTGCCGGTAACGCATGGCCGCATCGTAGATGGTCATCTTCTCGCCGTCGGGCAGATGGATGGTCCACCAGCCTTCCACACCGGGCACCAGCAGATTCTTGAGCCGGACGTTGGCCAGCGTTCCGCGAATCATGACCTCGTGATTGCCGCGGCGCGCACCGTAGGAGTTGAAGTCCCGAGGTTCCACGCCGAGCGAGATCAGGTACTGGCCGGCGGGACTGTTGGGGTGGATCGAACCCGCGGGCGAGATGTGGTCCGTGGTGATCGAATCGCCGAGCACGGCCAGCGCGCGCATGCCACGGATATCGGCCAGCCACTCGGCCGGATCCACCATCTCGTCAAAGTACGGCGGGCGCTTGATGTAAGTGGACTGGGGATCCCACTGGTAGAGATCGCCGCTCGGCGCCTCCAGCGCAGCCCATTGTTCGTCGCCGCGAAATACTTCCGAGTATTCCTTCAGGAAGAGATCCGTGCGGACGCAACGTGCCACCGCTTCTCTGACTTCATCGGGCGAAGGCCACACATCCCGGAGATAGACGGGCCGGCCTTCACGGTCCTCGCCCAGAGGTTCGGTGGTCAGGTCAATATCCACGCGTCCGGCCAGCGCGTACGCCACGACCAGCGGCGGCGAAGCCAGGTAGTTGGCGCGCACCAGCGGGTGCACGCGGCCCTCGAAATTGCGGTTGCCGCTGAGCACCGCGGCCACCACGAGCTTGTCGCGCTGCACCGCCTCCGTCACCGGATCGGGCAGCGGGCCGCTGTTGCCGATGCAAGTCATGCAACCGAAGCCGGCCAGATGGAACCCGAGCGCCTCCAGGGCGGGCAACACGCCAGCCTCGCGCAGGTAGTCCATGACCACCTTGGATCCCGGCGAAAGGCTGGTCTTGACCCAAGGCTTCGTGCGCAGGCCGCGTTCCACAGCCTTGCGCGCCAGCAGGCCGGCGCCGATCATGACCGTCGGGTTCGACGTGTTCGTGCAGCTGGTGATGGCCGCGATCACCACCGAGCCGTCGCGGAGGCCGGCTTCCTGGCCGTTCATCTTGATGCTCACCTCACGCGGGGCAGCGCCGAGAGTATCCAGGAAGTTTTTCTTGACTTCCGCCAGGGTGACCCGGTCCTGCGGGCGACGCGGGCCGGCCAGCGAAGGCTGCACCGTGCTCAAGTCCAGCTCCAGCGTGTCGGTGAAAATGGGTTCGGGCGCATCGTCGGTCCGGAACAGACCCTGCTCCCGCGCGTAGGCTTCCACCAGCTCGATGAGTTCGGGCGGTCTGCCGGTCAGCCGCAGGTAGTCCAGCGTGGCGCTGTCAATCGGGAAGAAGCCCATGGTGGCGCCGTACTCGGGGGCCATGTTGGCGATGACGGCTCGATCCGCAGCCTCAAGCGCGCTGACGCCCGGCCCATAGAACTCGACGAACTTGCCGACCACGCCCTTCTTGCGCAGCATCTGGGTGACGGTCAGCACCACGTCGGTGGGCGTAGCGCCGGGCGGCAGCGTGCCGTAAAGTTTGAAACCGACGACCTCGGGAATCAGCATGGGGATGGGCTGACCGAGCATGCAGGCCTCGGCTTCGATCCCGCCCACGCCCCAGCCCAGCACGCCCAGGCTGTTGATCATCGTGGTGTGCGAGTCGGTGCCTACCAGGGTGTCGGGGTAGGCCCAGGTCTCGCCGTCCCGCTGCTCGGTGAACACTACGCGCGCCAGGTACTCCAGATTCACCTGGTGAATGATGCCGGTCTCGGGCGGAACCACACGCAGGTTGGAGAAGGCCGACTGGCCCCAGCGCAGGAACGCGTAACGCTCGCGATTGCGCTCGTATTCGCGCTGCGTGTTGAGACGGAAGGCGTCCGGGGAACCGTAGTAGTCCACCTGGACCGAGTGGTCAATGACGAGGTCTGCGGGGATGAGCGGGTTGGCGCGGCGGGGGTCGCAGCCCATCTTCTTCAGCGCGTCGCGCATGGCGGCAAAATCCACCACGCAGGGCACGCCGGTGAAGTCCTGGAGCAGCACGCGCGCGGGCATGAAGCTGATCTCGGTGGGCTCAGGCCGTCCGCTCCAGTTGGCGAGCTGCTGGATCTGCTCGGCGGTGACCGTGCGCCCATCCTCGTGGCGCAGTAAATTCTCCAGCAGGACCTTGAGGGAGTAAGGCAGCCGGGCGACATTGGGGAAGCCGGCTTTTTCCAGGGCGCGCAGGGAATAAATCCGGAACGAGCGCTCGCCGGCGCGCAACACGGAGGCGGCGCCGAAAGAGTTCTTGTTGGTCATCGTGCGTTATTGTACCCCGGCGGCCGGCCGCTCAGGGATCAAGCCACGACGCGCCGCCCGACCGCGTCCCACCGCAACCTCCGCCCGCTGCGCAGCGCTTCCATCGCCATGCACAGCACGACGGTGGCGTAATGACCGGCCTCGACCGGTGCGCTGGGATCCTGCCGGCTGCGGACCGCCTCCAGGAAATTGCGGATGTGGGCACGGGTGGCCGACGCGAAGGCCCCCGGCAACCGCTTCGCTTCCACCGGCTTCGGATCCAGCGTCTTGGGATCTTCCGGGAACAGCGCGTAACTTTCACGGCCCACGTCGAAACGGGCTTTGTTGCCGTTGTACTGCACCATCTGGTCGTTGGTCAGCGGGTAGCGCATGGCCTTGTAACCGCAGGTGAAGACGGCCAGATAGTTTTCCGGGTATTCCACGCAGACACAAGTGGTCTCGGGAACTTCTGCACCCTCGAGGTTGGGACGGCAGGCTGCCGCAGTTACTGCAACCGGGTAAGTGGAATTCATGAACCAGTGGATGGCGTCGAAAATATGAGCGCCCTGGCCGATCATCAGGCCGCCGGAGTAATCCCAGTAGTAATACCAGTTGTAAAACCGCACCGGATCCAGGGGCCGTTTGGGCGCAGGACCGAGCCAGCTTTCCCAGTCCAGCTCGCCCTTCAACTCCGCCCGTCGCAGAGAGGCCTGGTGGTTGTACCACCACGAGTTGACCAGGCGGACCTCGCCCAGCCGGCCCGAGTCCATGATCCGCTTGGCCTCCAGGAACAGATCGAAGCTGCGCCGCTGGGTGCCGACTTGCAGGACGCGACGCGTGCGTCGCACCGCCTCGACCATGCGAAAGCTTTCTTCGATGGTGTGGGCCATGGGCTTCTCGACATAGACGTCCTTGCCTGCTTCTACGGCGTCAATGGCCATGCGGGCGTGCCAGTGATCCGGGGTGGCGATGATGACGATGTCCAGCGACTTGTCTTCCAGCATGCGCCGGTAATCCCGAAAGGGTTGCGCTCCCGTGGAGGCGACTTTCAATCCCGCTTCGAGGTTGGGCTGGTAGACGTCACAGACGGCTGCGACCTCAACGCCGATTTCTTTGAACTCCGCCGCCAGCAAACGCCCGCGGCCTCCGGCGCCGATCAGCCCGGCGCGCATTCGCTCGTTGGCGCCCTGCACCCGGCTCAAAGAAGCTGCTGTGGTGGCCAGAAACGTCCTGCGCTGCATAGCGCCTCAAGTATATCGAAACCGCCCGCAGGTTTCGGGCCGCTCTACAATGGGGACGAATGATCAGCCTGCTCGTTGCGATGTCGCTCGTTGCCCAACCCGCCGCCGTGGTCTTGAAGCCGGTGGCCAACATGTATTCCAGGCCCACGCGCGAAGCGGACGTGGTTTCGCAGGCGCTTTACGGCACGACCGTCGGCCTCGTCGAGGAACAGAACGGCTGGGCGCGCGTGCGTACTCCGGACGACTACACCGGCTGGATGCCGCTGGAATGGCTGCGCCGCCTCGGTCCGGACGAGCCGCCTTATGCGTCGCAGGGCGCCGTGGCGCAGGTGGAAAGCCTCTTTGCCAACCTCTACCGCGAGCCGGATGTCACCCGACACGAGCCGCTCATGACGCTGCCCTATGAGGTGCGACTGGAGATCGCGGCGGAGCCCGAGCCCGGCGGTCGCTGGCTGCGCGTCCGACTCGCGGATGGCGGTGAGGCCTGGATCCAGCGGGGCGATCTCCGGTTTGACTTTCGTCCGGCTTCCATCGAGGAACTTCTCGTGTTCGCGCGGCGCTTTCTGGGTCTTCCCTATCTTTGGGGCGGGACCTCCACGTTCGGTTACGATTGCTCCGGTTTCGTGCAGATGCTCTGCCGGCGTCGCGGCGTCCTGATCCCGCGCGACGCCCACCCACAGTGCCACTGGGATGGAACGCTGCCCGTGGAGCGTGAGAATCTGAAACCCGGGGATCTGCTCTGTTTCGGGAAATCGCTCGAAAAGATCACCCACATCGGGATGTATCTGGGCAACGGCGAGTTCATCAATGCCACGACCTACCAGCAGCCCGTCGTGCGCATTGATCGTCTGGACGACCCCCATTGGCAGAAACTGTTCGTGGCGGCACGGAGGCTGAAATGACGCGTCGCGATCTGGGACGCCTGGCCGCCGCGGCATTCGCGGCGGCCGCGGGCAGAAACCGTTTCCAGACCGAAATCGTGCGTTTGCAGTTGCGACATACCTGGACGGTGGCGACCTCCACCAGCGACTACCGGGATAACCTTTATGTCCGCTTCACGGCGCAGGGGGTTACCGGAATCGGGGAAGGCGCGCCGCTGGCCCGTTATCGCGAAAATGCCCGCGAAGGCCGGGAGGCGCTCGAATCGGTACGCGAGTTTCTGGAAGCGGCCGATCCCTGGCAATTCGCCGGAATCATGGAGGAGGTTTTCCGGAGAATCCAGGGCCAGTATGCCGCCAAATGCGCGCTGGACGTGGCCCTGATGGACTGGGTGGGGAAGAAACTGGGCATTCCGCTTTATCGCTATTTCGGACTGGATCCGCGTCGCGCTCCGCTCACCACTTACTCGATCGGCATAGATACTCCGGAAGTTACTCGCCAGAAAGTCCGGGAAGCAGCCGAATTTCCCGTGCTCAAGATCAAGGTAGGGCTGGATACCGACGAAGTTACTATCCAGGCGGTCCGCAGCGTTACCGACAAGCCGCTGCGCGTGGACGCCAACGAGGGCTGGAAGAGCAAGGAGGAAGCGGTTCGCAAGATTGAATGGCTGGAGAAGCAGGGAGTGGAGCTGGTCGAGCAGCCGCTGCCCGCGCACATGATTGAGGAAAGCGCCTGGGTGCGGGAACGCGTGCGCATCCCGGTCATTGCCGACGAATCCTGCCGGCATCCCGAAGACATTCCGAAACTGGCCGGCGCGTTCGATGGCGTCAACGTGAAGCTGGCCAAGGCCGGGGGATTGCTGGCGGCACGGCGCATGATCGAAATGGCGCGTGCGCTGGGCCTGAAGGTCATGCTCGGTTGCATGATCGAGAGCTCGGTGGCGGTGACTGCGGCGGCGCACCTGTCGCCGCTGGTGGACTGGGCGGATCTGGACGGGAACCTGTTGATCGCCAACGACCCCTACCGCGGCGTGCGCGTGGATCGCGGCCGGCTCATCCTGCCGGAGGGTCCCGGTCTGGGTCTGAGTCCGGCGTCGGGCTCGGGGAGCTGATCGCCAGCCGGCGCGGTACGCGATCCACGGTGTTGAGCGTGGCAATCTCGGACGATCCCGCGGCGCCCAGATCCTGGAAGCGGCGCGCCGCAGCCAGAACGCGGCGCTCCAGCGAGCCGGCGGCATCGTTATAAGCCTCGACGGCGTTTTCCAGAGCGCGTCGCAGCTTGTCGAAGTGGCCCGCCAGCGTGCCCAGCCGTTCGTAGAGCGTGCGCCCCAGCTCGCTGATCTGACGCGCGCTTTCGGCCAGCCGGGCCTCGCGCCAGCCGTAAGCGACGGCGCGCAGCAGCGCGATCAGGGTCACCGGCGTCGCCACCAGGACGCGCTTTTCCGCGCCGAACTGGATCAGTTCAGGGTCCTGCTCGAGGGCAGCGGCGAAGAAGGCCTCACCGGGAACAAACAGCACGGCGAATTCCGGCGCGGGTGAGAACTGGTCCCAGTACTGCTTTTCGGAAAGCCGCTGCACGTGGGCGCGGAGCTGGCTGGCGTGCTCGCGTAACTTTTGGAGGCGCGAAGCCTCGTCGGGCGCTTCGAGCGCCTCCAAATAGGCCTTCAGTGGCGCTTTCGCATCCACCACGACCTGCCTCTCGTTGGGCAGTTTGATGATCATATCGGGACGCAGGCGCCCGCCGTCCCCGCCCGTGGGTTGTTCGAGGAAGTCGCAATACTCGACCATCCCGGCCATTTCCACCACACGGCGCAACTGGATTTCGCCCCAGCGGCCGCGCGCGGCCGGAGTGCGCAGAGCTTGCACGAGCCTGGCCGTCTCCGATTGCAGATTCTGCTGGTCCTGCGAGAGGCGGCGGAGCTGCTCGCCGAGCTGAGCGTACTGCAACTGGAGTTGCTGCACAGCTTCGCCCAGCGGCTTGACGATGCTCTCAATGGCCGATTGCCGGCTGGCAAGATCTTTTTCGGCCGCGGCCTGGTATTTGCCGAGGCTTTCGCGGGCCAGCTCCAGAAACTGCCGGGTGTTTTGCGCCAGCGCGTCTGCCGAGAGCCTGCCGAGCGTTTCGCCGAGCTGGGCGTACTGCAACTGGAGTTGTTGCACGGCTTCGCCCAGCGGCTTGACGATGCTCTCGATCGCCGATTGCCGGCTCGCCAGGTCGCTCTCCGCCGCCGCCTGGTACTTGCCCAGGCTTTGGTGGGCCAGTTCCAGGAATTGTCGGCTATTCTGGGC
This sequence comes from Bryobacteraceae bacterium, assembly GCA_028275505.1. GTDB lineage: Bacteria > Acidobacteriota > Terriglobia > Bryobacterales > Bryobacteraceae > DTHT01. The sequence continues at coordinate 9,841 of JAPWUP010000104.1, forward strand.
GAGAACGTCTGCCGCCAGTGCCTTGAAGGTCACCGAAAGGCGTTGTTCGGCCTGCTCGGCCGCGGTGGCGCGCTGTTTGGCCGCCTGGTACTGTACCCACAGCCAGGCGGCGGCCAGCCAGCCCAGAATCGCCAGAATGCCCAGGAGAAGTTCCACGTGCGCCTCCTCAGTGATGGGCCAGCGCTGCGCGGGCTACGATGCGCAGTTTTTCCGTGAGCGGCAATTCCACGCGATGCTGGAGGACCGCGACGCCCGCCCGTTCGATGCGATCCAACAGACGCGAGTAAATTTCGATCAGCGCCCACAGCGATGGCCGGCTTTGCGGTTCGACCAGGTCGAGCACGGGACGGCCTTCCGCGTAGAGAGCGCGCGCCCGGGCGACCTCGAAGCGCAGCAATTCGTCGAAGCCCTGCGGCGGCTCGGGGCCGCGCAGGCTCTCCTCATCCACGCCGAAGCGCTCCAGATCTTCCTGGGGAAGATAGAGTCGCCCCCGGTTCAGGTCCTCGCGGATATCGCGCAGGATGTTGGTGAGCTGGAAGGCGACGCCGCACTTTTCGGCCATGGGTAGCGCTTCGGGTTTGCGAAAGCCAAAGATATGCACGATGGTCAGGCCCACGACCGAGGCCACCTGATAGCAGTAACGGTAAAGGTCATCGAAAGTGGGGAAACGCCGCGGCTCCAAGTCCGAGCTGACGCCCTCGATCACTTCGAAGAAATATTCGTGCGGGATGCGGTACCGGCGGACGGTGTCGTGGAAAGCCGGCCAGATGGGGCAATCGCTGTAGCGGCCTTCCAGCGCGGCCTCCAGTTCCGAGCGCCAGCGGGCGATGGCCTGGCGGGCGGTCTGCGCGGCTCCGGGTTCGTCGCACAGATCGTCTGCGCGGCGCATGAAGGCGTAAATGGCGCAGATGGCGTCGCGCTGCGGGCGAGGCAGAAGCAGAAACGAATAGTAGAAATTGCGCGCGCGGCGGCGGGCTACCTCGCGGCAGTAGGCGTAGGACTGGGCGAGTTCCGTCATGCTGCCCGTCGGAATGCCTGTCGTGCGAGGGTGGAAAGAAACAACCCGAGGCGTTCCGTGCGGCTGATCACGGGGCGCGCGCGGAGCACATTGTAGTCCAGTTTTTCGATTCGCTCCAGTACGCGCAGCCCGCCTCGGCTGAACAGCTCGATGTCCACGGCCAGCCGCCGGTCGACTCGCCGCACCAGCGGCAGCCCCCGGTAAAAGAAATCGCGGGCCAGTTCGACGGCCTCCCTCATCAGGTTGCGAAACGCGGGCGTGAAGCGGCGCGCCTGCAACTCCTCGAGCGAGTAGCCGTGACGCTCGATCGCTTCCAAAGGCAGGTAGACGCGGTCCTTCTCCAGATCCACCGAGACGTCCTGCCAGAAGTTGGCCAGTTGCAGGGCGGTGCAGGTGAAATCGGAAAGCTGCTGGCGTTCGGGATCCCGGTAGCCGCACAGATGCAGCACGAGCCGCCCGACCGGGTTGGCCGAGTACCGGCAGTAACCGAGGAGTTCTTCGTAGGTGCGGTAACGCCGTACGGTCTGGTCCTGCACGAAGGCCTGCAACAAATCGGCCAAAGGTTGTTTCGGCAGTTCGTGGCGTTCGACTGTCCGCCGCAGGGCCAGGAAGACCGGATGGCTGGCCTCACCCCGGTACATGGCCTCCAGTTGCTCGCCCCACCATTGCAGCAGGCGGAGGCTCTCTGCCGGGTCACCGATTTCGTCGCCCAGATCGTCCGCCCAGCGACAGTAGGCGTAAAGGTTGAAGAAGTCCTGGCGCAGCCGCGACGGGAGCAGGAGTGTGGCGACGTGGAAATTCTCGTAATGATGGCGCGCCAGCCAGCGGGTATACGCCTCGGCTTCCTCCGGCGTGTAAGTCCGCCGGAGAGCCTCGGGCGCAGCCAGAAACTGGCGCGGCGCGAGAAACACCGGGGATCCCTGTCAGGGAATGATGGCCGTTTTCAGATGGCCGTTGTGACTCATCAGGTGGCGCATCACAGCCAGCAGGTTGGTGAGCGGCTCTTCCCGATTGACGAAGTCGGCCGCCCGGATGACGCCCTGGCTGATCAGCTCCAGCGCCCGGCGCACGTGAGCCGGGGTGTGGTGGAAGCTGGCCTTGCAGGTGATCTCCGAGTAGTGCAGCAGCGAGGTATCGAGCGAGACGTGGGTCCCGCTGGGACAACCGCCGAAGAAGTTCACCACGCCGCCACGGCGGACCATTTGGACGACCAGCTCCCATGTCTCGGGCTTGCCCACCGCCTCGATCGCCACGTCGGCGCCGCGGCCGCCGGTCAGCTCGCGGACCACCCGCGCCACGTCGGGCACGGTGGTAGCGGAAATCACCTCGTCGGCCCCCAAGGCGGCGGCCCGTTCCAGCTGGCTCACGCGACGGCCCACGGCAATGACGCGGGCGCCCAGGTTCTTGGCCAGCCGCACGAACATCAGCCCGATCGGACCCAAGCCCACGATGGCTACGTGATCGCCGGCGCGCATGCCGGTCTCTTCGACCCCGCGCAAGACGCAGGCCAGCGGTTCCACCAGGGCCGCGTCGTGGTAGCCGACGTGGGGCGGAATCTCGTAGGTGTTCAGTTCTACGATGCGGGCCGGGATGCGAATGTACTCGGCGTACGCCCCGTTGTTGAACAGCAGATCTTCGCAGAGGTTCTCGACGCCGCGCTGGCAGTAGTAGCAGCGGAGACAAGGCGCCGAGTTGGCCGCCACCACGCGCTGGCCCACGCGGAAGCGTGTCACCCCGCCGCCTACCGCCACCACATCGCCCGCCAGTTCATGACCGAAGACTGCCGGCGGGACAATCATGCGCGCATGATAGCCTCGGCGGAAAACCTTGACGTCCGTACCGCAGGTGAGTGCTACGCGCACTCGCACCAACAGGTCACCTTCTTGAAGAGTCGGAATCGCTACCGGCTCGATGCGCAGTTCTTCCTTGCCGTACAGGACGGCGGCGAGCATTTCTTTTCCCACGGTGAGCACCTTCTCCGAACCTGGAGCTTGCCGGTCCCGAACCGCCCGCCGACACAACAGCGCTCCCGCTGTTGCCTCATGCCTGGGGCCGAATCACTATTTTCAACGATTTCTCCGCAGGATGCAACGCAAGCCGTATCCCTTCGCCGATGGCGTCCAGGGGCAAACAGTGGGAGATAAGCGCTTCCACCGGCAGCACGCCTTCGAACACGAGCCGCGCTGATTCCTGCTGAAGGTCAATCGAAGCGCTGTAACAGCCGAACAGCGTGCGTTCGGCTACACAGATTTCGGCGCCCGGCAACACCACCTTCTCTTCCCGCGAAGTCTGCGAAAAGAGAAGGATGCGACTGCCGGGGCGGGAAGCGGATACGGCCTGCTCGACCACGCCCGGGGCAGAGACCGCCACGATCACGGCATCGGCGCCCCGGCCCTCGCTGTGCTGGCGTGTCAGCTCGATGACGTCCGCGTTGTAAGGATCCCAGCAGGCGGCAGCGCCCAGCCGGCAGGAAAGCGCGCGCCGGTAAGGCAGCGCGTCGGTGGCCAGCACCGTTGCGCCGCGCAGCCGCGCCAGCATCGTGAACAGCAATCCGATGGGTCCCTGGCCGATGACGAGCACCACGTCGCCCGGCTGCGGATCAAGTTGCTCGATCGCTTTGTGACACGTGTTGACCGGTTCCACCATCGAGGCCCGCTCGAAGGGAACGCCCTCGGGGATCCGCATCACGCCTCGAGGCACGATCCACGGCAGCACGCGCACGTACTGGGCGAAGCCGCCGCCCGCGGGTTCGAAGCCCGCCGTGACGCCCACCCGTTTGTAAACGGGGCACTGGGCGTAAAGCTTCCTGCGGCAATAGAAACAATCCCCGCAAGGAATGTGGTGGAAGACGACGACCCGGTCGCCCGGCTCGAAGCCCTCGACTCCTTCGCCTGCCGCCACGATGACGCCTGCGGTCTCGTGGCCGAAGATGCGCGGCGGCGGCAGCAGGCCGTACATGATCTTCTTGAGGTCCGTGTGGCAGATGCCGCAGGCTTCCACGCGGATCAGCAGCTCGCCCGGCCCGATCTCGGGTACGGGCACTTCCTGCACTTCCACTCGACCGGGCTCGACGTATACCGCGGCCCGCATCGTTTTTGGCAACCGATCTTCAAAACTCACAGCCGGCAAGGAATTCTCCCAGGATCTCTGAAGTCCAGCGCAGGCGACGACGCAGGCGGACCAGCTCGGGAAGCGCCAC
>JAPWUP010000061.1 GCA_028275505.1 Bryobacteraceae bacterium
CCCTCCAGCTCGCGCCGGTCCGCCGCCACCAGCAAAACAGCTCCATCAGCAGTATCCATGGCTGCGGAACCACTCCACGGCGCGACGCAGGGCGTCGTCAATGGGCTTGGGCTGGTAGCCCAGCTCGCGCATCGCCCTGGCGCTGGAAACGAACATTTTCTTGCGCGCCATGCGCACGCCATCCAGAGGAGCGCGCGGCGGTCGCCCGGTGAGCCGCGCCCACCCGGTGCTGAACAGGGCCGCCGTGTAAGCCACCGCGTAAGGAATCCGCCACCTGGGGGCAGGCAAACCGCTGACCGCCGAGAGTCTGCGCAAGAACTCTTCGAGCGTGAGATTCTCCGACCCCAGAATGTAACGCTCGCCGTCCCGCCCGCGCTCCAACGCCAGCAGGTGACCCTCCGCCACGTCGCGCACATCCACGAAGTTCAGGCCCGTGTCAATGTAGGCGGGCATGGCGCCGCGCAAAAAGTCCAGGATGATGCGGCCGGTAGGCGTAGGCTTGAAATCGTGATCGCCGATGGGAGCAGTCGGATTGACGATGACGACGGGCAAGCCGGAACGTCCTGCTTCCATCGCCACAACTTCGGCGAGGAACTTGGAGCGCTTGTACGGCCCCACCATTTCGCGGAAGCGGACCGGGGTGTCCTCGTCACCGAGCCCGTTTTTGGGGATTCCGATAACGCCTACGGTCGAAGTGTACACCACGCGTTCGACGCCGCAGGCCCGCGCCGCCTGGATCACGTGACGCGTGCCCTCGACGTTGGAGCGGAACATTTCGGCGGGATCGGGCGCCCACAGCCGGTAGTCTGCCGCGACGTGGAAGACGACGCCGCAGCCGGAGACTGCGCGCTCGACGGAAGCAGGGTCGCGCAGGTCGCCAGGGACGGTTTCCAGCTCGAGTTCCCGGACCTGAGAACCGGGCCGCACCAGAGCGCGGACTCGCCAGCCGCGTTCCAGTAGACACCGCGCCACGTGCCAGCCGACAAAGCCTGTCGCTCCAGTGACCAGCGCCGGCTTCACCGCTTACTTCAAGGCCCAGCGCAACAGCTTCAGCGCGTCGCCCGGGCGGAAATTGATGCCGAGAGCGGCCGAAGGTTCATAGCCGCAATGGACCATGCAATGTTCGCAGCGCGGATCGCGTCCGCGGCCATACTGCTCCCAGGGAGTGCGGGTCATCAGCTCTTCGAAGGTGGCGTAGTGGGCGTCGGTGATCAGATAGCAGGGCGCCTTCCAGCCTTTGATGTTGTATGTCGGATTGCCCCACGCGGTGCAAGGCAAATCCCGCTTGCCTTGCAGGAATTCCAAGTAGACCGGAGTGGCGTTAAGCCGGAAGCGACGCGCCAGTCGGTCTATGTGGCGGAACTTCTCGTGAACGTCCTCCCGCGTCATGAAGATCTCGCGCTCGTTGACGGCCGAGTAGCCATAGGCGGGCGAGAGCATGTGGCCATCCAGGTTGAATGGTTCGAGAAACTCGAACAGGCGTTCGATTTCGGCCATGTCGGTGTCCTTGTAGATGGTGGTGTTGGTTGACACCTTGAAGCCGGCGGCCTTGGCGGCGCGGATGGCCTCGATGGCTTCGCGAAAGACTCCGGGGCGCTCGACGGCGCGATCGTGGAACTCTTCCAGCCCGTCCAGGTGGATGTTGAAGAACAGGCGAGGATCGGGCCGGAACTCGTGCAGGCGCTTGCGCAGCAACAGGCCGTTCGTGCAAAGGTAAATGTGCCGGTTCCGAGCGAGCAGGCCATCCACGAGCGCGGCGATTTCCGGATACAACAGCGGCTCGCCGCCGGCGATGGAGACGATGGGCGCGCCACACTCGTCCGCGGCCCGCAGGCACTGCTCCAGCGTGAGTCTCTGCGTGATGGAGTCCTCGTATTCGCGAATGCGGCCGCAGCCGGTGCACGTCAGGTTGCAGGCGTGCAGCGGCTCGAGCATGAGCACCAACGGAAATCGTTTGTGAAGCAGAGGGTGGCGCGAGCCGTTGGAGGCGCCGGAATGCTGGCCCAGGATCCGGAACGGGTTATCGCGATCGGCCTCCCAGGCATCCCGCTGCCACTCCGGTCGCGGGTGGAGCTTGTTGCGAAGGATGTAAGCTGCCAGACCCGCGGTCAGGGATAGTGGAAATCGCATGTTCAATCCTCCGCGGCGGAGGCCAGAAATTCAGCCAGCGCCAGCACAGGGAATGACTGCCGGTACAGCGTGTAGATCAGGTAATAGACCTTGGGGAATCCGGTGCCGGTGGCCAGCTCTTCGTGCCAGCTCCCGTCCGCGCGTTGTGTTTCGATCAGATAGCGCACGCCTTTGAGCACGCTTTCCGACTTGCTGTCGCCCGCGGCCAGCAGTCCGAGCAAGGCCCAGGCAGTTTGCGAGGCCGTGCTGGGGCCGGGCACGAAGCAACCGGTCTCGTAGCTGGCGCAACTCTCGCCCCAGCCGCCATCGGCGTTCTGGATGGCGCGAAGCCATTCGGCCGCCCGCAGGATGTGAGCTTCGCGGACGTCCTCGCCAGCCGCGCGCAGGCCGCGCAGCGCCAGGAAGGTCCCGTAGACGTAATTGACGCCCCAGCGTCCATACCAGCATCCTTCCGGCTCCTGCGTGCGCCGGAGGTAATTTACGGCGCGAGCAACGGCCTTGTGGGTGCGGTCCAGTCCGCGGCGGCACAAGGCTTCAAGAACCCGTCCGGTGATGTCGGGGCAGGTCGGATCCAGCATCGCGTTGTGGTCCGCGAACGGAATGTAGTTGAGCGGCTTCCAGTTGTTGTCCACGTCGAAGGCCGCCCAGCCTCCGTCGGAGGACTGCATGGCCAGCAGCCAGTTGATGGCGCGCCGCTCGGCGGCTTGCTGGCGAGCGGGATCCGATGACTTGGCGCGCTCCAGCGCCAGCAGGACCATGGCCGTGTCGTCAATGTCGGGATAGAACTCGTTGGCGAACTCGAAGTACCAGCCGCCGGGTTCGACGTTGGGCCGTTTCACCGCCCAGTCGCCTTTGTGTCGCACTTCCTTGGTCAGCAGCCAGTCGGCGGCGCGCCGCAACGCGTCCCGGGCCTCGGGGATTTCGGCAGCTCCGAGCGCGAAGCTGGCAATCGCCGTGTCCCATACCGGCGAAAAGCAGGGCTGGAAGAAGAAGCGCTCGCCATCGTCGGTCAGCAGGTTATAGAACTGGCGCTCCGCCTCGACGCGCTCGGGGTGCTCGCGGGCATACCCCAAGACGTCCAGCGCCATGATGACGTACATCATGGGCGGGTAGATGGCGCCGAGGCCGTCCGAATAGCGGGTGCGCTCGAGGATCCAGCGTTCGGCTTTGCGGATGGCCAGGGATCGCAGCGTGCGCGATCCGTGCTCCTCCCAGAATTTCAGGAAGCGGTCCGCGGCGAGGAAGAAATTGCGCCAGCTCAAGAGCCGGGGATCGCGGGGCCAGGCCGGGCTGCGCGTGGGGTGGTACAGTTCCGTCAGCGTGAAACCCGCGGGAACGGGACGGTGTGGGTTGGCGGCGTGCACGATGGCAAGCGGAATTACGATGGCCCGCGTCCACGAGGACATCTGGTAAATGAAGTTGCCCAGCAGCAGCATTTCCGGCGGCACGCTGGGACACCAGCGGCGCGGGTAAAGATCGAAGAAGCTCAGATTGAGCTTGACGTAGCTGTTGGCCGCCTGAATTCCCCCGAGCGAAAGAATCCGTTCCCTGAGACGAACCATGCGCGGGTCGTCCGTCGGCACGCCCGCTACCTTCAGGGCGAAGTAAGCCTTGACGCTGGCGCTGACGTCAGCGGGGCCGCCGGGGTAGACGGGGAAGCCGCCGTCGGGTGACTGGCGGGCCAGGATGGAGGCGACCGCCTTTTCGATGCGCCCACGCGTGGGCGGATTCCACACTCCGTTGACCGGCGGGTACTGCCAGAGTTCCAGGAGAATGAAGTCGGACTCGAGCGTGGTGTCGCCGCCGTACAATTCGGCGTGCCAGTAGCCGGGTTCGTGCTGCAACGAAAGCAGGTATTGGGCGCCGCGTGCGTGTGCCTGGGCAGCAGCCTGAACGAGCGTATGTGCGAGCGAGGTTGCGGGCTTCATCGTTCCACTGCAGAAAGACGCGTAGTGACCTGAACCAGTTGCGGCGGCAGGGTGAAGCGGACATCTTCGTCTTTCAGGGCCACTTCTTCCACGTGCTCGAAGCCCTGCCGCGCGAGCGCACGGAGCAGTTCCTGAACCAGATACTCGGGGGCGGAAGCGCCCGCCGTCACGGCCACGGTATCCACGCCCTCGAACCATTCCGGCTTGAGTTCGGAGGCGTCGTCCAGCAAATAAGCGGTGACTCCGGCGTTACGCGCCACTTCGACCAAGCGCCGCGAATTGGAGCTATTCCGGGAGCCGACCACGAGCAGAAGCTGGCACAGGGGCGCCACTGCCTTGACTGCGAGCTGGCGGTTTTCCGTGGCGTAGCAGATGTCCTGCGCGGCCGGACCCTGCACGGCGGGGAACCGCTCGCGCAGGCGCTCCACGATGTGCCGGGTTTCCTCCAGACTGAGCGTCGTTTGCGTGATGTAGGCGACGCGCTGGGGATCGGGCGGCGCCAACTGATCCACTTCTTCGATGCTGGAAACCACCACGGTGCAGTGCGGCGCTTCACCCATGGTGCCGATGACCTCGTCGTGATCGCGGTGTCCGATGAGCACGATCGTATAGCCGAGCCGGGCGAAACGAATGGCTTCCAGGTGGACTTTGGTCACCAGCGGGCAGGTGGCGTCAATGACCTCGAGGTTTCGCGCACGAGCCTGCTCACGGACGCTGGGCGCCACGCCGTGCGCGCTGAAGATCACGCGAGAGCCTTCGGGCACCTCGTCGAGTTCCTCCACGAAGATGGCGCCCGCCGCGCGCAGCTCTTCCACCACGTGACGGTTGTGGACAATCTCCTTGCGGACATAGATCGGCGGCCCGTAGGCCTCCAGCGCCAGTTTGACCACATCAATGGCGCGCACCACGCCGGCGCAAAAACCGCGCGGACGCAACAAAAGGACTTTCTTCATGATCTGCGGCCCCTTGCCCGCTCCGAGTCGCCTGCGAGAAACGACAATTATAGCAGGGCGCTTACAGGCGCCGTTCACGCGGTAACCGGAGGAGACCTCCGAACGCTATCATAGACGGGATCATGCGCAAACCCGTTCTGCTCCTGGTCACGCTGCTCAGCGCCGTTGCGGGTGCTTTAGCCCAAAAATCGCTGCGCCCGCCCGATGTTCGCTACGAGCCTTCGCCTCCGGAGGTCGTGCGCGCCATGCTCGAGCTGGCGGGCGTCACCAGCCGGGACGTGGTCTACGATCTGGGTTGCGGCGACGGGCGGATTGTGATCGCCGCGGCCAAGGAGTTCGGCGCTCGCGGCGTGGGTATTGACATAGATCCTCAGCGGATCGCGGAGTCCGAGGAAAATGCGCGCAAGGCGGGCGTCGCGGGCCGCGTCCGTTTCCGCAACGAAGATCTTTTCGAAGCCGACATCAGCGAGGCAACCGTAGTTACGCTCTATCTCTGGCCTTGGGTCAATCTGAAGCTGAGGCCGAAGTTGCTTCGCGAACTCAAACCCGGTACGCGCGTGGTGTCGCACTGGCACGACATGGGGGACTGGAAGCCGGACAAAGAGATCGAAGTGAGCGGTCGCAAGATCTACCTGTGGCGCATCCCGCCGCGCAACGAGCAGCCGCCGCGTTGACGAGTCAGGGCCTGGCTGGCGATGTTTCCGGCGGCTGCGCCGGGGCCGGCTGCTTGTTCACCCACTCGTTGATCCACTCGAGGAAGGTCTTGTACCACAGCACGCTGTTTTGCGGCTTGAGAATCCAGTGTCCCTCGTCCGGGAAAAGCAAGAGCTTCGACGGGACCTTCTGGAGTTGAAGGGCGGTGAAGAGCTGCAAGCCCTGCCCGTAGGGCACGCGGTAGTCGAGCTCGCCGTGAATGACCAGGGTGGGCGTGCGGAATTGCTTCACGTAGTAGCTGGGGGAAAGCCGCGCGTACAGCTCAGGATTTTCCCAGGGCGGCCCCTGAAACTCCCAGAGCGGAAACCACAACTCTTCGGTCTCGCCGAACATGCTGCGCAGATCGAAGACGCCGGCGTGGGAAACCAGGGCGCGGAAGCGTTGCGTGTGTCCGAGGATCCAGTTGATCATGTAGCCGCCATAGGAGCCGCCGGCGGCCGCCATGCGCTCGGGGTCCACGTAAGGCAGCGCCGTCACGTAGTCCACCACGGCCATGATGTCGTCGAACACCTTGCCGCCCCAATCGGCGTTGATTTCGTCAATGAACTTCTGGCCGAAGCCCGTGGAGCCGCGCGGATTGGGCAGCACGACCACATAGCCGGCGCCGGCGAACACTTGGGGGTTCCAGCGGTAGCCCCAGTTGTTTTCCCACGCGCCTTGCGGGCCGCCGTGAATGAGGAACAATACGGGATACTTGCGATCGGCCCGGAAGCCGTGAGGCTTGACCAGGAAGCTGTGCACGCGCGTACGGTCCGGCGCTTCCACCCAGAATTCCTCGAACTCGGGGAGCTGGTAGGCGGAGAGGAAAACGTCGTTGATGCGGGTCAGGGGCTGGGGCGCCCCGCCGGTTGAAGAGACGCGAAACAGTTTGGCCGGCTGGCTGCCGCTCTGGCCCAGATAAACCATGGTCTTGCCGTCGGGAGTGAACTGTACGTCGCTGACGTAGCCGGGGCCGCTGATGATCGTGCGTGCGCCGCCGCCGCTCACCGGGACCATGTGAACCAGCTGGCGGCCGCGGTCCTCCACGGTGTAGAACAGGCGGCTGGAATCCGGCGACCAGGTGAAGCTGGTGACCCAGCGATCCAGGTTCTCGGTGAGGACGGTGAGCTTGCCGGTGGCGCGCTCCAGGACGGCCAGTCGCCAGCGATCGCTTTCATAGCCGGGCCGCGTCTGCATGCGGAAGGCGAGGTACTTCCCATCCGGCGAATAGGCAGGCGAGTTGTCGGCGGCGGGATTGGACGTGATGCGGACCGCTTCGCCGCCGGTGATTGGCACCACATAGAGGTCGGTGTTCGTGCTGACGGCCGCAACCGGGTCGCTCACCATTGCGTAGCAGACCTCTTTGCCGTCGGGCGAGATCGCGTAGTCGTCGGGACCTCCGAGCGAGAAGGGCGGCACGTCGCGATCGCCCGGCGTCAGGTCCACGGCCTTGCCTCCCTCCACAGAGATGGAGAACAGGTGAGACCGTCGCTTGCCTTGCCAGCGATCCCAGTGCCGATAGAGTAGGGAAGTGTAAATCCGGGCCTTGACGGGGGAAGCCTTCTCCTCCTCGAGTTTCTTCCGGTTGCAGGCTTCGTCCGCGCCGCATTCCGGGTAGACCTCGGAAGTGAACAGCAGGCGGCGCCCGTCCGGGGAGAACAGCACGCCGCCGGCTTCCGTGGGCCAGTTGGTGAGCTGGCGGGGCTGGCTGCCGTCGGCGTTCATGAGCCAGATTTGCGCCGAACCGCTGCGGTCGGAAATAAAAGCGATGGTTTTGGAATCAGGCGACCAGCGCGGGCGGTCGTTGAGGTTACCTTCGTGGGTGAGTCTAACGGGTTCACCCCCGCTCAACGGGACGACGTAGATGTGTTTGGGCCGGCGATTCTTGTCCAGATCCACGGACTGCACCACGAAGGCGACGTGGCGTCCGTCGGGCGAAATTTGCGGGTCGGAGATGCGCTCCAGCTTGAGCAGCGCATGAACGTCAAAGGGTTGCTGGCCCGCGACGAGGACGGCAAAAAGACAGGCAAGCCACAGCAGACGCGGCATACCCTGAATTGTAACGAACCGCCTCGGGCCGTCAGGCTGCCAGGGGCCGACTCAAACGATCCGCATTTCGTCGCCCACGCGCTGGGCTACCACGCGTTCGGCCTGCGGCCCGGCGGCATCGAGCAACCTTTGGATCGGTTCCATTACGGGTTCGCGGCTGAGGATGAAGGTCTGGTGGTGGACGGGAAGGATGCGTTCGGCCCCGGCTTCGTTGGTCATCCGCCAGGCCTCCTCCGGAGTGCAGTGGCGGCGCCGCCACGGGTTGTAGGCGCCGATGGGCATGATAGCCAGGTGGTAGGGCCGCCCGTCGTGCAGTTCGCGGAAATGGTGCGTATCTCCGGTGTCGCCGCCGAAGATCAAGCGCCACCGCCCGATTTGAACGATGTAGCCGTTATAGCCGCGGTGATTGTCGCTGCGGTAGCGTGCGCCCCAATGATTGACGGGAAAGGCGCGGATGAGGGCCGGTCCCACGCGCACATGCTCGCCCCAGCCCAGCTCGTAGACGGACCGGTAGCGTTCGGGGCGGATCAGGTCGCTGTTGTGACGCGCGAGCACGACTGCGGTGCGGCGGTTTTCGAGCTTGCGCAGCGTGGGCGTGTCCATGTGGTCCATGTGAGCGTGGGAGAGCAGGAGCAGGTCCGGCGTCGGAAGTTCATCCAGTGCCAGAGCGGGCGCCACCAGGCGTTTGATGCCGATCGCGAGCGGACCCACATGGATGCCCGCTCGGTCACTGAAGACGGGATCGGTGAGCACCCAGAAACCCTCGATCTTCAGCAAGACGGTGCTGTGGCCGAGCCAGGCGGCGTGCAGTCCGGTGTCGGGCCACTCTTGTGGCCGCGGGCGAGCGGGCGCGGGTTGGATCGGCCTGCCGACTTCGCGGAAAAATTGCCCCCAGAAGCTGGGGGCCGCCCGGTAGGCTGCGGTGCCCAGTCCCACCAGCCCGACGCCGGCCAAGCCACCCACGATCCACTTCCGCCGCGAGGCGCGAGTTGGCGTTTGTTGCCCGGTCGCTGTCACCATCGAAAGCGTTCCTCCTTCCAGGGATCACCGCGCATGTGGTAGCCGCCGGACTCCCAGTAGCCCGCGCGGTCCTTCTCTCTCAATTCGATGCGCGTCAGCCACTTGACGCTCTTCCAGCCGTACCGCCGTGGGACCACGAGTCTTGCTGGCCAGCCGTGCTCCAGACTGAGCGGCTGGCCGTCGTGGTGCGTGGCCACCAGAGCGTCCTCGGCGAGGAAGTCTTCCAAGGGGAGGTTGGCGGTGTAGCCGGAATCGAGGGCGTGCACGAGCACGAAACGGGCTTGGGGCGACGGTCCGCCGCAGCGAGCCAGGATCTCGCGGGTGGGGACGCCCTCCCAGAGGTTGCCCAGCCGCGACCAGCGGGTGACGCAATGAAGATCGGCGTAAACGCGCACCCGGGGCAGGGTATTGAATTGCTCCCAGCTCCACTCGATGGGGTTGGCGACGAGGCCATCCACCCGGAGTCGCCATGTTTGCAAGTTGATCCGGGGCAGGCCGTTGGAAGTCATCACGGGCCACTGATCGGTGCGGCGCTGGCCCGGCGGCAGCCGGTTGGGACGCACCACGTCGGGGCTGATCGTGACCCCGTCGGGCAAAGAAAGACTGCTGCGATCACGCTCGGAATCGGGCGCGTTGGACACGGTGGTTATCCCCTCTGAGAAGAAGCCGCGGTCGCGGCTACTTATCTCATGGTACAACGCGCCATGCGGGTATTCGTGGCATCCCGCGCCGCCCCGACACTGACGTGGCTGGCGCTCGTGTCGGCCTGGACCGCGATGGCGGGACAGGAAGGAGGGCGTGCGGAATACGTCGGAGGCACGGTTGCCTCGCTCAGGGCCAGGCTCAGCGGACGAATCCTGACCACGGACGACCGTGTGATGGTCTTCCAGGCCGACCGCGTCCGCCTGGAGGTCCCATACGAGCGAATCAACATGCTCGAGTACGGCCAGCAGGTGAGCCGACGATATGCACTTGGGGTGATCGTCTCGCCAATGCTGTTGCTGAGCAAGAAGCGGCGGCATTTCCTCACCGTCGGTTTCCGCGATGAGCAGGACCGGCAGCAGGCGATGGTCTTCCGCGTGGACAAGGAGGACATTCGTGCACTGCTGGCGGCGCTGGAGGCCCGGACGGGCCGGCGCGTCGAGTTCCAGGACGCAGAGGCGCGCAAGGCCGGGCGAGGTGGCGGATGATTGCGCGAACCGCAGCAGCCTGGCTGCCGACTCTAATCATGGCTTCGGCGCTGGCTGCGCAGGGACCGGAGCCGGACGATTTGGAACGCGAACGGCTGGTTCAGCTTCTGAAGGTCCGTCGTGTGTATGTGGATCGTCTTACGGGCGGAGAAGTGGCGGCGCACATTCGCGAAATGATCCTGGCGGCTCTGCATTCGGCCAGGTTGTTCGTGGTCACGGAGAACCCGGATCGGGCGGACGCGATTCTCCGCGGGTCCGCCGAGGACTTAGTGTATACGGAAACGTTTGCTTCCAGCGAGGGCTTGAGCGCGCGAGGAAGCCTTGGCACCGGTTCCACGCGCACCGCAGACACGCAGGGCCGCCGGACCTATGCCAGCGTGGGGGTGGGCGAGCATTCCTCGACGCGCATTGCGGAGCGTCGTCACGAGGCTTCCGCTGCGGTGCGGCTCGTTAACAAGGAGGGCGACGTGATCTGGGCCACCACGCAGGAAAGCACTGGGGGCAAGTTCCGGGGGGCCAGCGCGGACGTGGCCGACAAGATCACCCGGCAACTGCTGGCTGACTATGAGAGGGCGAGGCGGTTGCAAGCCGGGCGGAGCGCGACCGGGGACAATGGTGGCGGAGGAGCCGGGGAAAAACCGGGCGTTCGGCCTCCGCTCAATTAAAATTTGATAAGAAACGAGACAAAACGGGCCTGATTGTTCTATACTTGAGTCAGTCGCTGATACGTAGCATCCCCGGCGACGGAGCCCAGTCCGTCGCTAGCCCCTCTGAGTGAAGCCCCGGGGACCCCAGCCCGGGGCTTTTCTCTTTCTGGTGTCCCTTTGGACCGGGAGGCGGTGCGGACGTTCGCCTCTTCGCTTGGGCCGCTGCTGCTTCGACGTTGCTTTGGGCGACGCCCCTGGAGTCCTACCAGTCAATCACCAGCTTGCCGTGCTCGTCCAAGTGCGGATAGGGACCGCCACGGCGGAAGTCGTCAATGATGAATTTGTCGAACTGTGGCGTCGGCTCGAAATAGCCAGGCACGCGCAAGTGCTGCTTGACGACTTCGTCATTGAGTTCGATGCCCAGGCCCACCGTTTCGGGCACCTGGATGTAGCCTTTCTGGATGATAGGCTTGGGCACGCCGGTGACCAGATCGTCCCACCATGGGATATCCACCGCGTGGTTTTCGAGGGCCAGGAAGTCCTTGAGGGTGGCCGCCACGTGCACGCAAGCCATGCAGCCGACCGGTGAACCGGCGAAGTGCAGAGCGGTTTGCACGCCGTGCATTACGGCATAATCGGCGATGCGCTTGACCTCGCGGATGCCGCCGGCAGTAAGCGGATCGGGGTGAACGATGTCAATCGCCTGATTGTCAATGAAGGCCTTGAAGCCTTCTTCGAGGCCGAAGAGGCTCTCGCCGGTGGCGATCGGGGTTACGGTCGAATCGCAGAGCGTCTTGTACGCGCGCCAGTTCAGCGGCGCATCGCCACCCTGCCCGAGGTGGCCTACCTGGATCATGTCTTCGGCCCAGGCGAGGTTGTACGGCTCGAAGGCGCGGGCGTAACGAATGGAGTCGTTGAGCGTGAGCGGGCCGAAGTGATCGGCTGCCAGGGGTTGATCCCAGCCGATGGCGTCGCGCACAGCCTGAATGAACTCGCAATAGAGTTTGAGTCCTTTTTCCGTGGCCACGCCGCCGATGAGCGCGCCGGGCACGTCCGAGATCAGGTTCGGGCCGATGTCCATTTTGAAGAACGTGAAGCCCATCTCCTTGCGTTTGCGCATCCGTTCGGCGTAGACTTTGGGGTCTTTGCTTTCGTTGGTGTCGCAATAGATGCGGATGCGGTCGCGGTACCGGGAGCCGATCAGTCGCCACACCGGCACGCCGTAGACCTTGCCCGCGATGTCGTGCAGCGCGATGTCAATGGCGCTGTAACCGCCGCCGGTGCGCCGGTGATTGGCGAACTTGCGGATGCGGTCCAGGTTGGGTTCGATGTCCAGCGGATTCCGCCCGACCAGGTGCGGCTTGAGCACCAGCGCCAGGCCCTCGACGCCGGCGTCGCGGACTTCGCCCAGACCGTAGACGTCCTGATTGGTGTAGATCTTGATGATCGGGTAGTCGAAGTTGGATGCAACGCGGCAAGCCCGAATGTCCGTGATCCGGAGCTGGCTGGGCGCCGAATAGCGGTTCACGGAGCCGGTCTGCGAACCGGAGGCTTTCGCGGTGCTCTTGAAGAGTGGACCGAACGCGGCCAGCGCCGCGGCGCGCCGCAGCAAACCGCGGCGGGTCAGAGTGGGACGTCGGTGGTATGGATAAGCCATGCGTGCTTCCCTCCATCGGCAATGCAAGTTTCCTTGGGATTCTACCCCGGGAAGCGGCTGGAGCGGGATGAACCTCGGTCCAGGCAGACTTTGGGCCCGCGGCGGACCGTTCCTTTCTCTCACTTCCGGAAGACGCGCATCTGGCCGCTGGGGATTTCCAGGGGTGCGGCGGTGGTGGGCAGGCGCCACAGGTCGGGTCCCGGGCGGAAGGCCTGATCGAGCAGGAAGACGCGGCCCACAGCGAGCACGCGGCAGTGACCCGCGTCCGGCCACAACTCCTTGTCGTTGATCTTCGTGGGCACTACGAGGCAGTGGAAGCCGATCTCGGCGATGCGGCCCGCGTCGGTGCCCGGCGGCAGCTCGATGGTGGTGCGGACCCATCCGTCGCGGGCCACCGCATAATCGGACCGGCCCAGATGCGAGCTGCGCCACACTGCTTCATCCTGCAAACGGACCAGCACCGCCACGGCCGAGTCGCGGTTCTCCAGCTTCATTTCCACGTAGAGGTAATTCCGCGGATCGCTGATCTTTTCGCCATCCACGACGCCGAACGGGCGGAGCTTGCCCTCCCGCTCGAGCTCCTGCGCAGTGACCCGGTACAGCACCGGGTTTTCGTCCATGACGCGCTCCCGCGAATTACGGCTGAGATCCACCACGATGGGCGCCAGTTGGTAACGCAGCGTCGGGGGGCCTTCCGGCGCCACCATGTTGTTGCGCGTGACCACATACAACAACGGGTGCAGGTCCTCGCGCACGCCGTCGAAGTCCACGTCCTTGTGATTGCGCGTCTGGATGGTGGCGCGGACCGGGCGCCCGCTGCCGTCCAGCCTCACGCGATACACATACTCGATATCGGCGGTCCGGCCCCAACGGGCCATCAGCGCGCGTGTGGATGTGCCTCCGTCCTCGTTGGAGAAAATCACGGTGTACTGGAGCAGCTGTTGGCCGTCTTCCCGCAGGCGCTCGCAATAGGCCAGCAGCGGCACGTCGCTGAAGCGCCCCAGCGTGTCCTCGCGCGCGAATATGACGGGGGCGTTCGCCAGCACGGGATAATACTCATCGCCTGGACGGTACTCGCGCAGGTTTGCACGAATCAGTTCGAGACCCGACGCCGGGGCTGACCAGCGCTCGTCGCGCTCCACCAGAATCCGGTGCTCGCCGGCTCCCAGCTTGCCCAAAAAGACGCGATAGACGCAGCTCTCGGGACCCGCAAACAGCGTGACGTAGTGCGGGGCTTTGCCCGCCACTTGAATCCGCGCCACGGCTGCCTCGCGCCCTCGCCGGGCGAAATCCGAGCCGGGCGAGCGCATCTCGAGTTCCGCCACGATCTCGGCGGGACGGTCGAGTTTGAGCGAGAGAGTCTCGGCGCCGGCGGCGAGCCCAAAAGTACAGAACAGAGCCAAAATGTTTCGGCTCATCGGGTGTCCCTCAGTCCTCGAAAATGATCTGGGCAATGACCAACTGAGGCGGCCCCTGATTCCAGCTTTCGGGAAGCTCGTCGAAAGGCAGGCGGAACGGTTTGGTTTCACCGGGCTTCAGCCCGCCGGTGCGCGGTCCCACGATGGGAAGTCGCTGGCGCAGGACCACCTGACCGTAGGCGTCGTAAAACACGCAGTTGATCTCCACCAGACGGAGGGCGCGGGGGCCGGTATTGGTGATCTTGCCGGTAATCTCGACGAGGCGCTGGTTGAGGTAGCTCTTGTGGGCTTTCATCTCGGTGTCGCTGAGCTTGAGGTATTTCACGTAGGCGCGCGCCTCGGGCGTGAGCACGGGGCCGGGCGGGGACGGCGCCGGACGGCTCAAGTACCATGCCGCAGCCAGGCCGATGAGCAGCATGACCCCGAAGATGATCAGGGGGACGGGTATGGCAAATTTGCGTGCGGTCGGGTTTTCTGCGGCAGCCACGGCTATTCTCCCTTCCTGAGCATATCGCGCGGCGCCCGGAGGCGGGGAGGGTGTCGGACCCAGAGCAGTGCGCCCGCGGGTGGTGCGTTAGCATGGTTGTTTTCGCTCATGCCCATTTACCAGGCGATCGTACTGGCCATCGTTCAGAGCCTCACCGAGTTCCTTCCTGTATCGAGCACGGCGCATCTGGCCCTGGCCCCGTGGCTGCTGGGCTGGAAGGATCCTGGACTGTCCTTCGACATCGCGCTCCACCTGGGCACGGTGGTGGCCCTGCTGGGATATTTTTTCCGCGACTGGCTGCAACTGGCGGCGCAGGCCGTCGGCTGGCGGGCACACCAGAGTGATCCCGAGCTGGCGGCCAATCCTCGCTTGCTGTGGCTGCTGGCGGCGGCCACCGTACCCGTCGGGATCGCCGGCTACGCTTTCAAATCGTACGCCGAACAGAGCTGGCGCAACCCGCTGCTGATGGGGGGCATGCTGATCGGCGTGGGACTGCTGATGTACTGGGCCGATCGCCGCAGCCAGGGGCGTCGCAGCCTCGCGGATGTGCGGGTAGCGGACGCAATGACCATTGGAGTCGCACAGGCCTTCGCCATCGTCCCTGGCGTTTCCCGCAGCGGAATCACCATCACGGCTGCGCTGCTGCGCGACCTGAATCGCCCGGCGGCGGCCCGGTTCTCCTTCCTGTTGTCAACTCCCGCCTTGCTGGGCGCGGCGATCAAGGAATCGCTGGATGTGATTGCGGCCGGCGGCATCCCAGTCGAGATGCGGAGCGCGTTCATCGCTGGCGCCGTAGCCAGTGCGCTGACGGGCTGGCTCGTGATCGCCTTCTTTTTACGCTTTCTCCGCCGCCATACCCTGAAAATTTTCGTGTACTACCGGGTGGTCTTTGGCATAATAGTGATTGCCCTGGCAATGACTGCGCTCCGCCCAAACGCACATGCGGGAGGCGGAAACGATTCGACGCTCGCGCTCTGGCGAAGCGGCGGGCTTCGTGTTGTTGATCTTCGGGCTGCTGGTCTGGCTCAGCCTGATCTCCTACCATCCCGGTGATCCATCCTGGAACACGGCTACGGCCGAGCGGGCCAGGAATCTGATCGGTCCTTTCGGTTCCCACATCGCCGACCTGGCGCTCCAGGTCTTCGGCCTGCCGGCGTTCGCGTTGCCTGTGGTGCTCGTGCTGGTGGCGTACAACCTGGTGCGATCGCGCAGGCCGGTGGCGCCGGCGGGCAAGATCGGCGGTTTCCTGCTGCTGGTGACCACCGCCGGGGCGGCCCTGGCTTTGGGTCCCGAGTGGCGGGTCATGGATTTGCCCGCGAGCGGCCTGCTGGGGCTGCTGGTGGCCGATTTGCTGCAAGCGTGGTTCAACACCACCGGCGCGGCTATCGTGCTCGGAGCCATGGCGGTCGGGTCGCTGTATTTGGTCTCGGGATTTTCCTTCTTCGCCGTGGCGCCTGCAATGCGCCGGCTGGGCGCCTGGTGGCGGAGCTGGCGGCTGCCCCGTCGCCGCGTCCGCAAGCCTGCCGGGGAAGCGACGCCCAAGGCGCAGGTTGCGGTGGCGCCCGCGGCTGAGCCTGAGCCGGCGGTCGAGTCCGAACCCGTGGCCGAGGAAAGGGCGGTCGTTCGCGAGATTCCCATCCGCACGCTGGAGGACCTGCCCCCGCCGCCGCCCGAGCCGGGTCAGGAGCCCGAAACCGAGCCGGAACCTGCCCCGGCCGCACAGCTTGCGCCCGCGCAGGCTCCTCCCCGGCGTCGCCCCGAGTATCGCCTGCCCCCCACGGACCTGCTGAACGAAGCGCCTGCCCGCGGTGGCTACGACGAGCAGGAGCTCAAGCAGATCGCGGCGCGCATCGAGGCGAAATTCAAGGAGTTCGGCGTGCTGGGTTCGGTCGTGCAGATCAACCCGGGACCCGTGGTCACGACGTTCGAATTCAAACCCGAGGCCGGAATCAAGTACAGCCGCATCGTCACCCTGACCGAAGATCTCTGCCTCGGTTTGCAGGCGGAATCCATCTTGATCGAGCGGATTCCGGGCCGGCCGACGGTGGGCATCGAGGTGCCGAACGCGCGCCGTGAGTTGATCGTGCTGCGGCAGGTCTTGGAGTCCGAGGAGTTCCAGCGCTCGCCATCGCGACTCACGCTGCCGCTGGGCAAGGACATCGCCGGGCGCATCAAGGTGGCGCCGCTGGAGACCATGCCGCACCTGCTCATCGCCGGGTCCACCGGATCAGGCAAGAGCGTGCTGCTGAACTGCCTGATCATGTCGGTGCTCTACAAGGCGACGCCCGATGAGGTGCGGATGATCCTGGTGGATCCCAAGCGGCTGGAGTTGGGGTTGTACGAGGGGATCCCGCACCTGCTCACGCCGGTGATCACGGATGCGCGCAAGGCGGCCAATGCGCTGCGCAACGCGGTGCTGGAGATGGAGCGCCGTTTCCGCGTCTTGTCGGATCACGGCGTGCGCAACATCGAGCAGTATCACCGCAAGCTGGAGCAGCTTCCGTACCAGCCGGGCACTCTGTTCGGCGAGGAGGAAGAGCCGGAGCCGCTGCCATACATCCTGATCGTCATTGACGAGCTGGCCGACCTGATGATCGTGGAAGGGCACAACGTAGAGCAATCGGTGACGCGGCTGGCCCAGATGGCACGGGCGGTGGGCATGCATCTGGTTCTTGCCACCCAGCGGCCGAGCGTGGATGTGATCACCGGGCTGATCAAGGCCAATTTCCCGGCTCGCATCAGCTTCCGGGTGGCCACGCGCGTGGACTCGCGCACGATCTTGGACGTGATGGGGGCGGAACACCTGCTGGGACGCGGCGACATGCTCTTCCTGCCGCCCGGCTCCTCGCGCCTGACGCGCGTGCACGGCGCGCTGGTGACCGAGGCCGAAATCAATCGCGTGGTGGAATTCTGGAAGGCGCAGGCCACGCCCGATTACGACGCTTCCTTCCTGATCGCGCCGCCTTCCGAGGAAGAGGAGGGCAGCGAAGGCACGGGGACCGACGAACAGGAGGATCCGCTTTATCGCGAAGCGGTGCGCATCGTCTGCGAGCTGGGCAAGGCCTCGACCTCGGTGTTGCAGCGGAGGCTGCGTCTTGGCTACGGGCGCGCCGCGCGGATTCTGGATCGCATGCAGCGCGAGGGCATCATCGGGCCTCCCGATGGCTCCCGCCCGCGTCCGGTTCTCCGTCGCCCGGAGTGGCTGGACGAGCCGCCGGGCGCGCCATCGAAATGAGCGAGCAGCCGTCGGAGTGCGACGGACGCTGCGACCGGCGCAGGAACGGGACTCCAAGGTATACTCGGAACAAGGAGGAGGCTCCGCGCCGGTGCATTTACCGTTGTTTGTGCGCCTGCTGGTCAGTTCCCACACGCTGGCGGCGGGCGAGGACGAGACCCTGATCGGCGGCCAGGCGGTCATCGAAGGCGTCATGATGCGCTGCCCGCACAGTTACTGCGTGGCAGTGCGGCGGCTCGATGGCAAGTTAGTCACCGAGGAAGGTCCGCTCGTAAAAATTTCCGAAAAATATCGCGCTTTTGGCTGGCCGATTCTGCGCGGCATCGGGACCCTGGGGCAAGCTTTGTGGCTGGGAATGAAGGCTCTGCGTTTTTCGGCCAACGCGGCGCTGCCCGAGGAGGAACGGTCCGGCAAGAAGGCCGAGATCAGTCCGGCTCTGATGGCGGCGAACCTGGCGATTTCGCTGGCGTTTTTCATCTTCCTGTACAAGTTCGTTCCTTTGTATCTGACCACGCGCCTGAGCGGCTGGCTGCCCGCGCTCGCCGGACGCATTGGCTTCAATCTGGTGGACGGGATCATCCGCATCGCTCTGTTCGTTGCCTTCCTGCTGGCCATTTCCTGCTGGAAGGATATCCGCCGGGTCTTTGAGTACCACGGGGCCGAGCACCGCGTGGTCTTCGCTTTCGAAGCTGGGGAACGGCTGACGGTGGAGAACGCACAGCGGTACAGTACGTATCATCCCCGCTGCGGAACGAGCTTCCTGATGGTCGTGATGCTGGTTTCCATAGCGGCTTATGCGGCGCTGCCTTTCGAGGATTTCGCCTCGCGCTTTATCTCGCGCATCGTTCTGCTTCCCCTCATCGCGGGTGTAAGCTATGAAGTGGTCCGTGCTGCGGCGCGGGGCCGGGGGCGGTTGCTGGCCACCGTGACGGCGCCGGGCCTTTGGCTGCAACGGATTACCACCCGGCCTCCCCAGGACGACCAGGTGGAAGTGGCCATCCGTGCGCTGGAGGGCGCCCTGGAGCTGGAAAGAGCCCAGGGAGGCCAGCCGGTGATCGCTTGAACACACGCGCATGATGCAATACGCCCGCAAGCTGGATGAGATCGAGGCGCGCTTCGAAGAGCTGACGCGCCAGATGGCGGATCCTGCTGTCATCCAGGACCCCGAGCGTTACCGCAAAACCGCCAAGGCCCACAGCGAACTGGAGCCTATCGTGGCGCGCTACCGCGAATGGAAGAAGCTCGATGCCGAGCTGGCGCAGGCGCGCCAGATGCTGGAGGAGTCCGACGATGATCTGCGCAAGCTGGCGGCCGAGGAGATCGAACGGCTGGAGCGGGAACGGGAGAAGGTGGAGCAGGATCTGAAGGTCCTCCTGTTGCCCAAGGATCCCAACGATGAGAAGAACGTGCTGCTGGAGATCCGGGCGGGGACGGGAGGCGACGAGGCCACCTTGTTCGCGGCCGAGATCTTCCGCATGTATGCGCGGTACGCCGAATCGCAGGGCTGGCGCGTGGAAATTTCTTCGGTCAGCGAATCCGAAGTCGGCGGCTACAAGGAAATCATCGCCCTGGTCAGCGGGGACAAGGTTTACAGCAAGCTGAAGTACGAAAGCGGGGTGCACCGGGTGCAGCGCGTGCCTCAGACCGAGGCCCAGGGCCGCATTCACACTTCGGCGGTAACGGTAGCCGTGCTGCCCGAGCCTGACGAAGTGGAAGTCGAGATAGATCCGAAGGATCTGCGCATTGACACCTTCTGCTCCTCGGGGCCGGGAGGCCAGTCGGTCAACACCACGTACTCGGCGGTGCGCATCACGCACCTGCCTACCGGTCTGGTGGTGACCTGTCAGGACGAGAAATCCCAGATCAAGAACAAGGCCAAAGCGTTGCGCGTGCTCCGGTCGCGCCTCTATGAGCGGGAGCTGGAGCGGCAGCGGGCCGAAATCGGCGCCGAGCGGCGCAGCATGATCGGCACGGGCGATCGCAGCGAGAAAATCCGGACTTATAACTTCCCGCAGAACCGAGTTACCGACCATCGCATCGGACTTACTTTGTATCAGTTGGACAGTATCCTGGACGGTAATCTGGATCCTCTGATTGACGCCCTGACCACTTACTACCAGACGGAGCGGCTCAAGCAGCAAATCGAGCCGGTGGTGGCTCTCGATGGATCTCGCGACGGCGCTCCGGCAGGCCTCCCGACGACTTGAGCAGGCGGGCATTGACGCGCCGCGCCTGACCGCCGAAGTTCTGCTCGCGGCTGTGCTCGGACGCCCGCGCGCCTACCTGTACGCGCACCCGGAGGAAACCCTGCCGCCGGATGCCGCCGCCCGATATGAAACCATGCTGGCCCAACGCCTGGCGGGCAGGCCCACCCAGTACATCACGGGGCAGCAGGAATTTTACGGGCGTGTCTTCCGAGTGACCCCGGAGGTTTTGATCCCGCGGCCGGAGACCGAGCACGTCGTGGAAGCGGCGCTGGAGTTTGCGCGCGAGGCCCGGACCATCGTGGACGTGGGCTGCGGCTCAGGCGCCATTGCCGTTACCCTGAGCCTGGAAACGGGCCGGCTCGTGTGGGGAACGGACATCTCGCTGGCTGCCCTGGCGGTAGCTGCCGAGAACGTCCGCGCGCTGGGCGCCCGTGTCGAGCTGCTGGCTTGCGACTTGCTGGCCGCGTTCGCCTCCTCCAGCCTGGACCTGGTGGTATCCAATCCGCCGTACATCGCCGAGACCGACGCGCCGCAGTTGCCGCGCGAAGTGCGCGAGTACGAGCCGCAGAGGGCGCTGCTGGCGGGTCCCGACGGCCTCGAGATCTACCGCCGCCTCATCGCCGAAGCCCACCGGACGTTGCGCGGCGGCGGTCGGCTCGTTGTGGAGCTGGGATACGGCCAGCTTGCGCCCGTCCGCGCCATGCTCGAGGAAGGGTGGGACGAGGTGCGCGTGTGGCCCGACCTGGCTGGTCGGCCCCGCGTGCTGGCTGCGCGCAAGCGTGAGCAAGCGCCATGAGGACGATCTTCCACGTGGACATGGATGCGTTCTTCGTGTCGGTGGAAGAGTTGTTCGATCCTTCCCTGCGAGGCAAACCGGTGGTGGTGGGCGGGCGGCCGGATGCGCGCGGCGTGGTGGCGGCGGCGTCCTACGAGGCACGCAAGTACGGCATCCGCTCGGCAATGCCCCTGCGCACGGCCTGGCGACTCTGTCCTCACGCCGTCTTTGTGGAAGGCCATCCCGAACGCTACCGCGAGTACTCGGAGAAAATCCACGAGATTCTCTGCGAATTTTCGCCCAAGGTCGAGATGGCCTCGATTGACGAAGCGTATCTCGATATGACGGGCACGGAGCGGCTTTTCGGACCGCCCATGAAAGCGGCGCACAACCTCCATGAGGCCATTCGGCAGCGCACGGGACTGAACTGCTCCATTGGCGTCGCGAGCTCGCGGCTGGTGGCCAAGGTGGCCTCCGATCAGGCCAAGCCCAACGGCATCCTTTGGGTCCTGCCGGGCCTGGAAGCACAGTTTTTGGCGCCCCTCGAGGTGGGCAAGATCCCTGGGGTGGGCAAAGTCACCGAGCAGCGTTTGCACGAGCTGGGGATCCGGCGCGTCGGCGACCTGGCGCGTCTCGATGAGGGGTTTCTGGAGGAGCGCTTCGGACGCTGGGGCCTGGCGCTGGCGGGCAAGGCGCGCGGACTGGACGCGGGCGCGTGGTTCGACGAAGAAATCGGTGAGGAAGCTCCGCCAAAGTCGGTCAGCCACGAACATACTTTCGAGCAGGACCTGGTGGATGCACAGTTGCTCGAGGCTACGGTGGCGCGGCTGGCGAGCATGGTCGCACGGCGGCTGCGCGAGTATGGGCTGTACGCCCGCACCGTGCACCTGAAATTGCGCTACCGCGATTTCACCACGATTACCCGTTCCCACACCATGGATCGCGCCACGCAGCTCGACGCGGACCTGGTGGAGGAGGCGCGCAGGCTGTTCCGGACGCACTGGAAGCGGGGGGTGCCTGTGCGTCTGCTGGGAGTGGCAGCGTCCGGCTTGCAGATTCAGGAGGGGCAGCTGAGCCTGCTGGACCAGGAACGGCGGGAGCGCTGGCGCCGTGCGCTGGAGGCGGCGGATCGCGTGCGCGATCGCTTCGGTGAGTCCGCGATCGAGCTGGGTTCGGCCATGGAGGGGCTGTACCGCGAGCGCGCCCACGAGAATCCTGCGCGACGGCCTGGTCGCGGCGCCGGGAAGCACGGATGAAACGCTACTACATCACGGATCGCAAGCAGGTCGGCGGAGTAGAGGCGTTGCTGGGCGTCATCGAACGCAACCTCGCGGCCGGCATCGAAATGATCCAGATCCGCGAAAAGGACTTGACCGCACGCGAGCTGTTCCGGCTCGTCGAGCGCGTGCTGGCGCTGCCGAACCCGCACGGAACACGGATCCTGGTGAACGAACGGGCGGATGTGGCGCTGGCGGCCGGCGCCCACGGCGTCCACTTGCCTTCGCATTCGCTCGCGCCGCACCGGCTGCGCGCTATCACGCCGGCCGGCTTTCTGATCGGCGTTTCCTGCCACACGGTGGACGAAGTGCGGCGCGCGGAGCAGGAGGGGGCCGATTTCGTGGTTTTCGGTCCGGTGTTCCAGCCGCTGTCGAAGGCCTCAGCCTTGCCGCCGGTGGGTCTGGAGCGGTTGCGGGAAGCCGCGAGGTCGGTGCGGATCCCGGTTTTCGCGCTGGGCGGCATCACGGCGGAGAACGCCGCGGCCTGTATCGAGGCCGGCGCCGCGGGCATCGCGGGGATCACGATGTTCCAGCGGCCGCCCGGGTTAGAATAACCGGCGATGAAAGGTCAGGACGTCTGCGCCCGCATGCGCGAGGACTGGAATCGGCGCGCGCGTGAGGATGCCAAGTATTACGTTGCGTTCGGCCGCCGGGGCCAGGATGACGAGGAGTTCTTCGCCAGCGGCGTGGATCTGGCCCG
>JAPWUP010000210.1 GCA_028275505.1 Bryobacteraceae bacterium
TACATCGAGGGCGAGCCGCGCTGGGAATTCAAGTTCATTCGCCGCGCCATCGAAGAAGACAAGGGCCTGCAACTGACCACGCTGCTGCGGACCACCGAGAACAAGCTCTACCGCCAGGGCATCGCCGATCCCAAGGAGCTGGAGCACGGCTTCCCGGCCCAGCCCGAGGAACTCTTCGGATTCCGCGGCCTCATCGTCGGCAGCGTGGAAGCCAACTACTTTACACCCGCCCAGCAGCAGCTCATCCACGATTTTGCGGACCGGCGCGGCGGCGGCGTTCTGTTTCTGGGCGGGCGGCGCGCGCTTTCTGAAACGGGCTGGAACCGTCCGCCGGTGGCCGACATGCTGCCGGTCCTGCTGCCCCAGCGTACGGGGACCTTCCACCGCGACCGCGTGCGTGTGGCTCTCACGCAGGCCGGCCGCGACAGCCTGATCACCCGCCTGGTTGAGCCGCCCGAGGCCAACGTCGAGCGGTGGCGCAATCTCCCCGCGCTGGCCGATTACCAGGAAGTGGGCGAGCCCAAACCTGCTGCGCTCGTGCTGGCCACGCTGGAGACGCCGGAAGGGCGGACGCTGCCCTTGTTGATCACGCAGAATTACGGACGCGGTCGCGTGGCTGTGTTTGCCACGGGCGGGAGCTGGCGCTGGCAGATGTTGCAGCCCCTCTCGGACATGACGCACGAGACCTTCTGGCAGCAGTTGCTGCGCTGGCTGGTCAGCGGCGCGAGTGGTGAGGTCAGCGGCTCGACGCCTGTGCCCGTTCTGGAAGACGAGTCGCAGGTTCTGCTGCGCGCCGAGGTGCGCGACAAGGCTTTCCGTCCGGTGGCCGACGCCCGGGTCGCGGCGCGAATCCTCGGTCCTGCCGGGCTGGCCGAAACCGTGGAGTTGCGACCCGTGGCGGATCAACCGGGCGTGTACGAGGCCGAGTGGAGCGCGCCCGAAGCCGGCGGTTACTCGGCGGAAATTCACGCCTGGCGCGGTCAACAGGAGCTGGGCGGCGATCTGATTCTGTTCCGCCGCGAGGACGGCGTAGCCGAGGACTTTCGCATGCTACAGAACCGCGAGTTGCTCCAGGCGCTGGCGAGCGCCACCGGCGGTCGTTACTATCGCCCGCAGGAAGCCAGGCGGCTGGCGGAGGAAATCACGTACTCGGAGGCTGGCCTCAGCGTGCGCGAGCTGCGCGACCTGTGGGACATGCCGGTGTTGTTTCTGATGGCTTTAGGACTGCGTTCCGCCGAGTGGCTGCTGCGCCGCAAGTGGGGGGCGGTATGAGAGCGTGGCTCGTGGCGTTGCTGGCGTTGCCCGTGCAGGCGGCGACGTATTGGGTTGTGCTGGCGGGATTGGGCGGCGAGCCGGATTACGAGCAGCGTTTCTCCTCGTGGGCGCGCGAAGCCGAGAAGCTCGCCCGCGGCAGTACAGGCGAGGTCCACGTCTCCACCCTCGCCGGCAAGGATGCGACCGCCGAGCGCATCCGCGCGTTGTTCGCCGATCTCGCCCGCCGCGTGCGCCCGGAGGATTCCTTCGTGCTGCTGCTCATCGGCCACGGAACTTTCGACGGCTACCAGTACAAGTTCAACATCCCCGGACCCGACCTGAGCGGCGAGGATCTGGCCGCTCTGCTCGATCGCATAACCGCCACGCGCCAGCTCGTCGTCAATACAACGAGCGCGAGCGGCGCCTCTGTGGAGACCTTGCGCAAGCCGGGACGCATCGTGATCACGGCCACCAAAAGCGGCATGGAGAAGAACGCCACGGTTTTCGCCCGTTACTGGATCGAGGCTCTGCGCGATCCCGCCGCGGATACAGACAAGAACGAAACCGTTTCCGCCCTGGAGGCGTTCCGGTACGCCAGCCAGAAGACGGCGCGCTTCTATGAATCGCAGCGGCGGCTGGCGACGGAGCACCCGCTGCTCGAGGACACGGGGCAGGGAGGCGGGGTACGGTCCCCGGCGCCGGAAGAAGGCTCGGGACGGCTGGCGGCCGCGTTTCCGCTGGTCCGGTTCGGGCGCGCCCAGGCCGCAGCGCGCGATCCGGCGCGTCGCGCTCTGCTGGCCCGCAAGGAAGAGCTCGAGCAGAAGATTGACCTGCTCAAGTACCAGAAGGCGGCCATGGACTCGGCCGAATATCGCAAGCAACTGACGGCCCTGCTTGTGGAGCTGGCGCGGGTCAACGAGGAGCTGGAGAAATGACGGCGGCCTTGTTGCTGTTGACGCTGGCGCAGCCGTTCGCGGCCGCGGGTCCGGCTGCCGAGTGCCGGGCGCTGGCTCACCGCGGCCGAAACATCGAGGCCCAGAATTGTTTCAGCGCGCTGGTGCGCCGTCCCGATGCCTGGGCGCGCGCCGAAGGCCTTTGGGGCCTGGGCCGTTACCGGGAAGCCAACGACGAGTTTCGTCGCGCGGTGGCGGAACGCCCGCGCGATCCCGATTGCCGCGTTCGCTGGGGCCGCCTGCTGCTCGAGCGCTTCAATCCCGGCGAGGCCGCCGAGCTCTTCCAGGAGGCCCTTCAGCTTCGCAAGGATCATCCCGGCGCCCTGGTGGGACTGGCCCTTGTCGCCGCCGAGGGCTTCGAGCAGAAAGCCGTGGAGCTGGCCGAGCGCGCGCTGGCTGCCGATCCGGGCGCGATCGAGGCGCGCGTATTGCTGGCGCGCATGGCGCTGGAAGACGGGGATGCAGCCCGCGCCGTCCAGGAAGCCGATCGCGCGTTGGCTGCATGGCCCGAGGCTCTGGAGGCCATGGCGATTCGCGCCGCCGTCGAGTGGCTGGAGGATCGCGAGCCTTCGGCGTGGATCCAGCGCGCGCTGGCCGTCCATCCTCGTTACGGGCGGATTTACGCGGTCGGAGCCCGGTTCCTGGTTCTGAATCGGCGCTACGAGGACGGGGTCCGTCTCTACCGCAAGGCGGTCGAACTGGACCCGGCGTTGTGGGACGTCCGCAGCGAGCTCGGGCTGAACCTGATGCGCTTGGGTCGCGACGCCGAAGCGCGCCGCGAACTCGAGCTGGCGTACGAGAACGGCTACCGCAATGCGGCCACGGTGAATGCTCTCCGGCTTCTCGACAGCGCCAGGAACTTCCTCCTGCTCGACGCAGGGCGCTTCACGCTCAAGCTCCACCGCAAGGAAGCGGCGTGGCTGCGCCCTTACGTGGAACAGGAAGCGACGCGCGCGCTGGCGACCTTCCAAAAGAAGTACGGCGTGACGCTGAAGGAGCCGGTGCGCATCGAACTTTATCCCGACCACGAAGATTTCGCCGTGCGCACCCTCGGCATGCCTGGCCTCGGCGCCTTGGGCGTGACGTTCGAACGCGCCGTCGCCATGGACAGTCCCACGGCGCGCAAACCGGGAACGTTCCACTGGGCGGGCACGCTGTGGCACGAGCTCAATCACGTGGTCGTGCTGGCCGCCGTGAACAACCGGGCGCCGCGGTGGTTCGTCGAGGGACTGGCGGTGTGGGAGGAAACGCAGGCTTCCCCCGAGTGGGGCGAGCGCCTGACGCCGGACGTGATTGCGGCCATCCGCGACAGGAAGCTGCTGCCCGTGGCGCAACTGGATCGGGGCTTCGTGCGCCCGAGCTACCCCGGTCAGGTGGTCGTCTCTTATTTCCAGGCAGGCAAGCTCTGCGAGTACATCGCGAGCCAATGGGGCTTCGACGCGCTGCGCCGCATGTTGCGCGCCTTCGGTGAGCGCAAGACCACGCCCGAGGTAGTGCGGGAGGTTCTGGCGTTGCCGCCGGAAGAGCTCGATCGCCGTTTCCAGAGCTGGCTCGATGGACAACTGCGCAGGACGCTCGAGGGCTTTCCGGTCTGGCGCGAGCGGATGAAGCGGCTGGCGGAGGCCGCACGCGCAGGGCGTCACGACGAAGTGATTCGCGAAGGTCCCGCGGTGCGGGATCTTTATCCGGAATACGTCGAGGCCGGCAGCGCGTACGAATTGCTGGCCGGGGCGTACTTGGCCACGGGCGATAAGGAAGCTGCCCGCCAGGAACTGGAGCGTTACGCCCGCGCCGGAGGTCGCGATCCGGCGCTGCTCCGGCAACTGGCCGAGCTGGAGGCGACATCCGGGCGCAAGCGCGAGGCGGTCGCGGCGCTGGAGCGGCTGCTGTACGTGGCGCCCGGCGACGAGGAAGTGCACCGGCGGCTGGGGGACTTGCTGCTCGAGCTGGGCGAGGCCGAGCAGGCGATCCGCGAGTACCGCGCCGTGCTCGCGCTGGGGCCGTCGGATGTGGCGGCGGCGCATTACCATCTGGCCCGCGCCTGCCGGGCGGCGCGACGCCTCGAGGAAGCGCGCGAACACGTGCTGGCGGCCCTGGAGGCGGCCCCGGGCTATCGCCCGGCGCAAAAGTTGTTGCTGGAACTGAACCCGTGACATCAACAAGGACAGGAGGAGGGATGGCGACCGCGATACCGATCGAAGCGGCCGAGCTCAAGCAACGCATCGAACGTTTCCAGGAAGTGCACCGCGAAATCGTGCGTCAGGTGCGGCGCGTGATCGTGGGGCAGGAAGAGGTGCTAGAACAAGTCCTGATCGCTTTGTTCGTGGGCGGGCACTGCCTGATCACGGGCTTGCCGGGCACGGCCAAAACCCTGCTGGTCCGCACCATCGCGCAGACGCTGGGACTGGCGTTCAAGCGCATCCAGTTCACGCCCGACCTGATGCCCTCGGACATCACGGGCACCGACATCATCGAAGAGGATCCGGCCACCGGACGGCGCACCTGGACGTTCGTGCCCGGCCCCATCTTCGCCAACGTGCTGCTGGCCGATGAGATCAATCGCACGCCGCCCAAGACGCAATCCGCCCTGCTGGAGGCCATGCAGGAGCTTTCCTGCACCGTGCGCGGCAACCACTACAAGCTGCCCTCGCCGTTCTTCGTGCTGGCCACGCAGAACCCCATCGAGCTGGAAGGCACCTATCCGCTGCCCGAAGCCCAGCTCGACCGCTTCCTGTTCAACACCGTGCTGGATTACCTCAGCGCCGAGGAGGAAATGCAGGTCATTGACCTGACCACGACGACGCACGTGGCGCAGGTCGAACCGGTCACCAACGCCAGTGAGATTCTCGAGTTCCAGCAACTGGTGCGCATGGTGCCTATCGCCGATTCGGTGGCGCGCTACGCGGTGGATCTGGTGCGGGCCACGCGCCCGAGCGATCCTTCGGCCCCCGATTTCGTGCGCAAGTACGTCAACTACGGCTCCAGCGTGCGCGGCGCCCAGTTTCTGGTGCTGGCGGCCAAGGCGCGCGCCCTGATGCGACGGCGCTATCACGTCACCTACGAAGACATCCGCGCGCTGGCCACACCCGTCCTTCGCCACCGCATCCTGCTCAACTTCTACGCCGAATCCGACCGCCTGCGTTCCGACGACATCCTGCGGCGATTGCTGGAGGCCATGCCCGCGCCATCGGCTTGAGGTGGATCATGTTGCAGCGATTCCTGGATCCGGCCGTACTGGCAAGCATCGCCAGGCTCGACCTGGTCGCCAGGACCGTGGTCGAGGGCTTCATCGCCGGCCTGCATCGCTCGCCGGACTTCGGCTTCAGCCAGGAATTCGCCGAGTATCGCGCCTATACGCCCGGGGACGATCTGCGCTACGTGGACTGGAACGTGTTCGCACGCACCGAGCGGTGCTACCTCAAGCGCTATCGCGGCGAGACCAACACGGCGCTCACCGTGCTGCTCGACGCCAGCGCCTCCATGGGCTTTGCCTCGCATCGCGTCAGCAAACTCGATTACGCCCGCTATCTGGCGGCCTCGCTGTTCTACCTGGCCAATCGCCAGCGGGACGCTGCGGGTCTGATTGTGTTTGACGATGCGGTGCGCGACGTCGTGGCGCCCTCCTCCCGCTACGGTCAGCTTTCGCGGCTGCTGCATGCGCTGGAGAAGGCGTCCGCCGCGCGGCGCACCGATTACGCGCGGCCCTTCCTGCACCTGCTCGATCACTTGCATCGGCGCGGCATCGTCGCGGTGATCTCGGATTTCTATGCGCCGCCCGAGCAAGTCCTGCGCACCATGGCGCCAGTCCGCTTCCGCGGCAGCGAGCTGATCCTGTTTCACGTGCTCGATCCGGAAGAGCTGCGACCGGGCTTCGACCAGCCGCTTTTGCTGGTGGATGCGGAGACGCGCGAGCGCATGGAAGTGGCGCCCGAATACGCCCGGCGCGAGTATCGTGCGCGCATCGAAGGCCACATTGCACAGTTGCGCGATCTGGCCCGCCAGGCAGGCATGGATTATTTTTTGGTGGATACCGGCCGCCCTCTGGATGAGGCGTTGCGCGAGTACCTGAGCGTGCGCGAAGGGAGGATGTAAATGGGCCTGCTGGCGCCGTGGTATCTGGCCGGACTGCTCGCCTTGGGTCTGCCCGTGTGGCTGCACTTGCTGCGGCGTCGCCAGTCCCCGCCGCGCGAATTTGCCTCCCTGATGCTGTTCGAGCCTCACCGCGAAAGTTCGGTGCGACAGCGGCGGTTGCGTTACCTTCTGCTTCTGGCGTTGCGCTGCCTGTTGCTGGCGGCCCTGGCGCTGGCGTTTGCGCGCCCGTATCGGGAGGTGGCGGGTACGGCGAGCGCGGCCGGACGTCTCGTCGTGCTGGCGCTGGACGATTCTTT
>JAPWUP010000211.1 GCA_028275505.1 Bryobacteraceae bacterium
CCGACATTTGAGGCAATAGGGAGTGGAAATGTGAGGCAGGAGCGTCGATTTTATAAGACGGGGGGACTTGGCGTGACGCGCCTGGCGAGCCTGACGCTCCACGCGGAGAAGCTCCACCGCGACGACGTCTGGGCGGCGGTTGAGCGGCTGGCGCAGCGGGCAGCGGGCCTAGGTGCCCGCCTCACCTTCTTCGTGCACCCGTTCTGGGCGCTGGCCGCCGGCGCCGACATCGCCACACGCGTCGTCCGACTCGCCGAGCTGGGCCACGAGATCGGCCAGCACACCCACTACTACGACGCCCGCACGGGGCGCGTCCCGGGCCACAAGGCCGGTGACCTCGACCCCGGCAACGTCGTGCGGCGGCTGGAAGAGGACCGCGCGGCCCTCGAGCGGGCGGGGGTTCCCCCGCGGGGCTTCGTGTCCGGTGCCTGGGCGTTTCCCGAGGGGCTGGCCGAGTGGCTGGCCGGCCACGGCTTCACCTACGACTGCTCGCTGCGGACCTACGCGCCACCCAGCAACGCATCCGGCATGACCCCGGCCGCTGCGCCTCATTTCCTGCGAGATGGCCTCCTCGAGGTTCCCACTACCGCGCCGCTGCGGCGCGCCATCGGACTACTGCCCGGCTCGGCGCGCCTCGGCGACCTCGCCTACCGGCTCGTCTACTGTCACGACGACGACCTGCTCGATCTCCGCAAGCGGGCGGCACTCGGCTACCTCCTCGCCATCCTGCCCTTCCGGGGCTGGCGCCTCGTCTCGGCCGGCGAGATCGCCCAGTGCTGCCGTGAGGAGCTGATGCGCCATGGCTGACCAGAGGAAGGAGATACTCCGCCGCAAGTACGACGCCCTGGCGTCACGTTATGCGACACACCGATACGCAGACCCCGCCGCCATAGCCCGCCGTCAGGTCGAGCTCGTCCGTCGCTGGGGGACACCGGCGCCCCCCGGAGCCTCGGTGCTCGAGATCGGTTGCGCCGACGGTTTCGTGACCGAAGCCCTCGCCCGGGCGGGCTACCGCGTAACGGCGGTGGATCTCTCACCGGCCATGGTCGCCGCGGCGCGGCAACGGCTGACCGAGGCCGGCCTGGACGCCGAGATCCTGGAGGCCGACCTCGACGGCCTGTCCCTGGGCCGCCGCTTCGACGTGGTTCTGGCCGTGATGGCGAACTTTTTCCACTACGCCACCGACCCCGAGGCCACGCTGGCCCGCCTCCGCTCGCACACGGCTGGCAAGCTCATCGTTGACGCCGACCCACGGCGGGTCCGACCCCGGGAGGCGGCCCGTGCGCTTGCCGCCGCTGGGCTCGTGCGGATCGCGTGGCGGCCGTTCCTGGTCCCCCAGACGCGCACCCTGGCGCGCCCCGCGCTGCGGGCGCTGGCAGCCGCCGAGCTCGTCCCGGGGCTGCGGACGGTGGCCTTACGCCTCACGCCGAAGTTCGTCGTCAAGGGCGAGGTCCCGGCGTGAAGGTCCTCCACGTGCAGAAGTCCGCCGGCGTTGGAGGGGTTCGGGCGGCAGCCGTTGCGCCCGTTTCCTGTGCTTCCGTGAAGCCTATCGCGAGAGGTGCCCGCCCCTTTCAGTGCGAGTCAAGATGAAGATCCTCCACGTGATCAATACTGTGAACGCAGGCGGGGCCGAGTTGCATCTGCTGACCCTGTGCCGGCATCTGAAGTGGCTCGGGGTGGAGCTATGTGTTGCGTATCTGAAGGACGTCCCCACTGCGGGTCGGTCGCTCAGGCCGGATTTTGAGCGGGAGGGGATCCGCACGGTGGATCTCGGCGCCGACCGGCGCTTCGACCCGCGTTGCCTGGTGCGGTTCGCGAGGCTCCTCCAGGCGGAGCACCCGATGCTGGTTCACAGCCACCTGCCACGGGCCGACTTCGTGGCGATGGTCGGCCGCCTCCTGTTGCCGTCCGTGCGGTGGGTCACTTCGATTCACGGCGTCTACTCGACCCACTGGTCCGGGGCCCGCACGATGCCGTTGTTTAAGCTGGCTTGGCGTTTCGCCGACAGGGTAGTCGCAATTAGCCACGCGGTCAGGCGATGGTTGATCGAGGAAGGGCGGATCGATCCGACGAGGGTCGCCGTGATTCACTATGGGATCGACGTCGAGCGGTTCCGGGGGGCGAGCCCAGGAGCGCAGAGGGGGGACAGCCCGGACGGAGGGGCGGTGGTGGGCTCGCTGGGACGATACGATCCGGTCAAAGGTTACGACGTTTTGATCCGGGCCATGCTGCTCGTCCGTAGGGCTGTTCCGGGCACTACTCGTCTTGTGATCGCGGGGAGCGACGTGTGGGGATACCGCGCCACGCTTCAGCGCCTGGTCGGCGACCTGGGCTTGGATGGGGTGGTCGAGCTTTACGGGTTTCAGTCCGATACGCCATCGTTCCTTCAGGGTTTGGATGTGTTCGCGTTCGCGTCCAGGTCGGAGGGCTTTGGCCAGGTGCTGATCGAGGCCATGGCAGCCGGGAAGCCCGTGGTGGCCAGCCGAATCGCGCCTCTGACGGAGATCGTCGTGGAGGGGGAAACGGGTCTGCTGGCAGAGCCAGACGACCCCGAGGCGTTTGCACGTGCCATCCTCTGGCTGCTGACGCATCCCGAAGAGGCACGGCGTATGGGAACCCGAGGACGCGTGCGGGCGCAGGAGTTTTTCTCTGCCGGACGGATGGCGGCGGAGACGCTGGCTTTGTATGAAGCGGTCGCTCGGATGCCGCGGTAGCAAAGCCGTGGGACTAAATGAATCGAGCCAGCATTTGCAAAATGACATAAGTTGGGCTATACTATCCTTCGCAGCCCGCTGTATCCCCGATACTAATCTGCGGGCCGTGGAGGAAAACCATGCGTCCACCCGTGTTTGTACACCCGCTGTCGGATGAGGAGTTGAGAGCCCTGCAGACACGCTATCGCCAGACCGGCGACGCCGAGGAGCGAACCCGCTGCCAGATCATCCTGTTGTCTCACCAAGGGATGAAGGTGCAGGACATCGCCCCTGTGGTGCTCAAGAGCGCCGATACCGTCCGCCGTACCATTCGGCGCTATGAGGCAAAGGGTCTGGATGGCCTGCGCGACCGGCGTCATGACCATCCAGGGCCAACCCCAAAGGTGACGCCCGCCTGGGAAGCGGAGCTTTTGCATGCCGTAGAGCAAGATCCGCGTAGCCTGGGCGTCAATCGGGCCACCTGGACGGCGCCCCTGCTGGCGGACTATGTGGCTCAAAAGACCGGCATCCGAGTGGGGGAAGAAAGGGTACGTCACTATTTGCATACCCATCATTATGCCTACCTTCGTCCCACCTGGACGGTCGCCCACCTCGCTCGGGAAGACCCTGAATACGAGGAAAAAAGGGGGCCATTGAGGCCCTCTTGAGCCACCCGCCTGAGGATGCCGACCTCTATGTCCAAGACGAGGCCCAGATGGCTTTGCATCCCACCTTGAGCCGCATGTGGATGCAACGGGGCCGAGGCCGGCAACGCAAGATCGCAGCGCCGGGCACTAACCAGAAGCGCCACCTCTTCGGGGCCACGGACTGGAGAGAAGGGCAGATGGTGAGACGCTACTCCGATCATCGTGACAGCGTGACCTTCTGTGCCCTGGCTGATGATTGCGTCGCTCGCTCCAAGGAGCGCGGGCGACGGGCCATTCTGATCGTGGACTGTGCCAAAATCCACACCCCCGAAGGGGCTAAAGCGGTGCGTGAATTGCTGGAACGCCATGATAGCAGCCTGGAACTGGTGTATTTGCCCAAGTACTCTCCCGATCTCCAACCTCAGGAGTGGCTTTGGCGGGTATGGCGAGCCAGGGTGACCCATAATCATCAGCGCACGACCCTGGTAGATCTGGAAGCGGACAGTGAGGCTTGCTTCGCCGAGTGGGATGCCAACCCAGCGGCGGTGTTGCGTACCATTGGTAGCCCTTTTGCATCGCGTCAGCCTCCATGAAAACAGCAGAAGCTAGCTAGGTTCATTTAACCTTTGAGATATGGCACCGAGTGTTCATTGACTGTTGACTTGAAGGGGGTTGAGTTTTGATAGCTGGGCACATTCGTACCTGGTACTTGCCCGTAAGCCGGAGCGGTCAGAATGAAGCGCAACTCCTGTGTGAAGGTAATTAGAATTATCGCCCGCCTCAACATCGGCGGTCCCGCCATCCATGTGGTCAACCTCAACGCCGGCCTGGATCCAACCCGCTTCAAGTCGCTGCTCGTCTCCGGCACCGAGAACCCCGGCGAAGGCTCCATGCTGGACTATGCCCTGTCGCAGGGGGTACAACCCATCGTCATTCCCGAGATCGTCGGTGAGGCTACGTTCAAGCCTAGAGATGTGAAGGCACTGGCTAAACTCTATCGCCTGATCCGCCAGGAGCGACCTCAGATTGTTCATACCCATACCGCCAAGGCCGGCTCCCTGGGTCGGCTGGCTGCACGTTTGGCTGGCGTCCCTATCGTTGTCCACACCTACCACGGCCACGTGCTCCACGGCTACTACAGCCCCCTTAAAACCTGGCTCCTGCGCCGCATGGAGCAGGCTTTGGCTCGCCTCACAGACTGCATCGTCGCTGTCAGCGAACAGGTCAAGCGGGATCTGGTAACCTACGGCGTGGCCCCGCCGGAGAAGATCACCATCATCCCCCTGGGTTTTGAGCTGGAGCCGTTCCTGAGCTGTGAAACTCATCGTGGGGAGCTCCACCGCGAGTTCGGTCTGAGTGACGACACCCGGCTCGTGGGCATCGTCGGTCGCATCTTCCCCATCAAAAACCACCGCCTCTTTCTGAACGCCGCGGCGCAGGTAGCGGCCCGAGAGCCCGCTGCGCGCTTTGTCATCGTCGGCGACGGCGTGTTGCGCCCCGAGATGGAGCGCCACGCCCGCGCCCTCGCCATCGCCGACCGGGTCATCTTCACCGGTTGGCGTCGCGACCTGCCCCGCATCTACGCCGACCTGGACGTGTTGGTCGTTTCGTCGGACAACGAAGGCACCCCTGTCTCGGCCATCGAAGCCATGGCTTCAGGCTGTCCGGTAGTCGCCACCCACGTTGGTGGCCTGCCGGACTTGATCGCTGAGGGCGAGACCGGCCACCTGGTACCTCCCAGAGATCCCGAGGCGTTGGCCGATGCTATCTTGCGCCTGCTTCAAAACCCAGATGCCGCTGCCCGTATGGGTCAAACCGCCCGGGCTGTAGCCAAGGAGCGCTTCACCCTTCGGCGCCTGCTCGCGGACACAGAAAATCTCTATCAGCAACTCCTCGCCCAAAAGGCCATCTCAATCTAAGACCTTCAACGTGTAACGTTCAACCTACAACCCGCAAACGAGGTTGCTCCCATGCCTGCTGACATGTTCGCTTTTGCCACTGCCCTGTTTCTTTCCGTTAGCCTCACCCCCGCCGCCCGCCAACTCGCCCTGCGTCTGGGCGTCATTGACCGGCCCGGCCCGCGCAAGGTCCACCTCACGCCCATCCCCCTCCTGGGCGGACTGGCCATCTACACCGGCGCTGTCCTGGCCATCATCCTGTTCATTGATGGCAATGCTCGCGCCCAGGTCGTCGGCATCCTGGCCGGTGCCACTTTGCTCCTCATCGTCGGCATCCTGGATGATCGGGGCCTGCTCCATCATCAAATCAAACTGCTCATCGCCATGCCCCTGGCCGCTCTCATCCTCCTCGCCGCCGGCATCCAGGCCTCTCTCCCCTTTTCTCTCCCTCATCCATTCTCCATTCTCCATTCTCCACTTTCTATTCTCCTCACCCTCCTCTGGGTTGTCGGCATCACCGCCGCCTTCAGCATTCTGGACCACATGGACGGCCTCTGCGCGGGGATCACGGCGGTGGCTTCGGCCTTCTTCCTGCTCTTCGCCGTCCTCAGCGGCCAGGTGCTGGTGGGCACCCTGGCGGCGGCCATCCTGGGCGCCTCTCTGGGCTTCCTGCGTTGGAATTTCAACCCCGCCAAAATCTTCATGGGCGACGGCGGGGCCATGTTTCTGGGCTTTATGATGGCCACCCTAGGCCTCAAGCTCCGCTTTCCTGAGTTGCCCCAGACTACCAGTTGGATGATCCCTGTCCTCATCCTGGGCTTCCCTATTTTTGACACAACCCTCGTCACCATCTCGCGCATCCGGCGGGGCTTAATCCCCTTCGCTTCTCCCGGCAAGGACCATACTGCCCACCGCCTGGCCCATCTGGGCCTGGGCCAGCGCGGGGCGGTTCTCGTCCTCTACGCCCTGGGTGTCCTCTTTGGCCTGATGGCGTTGCTGGTGAGCCAGCTTTCTGTGTGGCAGGCCTATGCTCTGGCAAGTATCGTGACTCTCATCGCCCTCCTGGCCATCATCGCCCTGGAACGCGCGCCGTATGAACGGCAGGAGGCGCATAAGCAGAGCAGGGGGACGGAGCCACCCTCATGACCAGGTAGGAGACGTTTTCCATTCCCCCTCTTCCCTCCTTCACGATGAGTGCTGTGGGGCCAAGGCCAGAAAGGCCTGAGTTCGTTGAAAACTTAGCCAAGGAAATCCCCTTTTATCGAGTTCGTCACGCCGTTAAACCAGGCATGGCTGGCTGGGGTTTAGTCAGGCAGGGCTATGGAGCTTCAAAAGAAGACG
>JAPWUP010000212.1 GCA_028275505.1 Bryobacteraceae bacterium
CGATCTCCAGCCGCTGCCCCAAGGCTACCGCCCTGAGCAAGTCCACCCCTCCGTACACCCGAGGCCCCCTCTCACCGGGCAAGCCAAGCCGGCGCGATGACTTGGCGCCCACGGCAATGATGACGGCGGCGTAATCGCGGCGCAACTCTCGCAAAGACACGTCCCGCCCGACCGTTGTGTTGCAGTGGATCTCGACGCCCAGAGCCTGGATCACAGCGATCTCGCGAGCAATCAGCTCCTTTGGCAACCGATAAGGTGGCACGCCCACTGCGAGCATGCCCCCTGGCAGCGGCTCGGTCTCGAAGACGACCGGTCGGAAGCCCAGCAAAGCCAGGTCATGGGCCGCAGAGAGCCCGGCGGGCCCCGATCCGATGATCGCCACGCGCTCGCCGTGAGCCTTCACCACCCGCCCCTCAATCGCGCCCCTTAGCAAGGCGGCAAACTCTTCCGCGTCCGCAGCCACGCGCGGCACGTATCCCTGAAGAGCCTGGAGCACCGCCGCCGGCGGTC
This sequence comes from Bryobacteraceae bacterium, assembly GCA_028275505.1. Classification (GTDB taxonomy): domain Bacteria; phylum Acidobacteriota; class Terriglobia; order Bryobacterales; family Bryobacteraceae; genus DTHT01. The sequence continues at coordinate 511 of JAPWUP010000212.1, forward strand.
GCGTTTCCGCCCCATAGAGTTCGCACACGAATCGCTTCAAGGCCCGGATAGCGATGGGGCGATCGTGTCCTACGAAATGCCCGTCATCGTCCACTCGGGGAACCAGCCCACGTCGGCAAGCCGCTTCGCAAGGTGCGCCGCAGATCCTACCGCAGATGGAAGCGAACGGATTGGGACCCCGCGCGATCAGGTAGGCCTCTTCGAAGCGTCCTTCCGCAATGGCTCGCACATAGCCCCGCGCGTCGGTGTGAACGGGGCAGGCGACTTGGCAGGCGATCAGCCCGCGCTGGTAATCCACGCGAGGGACTTCGACACGCAGGGTCTGCATGCAACCTTGACCTTCGCGATGATACGGTCGGAAACTCCACCATGTCCGTGACCTTAGTCACATTTGAGCGCTGGTTCCGGGGGACGCCTGGCTTCCACCCGCCCAAGGCCCGTTCGCGACGCGGGCAGGCGGCTTTTCCACCAGGCGCCCCGCGAGGCCGATGAACGGAGGGGGTCGCGCCGCGGGGAACCTGTCCGCCGGATGCGACCGGGCGACCCGCCAACGTGGACGCGCCTCGGGGTTTGCGGGCTAAGGTCCCGCGTGGCTATGGCCCAAGTGCGGCCACCGCGTCGCTGGTCGGATGCAAGCCCATTCGCAGTGGAACACGAGGACCTGACCCGGGGCAGGCGCCCGAATAGGGCCAGACGCAGCCCCTTTTGGGGCAGTCAGCCGGCCTGCGGATCTCCCAACTTGTTGAAAGTCAATGGCTTGGCGAACGGTCTCGCGCCTGCACTCAACTGTGGCGGATTCTGACATGGCGCACACGGTCGCTCGGGCGATAGTCCTGCTCGCCACCAGCATGGCCTTTGGCGAAACTCCGCAGACACGGGTCGAGCGCCTGGAGGATCTGATTCGAGAAGCTTTGCGCGCGAATCCTGAGGTCCATATGGCCGAGCGGCTCTACCAGGCGGCCAGCCAACGTCCCAGCCGGGAGGCTGCGCTGCCGGACCCCAAGCTCGCAGTCGGCTATCAGGGCGTAGGCCGACCGTATCCCCTGGCTGGGATCGGCGCCGAACCGATGGCCAACCTGGGCTTCATGTACACGCAAGAATTTCCGGCGCCGGGCAAGCGCAGGCTCCGGGCTGCCATCGCCTACCAGGATTCCCAAGCGATCTTGCAGGAGTACCTCGGCGCCCGACTGCGGCTCATCTCGCAGCTCAAGCAGGCCTACTATCAGCTCTCCTACACGTGGGCTGCGTCGGGAGTCCTGGAACGGAACCGGCGGTTGCTGGAGCAGATTCTGGAGGTCAGCCAGGCCCGCTACGGCGCCGGTCTCGTTCCCCAACAGGATGTCCTCAAAGCGCAAACGGAGCTCACGCTTCTGGAGGCTCGCCATGAAGAGATCCTCGCCCGGCGGCGGCTCCATGAGGCCGAGCTCAGGCAGCTTCTCGCCCGCCCCGCTCGATCCCCGTTGGGGCAGCCGCAACCGTTGAGGGACCCCGAGAATCTGCCGCCAGTGTCCCGCCTGCTAGAGGCAGCAGCCCGAAATTCACCGCTCTTGGCCGGACGGGAAAGCGCGATCGCCGGCGCGGAGCTTGCGCTGAACCTGGCGCGCAAGGACTTTTACCCCGACTGGGCTCTGAGCGGCGGCTACTTCAACATGGGCCGCATGGGCTCCATGTACATGTTTCGGGCCGAATTCACCCTTCCCCTCTTCGCGGCTCGCAAGCAGCGGCCGGGGGTCGGCGAAGCCTACCAGCGCCTGATCGCCGAACGCCGCAGATACGAAGCGGAGGCGCTGCAGTTGCGCCTGCGGATCGAGCAGGAGTACCTGGCCGCGGACCGATCGGCTCGCCTCGCTCGCATTTATTCGGCCGCGGCCATTCCTCAGGCCCAGCTCACTCTGGAATCCTCTCTGGCCTCCTATCAGACCGGCGCCGTCAACATGCTTACGGTACTTAGTAACTTCGCCAGCGTCCTGGACTATGAACTCGGTTACTGGAACGAGGTGGTTAGCTACTACAGTGCAGTAAGTCGGTTGGAAGAACTTACGGGGGAGGTGCTGCTGAAATGAAAGGACGGGTGCTAGCGGTCGCCGCAGCCCTTGTCGCGGGCTTTCTGGCCGGCTACTTTGCGACAACCCGGCGAACGCCACAGGTGGCCACCGACAGCAAAGGGCGTCGCATCCTCTACTGGGTGGATCCCATGCATCCCTCCTACAAGTCAGACCGGCCCGGCATCGCACCGGACTGCGGCATGAAACTGGAACCGGTCTACGCGGAACCGGAGCCGCCTGCCGCACAACCCAAGGGCCGTATCCTTTACTGGCGCGATCCCCAACAGCCCGAATATCGTTCCGACAAACCTGGCTTGAACCCGGAGACAGGCAACGAGCTGGAACCGGTCTACGAGGAGGCGGGCGGGCATCCGCCGGGCACTATCCAGATCAGTCCCGAAAAACAGCAATTGATCGGGGTAACCTGGGCCACGGCGGAAGTAACTCCGGTAGCCCGCCAGGTGCGAGCCCTCGGCCGCGTTACCTACGACGAGACCCGTCTGGTCGAAGTACACGCCAAGGTCGAGGGATGGGTCGAAAAGGTCTTCATCAACTTCACCGGACAGCAGGTGAGGAAAGGCGAGCCCCTGCTGACGGTTTACAGTCCGGAGCTGCTGGCTTCGCAAAACGAGTTGCTGCTGGCGGCGCGAGCCCAGCAGATCCTGGAATCCGGCCCCGTCTCGCACGCCAGAGCTTACAGCCGGACCCTGCTGGAAGCGGCGCGCAAGCGCCTCGAGCTGTGGGACGTATCCGCCGAGCAGATCGAGCAGGTGCTCGCCACCGGCCAGCCGATTCGCTCCATCACCATTTATGCTCCGGCCGATGGTTACGTGCTCCAGCGCCAGGCTTTTCCGAGCCAGCGGATCACGCCTGAAACGAAGCTGTATACGCTCGCCGACCTGAGCCGCGTCTGGATCATCGCCGAAGTCTTCGAATCGGAGGCCGGTCTCATGCGTCCAGGCTTGCCCGCCCGGATCCGGCTCGCTCATCTGCCCGGCCGCACCCTGAGCGCGCGCGTCAGTTACGTTCAGCCGGAGCTCGATCCCGCGACGCGCACGCTGAAAGTAAGGTTGGAAGCCGCCAATCCGGAGTTGATTCTGAAGCCTGAGATGTTCGTGGAGGTGGAGTTCGAGCTCTCTTTGGGCCGCAAACTGACGGTACCGGCGGAAGCAGTGCTCGATTCCGGCTTGCGCAAGACCGTTTTCGTGGACCGGGGCAACGGATATCTCGAGCCGCGCCAGGTGGAGACCGGCGAACAGGCGGGAGGCCGCGTAGTGATCCTCAAAGGCTTGCGCGCGGGAGAGCGGGTGGTGGCTTCAGGTAACTTCCTGATTGACTCGGAGAGTCAGTTGAAGGCCGCTCTGGGTGCTATGGGCGCGCCTGGCGCGGGGACGTCCGCCGAGCACAAACATGATTGACCGAATCATCGAGTTTTCCGCTCGCAATCGGTTCATCATCTTCACGCTGGTCGCCGCGGCTGTGCTCGCCGGTATCTGGGCTCTGCGCAACATACCACTGGATGCCCTGCCTGACCTCAGCGACACGCAGGTGATTATTTACTCGCGCTGGGATCGCAGTCCAGACATCATCGAGGACCAGGTCACCTATCCCATCGTCACCACCATGCTGGGTGCGCCGCGGGTCAAGGCAGTCCGGGGCTTTTCCGACTTCGGTTACTCCTACGTGTATGTGATTTTCGAAGATGGTACCGACATTTACTGGGCTCGATCGCGCACGCTGGAATATCTCTCAGGCGTGCTGCCCCGACTGCCGCAGGGCGTGCGTACCGAGCTCGGTCCGGATGCCACCGGCTTGGGCTGGGTCTTTCAATACGCACTGGTGGATACCACAGGCCGGCACAGTCTGGCCGAGTTGCGCTCCTACCAGGACTGGTACCTGAGATACCACCTGAAATCGGTCCCCGGAGTGGCCGAGGTGGCGCCCGTCGGCGGCTTTGTCCGCCAGTACCAGGTCAACCTGGATCCCGTCCGATTGCAGGCTTACAACATACCGATCCACAAGGTGGTTGAGGCCATCCGGGCCGCCAACAACGACGTGGGCGGCCGGCTCATCGAATTGACCGGCGCGGAGTACATGGTGCGGGGCCGGGGTTATGTGCGCTCGGCTCGCGACCTGGAAGAGGTGGTCTTGGCGCGAAGCGAGGCTGGAGTGCCCGTGCGTGTAGCGGACGTGGGCAAGGTAACGCTGGGGCCGGAAATCCGACGGGGGGTTACGGATTGGAACGGTCAGGGCGAGGTCGTCTCCGGCATCGTGATCATGCGGCATGGCGAAAACGCGCTCAATGTGATCGAGCGAGTCAAGCGCAAGCTGGAAGAAATCAAGCCCGGGCTGCCGGAAGGCGTCGAAATCGTAACCGCCTACGATCGCTCGGACCTGATCCTGCGCTCGATCCGCACTCTGGAACGCACCCTGATCGAAGAGCTGGCGATCGTCTCCCTGGTCATTCTACTTTTCCTGTGGCATCTGCCCAGCGCAATGATCCCCATCGTGACCATTCCCGTGGCGGTGGTGATTTCCTTCGTGCCCATGAAGATGATGGGGCTGACCTCCAACATTATGTCGCTGGGTGGGATCGCCATTGCCATCGGAGCGATGGTGGACGCGGCCATCGTCGTGGTCGAGCAGACGCACAAGAAACTGGAAGAGTGGGAGCGCGAAGGGCGGCCCGGCGACTACCGCCAAGTAGTCATCAGCGCGGTCAAGGAAGTAGGCGGCCCCAGCTTCTTTGCGCTTCTGGTCATCGCGGTGTCTTTCCTCCCCGTGCTCACGCTGGAGGCCCAGGAGGGACGCCTGTTCAAGCCGCTGGCCTACACCAAGAATCTCTCCATGATCGTGGCCGCCGTGCTGGCTATCACGCTGGACCCCGCCATGCGGCTGCTCTTCACTCACATGGAGGCGTTCGAATTCCGTCCGCGCTGGCTGGCGCGCGCGGCCACGGCGGTGCTGGCGGGCAAGATCCACCCCGAGGAACGCCACCCGCTCAGCCGCTTGCTCATCCGAATCTACGAACCGGTCTGTCGCTGGTCTCTGAGGTGGAAGTGGGCCGTGATTGCCGCGGCGGCGGCTGCGGTGCTCCTGACCATTCCCGTGTTCCGGCGCCTGGGCTCGGAGTTCATGCCGCCGCTCGATGAGGGAAGCCTGTTCTACATGCCCAGCACTCTGCCGGGCATCTCCCTCACCGAGGCGCAACGGCTCCTCCAGGTTCAGGACCGCATCATCAAGAGCTTTCCCGAAGTGGAAACCGTGCTGGGCAAGGCCGGCCGCGCCGAGACGGCAACGGATCCAGCGCCGTTGTCCATGATGGAGACGGTCATCATTCTCAAACCGCGCGAGCAGTGGCGCCCGGTGCGCACCTGGTATTCCGACTGGGCCCCGGAATGGCTCAAATCCCTGCTGCGACACATTACCCCGGACCGCATTTCGGTTGAGCAACTCACCGAAGAACTCGACCAGGCGCTCAAGCTTCCGGGCGTCAGCAACGCCTGGACTATGCCCATCAAGGCGCGCATTGACATGTTGACTACCGGCGTGCGCACCGCGGTGGGCGTGAAAGTTTCCGGCGCCGACGTCGAACGCATCGAGCAGATAGGCCGCGAGCTGGAACGGATTCTGAGCGAGGTGCCGGGCACGCGCAGCGTTTTTTCCGAACGCACGGGCGGCGGTTATTTCCTCGATGTGGTATGGGACCGGCAACAACTGGCCCGCTACGGACTCACGGTGGACGAAGCCCAAATGGTGGTGACCTCGGCGATCGGCGGGGAAAGCGTCACCACCACGGTCGAAGGGCGCGAGCGGTATCCGGTCAACGTCCGCTACTTCCGGGACTACCGCAGCTCGCTGGACAAGCTTACCCGCGTGCTGGTGCCCGCGGCCGACGGGCGCTTTCAAGTGCCTTTGGGGCAACTGGCGGCGATCCGCCTCAGTAGCGGCCCGGGTATGCTGCGCAACGAGAACGGCATGCTCACCGGCTACGTCTACG
>JAPWUP010000060.1 GCA_028275505.1 Bryobacteraceae bacterium
GAGATCGAGGGGATCAGCAGCGTCTTCTACGACCTCACTCACAAACCGCCCGGCACGATCGAGTGGGAGTAACTTTCAACGGGGCCGGGAAACCAGATCTCCGAAGGCGGCGAGCAGGTCGTACTTGTTCTGCCAGGTCGTGTACATGATGCCCACCGCGTTGGGGGTTTCATCCAGCGCTTCGAGCCAGCCGCGCGGGTTTTCCAGGTCGTCGGCATCATAGTAAGCGCCGGCCAGAGTGCGAAAGCCGAGTCCGGAAAAATGCTGGAGACTTTGCCGCCTTTTTTCGAAATACCAGGTGACGATACCCAGTTCGCGGGGAACGTAATTCCACGATCCGGTGTAATCTCCGTCCACGAGATAGTAATTGGCGCGGGCGTTGTGGTTGGGATCCAACATGTCGGACCAGACGAAGATATCCGCACCGGGATGGAATTCGCGCAGCATCCGGAACTGGCGGGTTACGCAGTCGCCCAGGATTTGCGCCATGGAAAGCCCGCGACGTTTGCAAGCCTGGCATGAGCCGCCCATGCGGACTTCATCCATGGAAAGGAGGAAGAAACGCCGGGGACCGAGCTTGTCGCGGATGAGGCGTGCCTGCTCGCGCCAGATCTCGTAGACCTTCGGTTCGGACATGCAGATGGTGACCTGGCTTTCGTGGATGGTCGTGCCGTGGTAGTAATCCACACGCAAGCGTTCGCCATTGCGGATGCGGCTGCCGGGCAGGAGGCGGATGGCGGGCGGTTCGTGGTCGTAGCGGAAGTCGAGCTGGGGATCGGTGATGGGGGCGTAGTCGCGGCCCTCTTCGTAGTCGGCACCGCTCGTTTCGCTGCGGACGCGCACGGGAGTGCCGGGCCGGCGCAGCACGTTGAGGAGCGCTACTTCCTCGACACGCAGGTCGTCAATCCAGAAGCGGCCCGCACGAGCGCCCCACGCGCCGAGATAGATGCGTACGCGATCGCGGTCGAGGCTGTTGAAGCCCCAGACCAGGCGTCGCCAGTCCGAAGTGGCGGCAATCCTGGGCGTCCACGGCGCCAGCGAGCGGCCGTCCGTGCCCAATACGCGCAGGCGGAACGCGGAGGCAGGTTCAAGCCCTTCCGTTTTGAGCCAGAAGCTGACGCGGTAGCAGCGATGAGGGCGGACGGCAATTTCCTGCATGAGGCGGGCCTGCCCGCCGGCGTCCTGCGCGAAGTTCTCGAAGCGCAGAGCGGCGCGGCCTTCGCGGAAAACTTGCGTATCCACGAAAGTCAGGCGCCCGGGACCGTCTTGAAGCTGGTAACCGTGCAAGCGATGATCGCGGAAGGTTTCCATGCCGCCGTTGGCCACGGCAGGAGCGGGGTCGGGACGATGACGGGCTTCGCCGCCGGATACGACGAAGAGGGCGTCACGCACGGGCAGGCCTTCGGCGAGGTTGCGGTCATGAGCGAGAACGGAGCCGCCGTAGCCAGCCGAGAAGATGATGGGGATCAGCTCCAGTCCGAGTTTTTCGCAGAGGGCCTGGACGCGGCGCAGGCGCTCGAAGTACGCCGGCGGCTGCAAGTCGAGCCGGTCGAGTCCGGCTGCGAGCACCATGCCGTTGAGGCCGTGAGCGGCGGCGATGGAAGCGATGCGTTCGATCTCGGCGACGTGCGCGTCCGTTTGCAAGCTACGCGAGACGTAAACCCAGCGGTAGGGATAGATCTTTTTGCCAGCGCTTTGCGGCGAGGCGCAGCCGGCCAGCAGGAAAAGCAACGGGAGCAAAGAGCGCAGCAAGCTCAGCCTCCCTTGCGCGGTGACGGCGGCTGCGCGCGGATGAACTCCTCGACGTTACTCTTGTCTACGAGGGTGACACCGGTATCCACAACCATGGGGAACGGCGCGAACAGGTTGCGCGCCCAGTCGGCATCGAGCGAGGGTGGCCGATGATGATGCAGGTCGTCGAGGACCTTCAAGCCATAGAAGGCCATGGTGTAGGGTTTCTGAGCTACGGTCGCCGTGATCATGCCCTTGCGAATCCATTCCAGAGTCATCTCCTGGGTGTCCATGGCGACAATGAGCTTGCCGGTGATCCGGTTGCGGTCGAGGACATCGGCGACCTCAGCGCAGGCGATGGCTTCCAGGCAAGCAAAGGCGTCCGGCAAATCCTTGCCGCTGGAAATAATTTCCTTGGTGCGATCGAAGGCCACACGCGGATCGCCGCGAATGTCCACGATCTCGCGCACGCGGATTTGCGGATTCTCGGCAAAGACCGCCTGGTAGCCGCGCAGCCGTTCTTTGAGATTCTCCTGGCCACCGATCGTGTAGAGCACTACGGAACCTTTGCCATTGAGTCCGCGGACCACGACCTGAGCGCCCATCACGCCGGCCTGGTAGTTGTTGGTTCCGACGAAGAGCAGGCGCTTGCTCCCGGGCGCGTCCGAATCCATGGTGATGACGGGGATGCCCTGCGCGATGGCAGCGTTGATTTCCGGCGTCATCACGCTGGGATCCGCCACCGAGACCATGATCCCGGTGGGTTTCTTGGCCAGCACGCGACGGAACTCCTCGCGCTGGGCCTGCGGGTCATAGGAGTCGGGGCCGACCATTTCGGCCAGCACGCCCAACTGGCGCGCGGCCGCGGTCAATCCGGCGTTAGCGGACTGCCAGTAAGGAAGCTTGATGTTGGTCGCCACGAGCCAGTACTTTTCGTCGGCCGAATGGGGGCGCGAGCCGCAACCCTGCGTCAGTGCCACCAAGAGGAGCGGCGCCAGCCAGGGTACCAGCCGCTTGCGATGCGAACCTCGGATCGAGATGATAGCTTCTCCTGTCACGACTCTTTCTCCCAGACCGCGAACGCGCGGCCAACCTTGGCAGTATAGGGCAAAGAAGGCTCCGCGTGGGGGCGCCGAAGAACAGGGTAGACTGGAGGTGTGGGGGTATTGCGGATCCTTCCGTTGCTGCTGATTGGCGGGCTGCCTGCGCTGGCTACGCTGGAGAGCGCTGCCCGCGAAACGCTCGGCGCGGGTCTGGATCCGCAGCAATGTTACCGCGTGCGCGACTTGCATTTCGCACGCGAAGACTTGCGCTTTTACTTTACTGACGGTTATCTGATCTTTGGCAGGCCGGTGCAGGGGCGGCGCGTCGCAGCGGTATTTTCGGGCGAAACCGAGGGCGGCGATGGCGAAGTCGTGTTATTCCCGCCGACGGTGGCCGAGCGGCGCTCCCTGGCGTTTTTCACGGGAACGCCGAACCTGATGGAGCACTTCCGCTCTGCGGTGCTGGTATTCACGGACGACACCGCCGAGCTGCTCGAGCGGCAGTTGAAGTCCCGCGGCGAGCCCGTGCGCGTGGAGGAGGCGGGCCTGTTGATGAAGGCGCAGTGGGAGCCGGTTCTGAGGAATATCCTGGAAAGCCTTCAGGTGCGCGTGATCGCGGACCTGCTCTCGGAGCGGCCCCAGAGCGAGGGATTCTTTTATGCAGCGCTGGCGGGGCGCAAGCTGGGTAACTTCGATTGTTTCTATGATCCTCGGGGGCGCGAACAGATCATAGTCGGCCAGGTTGTCTTTCGTGAAAATCGTACCTTTTTCGATTACTGGACCAGCTTCGTGGCGCGCTCGTTTCGCAGGAGACCGCCGGCAGAAATCCCGCCCGACTATGTCATTTCCCATTACCGGATCCAGGCTACTCTGGAGCCGGATTTGAAGCTTCGCGTGGTCACGCGGGCTCGCGTTACTCCCCAGGGGCCCGCGCGCGTGCTGGTCTTCCAGATTTCACCGCGGATGACGGTGCGGGAGGTTCGCATCCAGGGGGAGCCGGCCGAGATCCTGCAACCCGAATCCCTCCGCGTCAACCTCATGCGGGGTGACGGTAACGCAGCCTTTCTGGTGGTTCCTGCCAGGCCGCTGGAAGGGCGCCGCGAATACGAAGTCGAGTTCCGGCATGAGGGAGCGGTCGTGTCGGAAGCGGGCCATCGCGTCTATTACGTCGGGGCGCGCGGTTCGTGGTACCCCAACGCGGGCCTTCATTTTGCGCGGTACGAACTTACTTTCCGCTATCCCAAGGAACTCAATCTGGTGGCCAATGGCGAAGTGGTGGAAGACCTGGAGGATGGCCCATGGCGCGTGACTGAGCGCCGCATAGATACGGCAGTGAGGCTGGCGGCGTTCAATCTGGGGGAGTATGCGCGCGAAAGAATCAGTCGCGGGAATTTTACCGTGGAAGTATACGCGAATCGGCGACTGGAACGGGGCCTGGAGCCACGCCCGCAGCAGGTGTTGATCGTACCCCCGCCTCAGCCACCCTGGAACCGGGGTTCGCGCCAGCAGCCGAATGTCGTCCCGGTGCCGATCGAGCCGCCGCGACCGGATCCCGCGGCCCGACTGCAACAGGTAGCCAGCGAAATCGCCAGCGCGCTGGAATTCATGGCTACTTATTTCGGCCCGCCGCCGCTGAAAACGCTCACGGTCTCACCAATTCCCGGAGCATTCGGGCAGGGCTTCCCGGGACTGGTTTACTTGTCCACGCTGGCTTACCTGGATCCGGCGCAGCGTCCCGCAGCGGTGCGGGACGAGTATCAGCAGCTTTTCTTCTCGGAAATCTTACACGCTCACGAGACGGCGCATCAGTGGTGGGGCAACACGGTAACTACGGCACATTACCAGGATGAATGGCTGATGGAGGCGCTGGCCAATTACTCCGCGCTGCTTTGGCTGGAGAAGCGCAAAGGCCCGCGCGCCGTGGAATCGGTTTTGAACGAGTACCGGCGGCGGTTGTTGCGAAAGACGGAGGACGGCACGGAGATCGAGTCGGTCGGTCCGCTGGTGTGGGGATCCAGGCTGCGTGTGTCGCAAGCGCCCAATGCCTGGCAAACGATCATCTACGACAAGGGAACCTGGGTGATGCACATGCTGCGGCGGCGGCTGGGCGATGAGCGCTTTCTGGCGATGTTGGGGCAATTGCGGCGCCGCTACCAATATCGCGCGATCACGACCGACCAGTTTCGCCGACTGGCTGCCGAATATCTTCCCCCGGGATTTCCCGACCCTCAGTTGGAGAATTTCTTCGATCAGTGGGTGTACTCGACAGGCATTCCCGCGCTGAAGCTCGAGCACTCGGTGCAAGGCAAGCCGCCGGCGGTCACACTGCGGGTACGCGTGGTGCAAACGAACGTGGGCGATGACTTTGCCACCGAGGCGCCGATCGAGATTCACCTCCCTAAAAGCAAACCTCTGCGCCGTTGGGTGCGTACTGGTGCTGAACCGGAGCCTTTCACGATCAAGCTTCGGGAAAGGCCGCTACGCGTGGTGCTGGACCCGGATAACGCGGTCCTCAAACGGTGAGGCCGGCCTGGCTCAACGGTTCTTTCGCGCGGAGGTCGCCGGGGCGTGATAGTTCGGATAAGGCGGGCGTCGCGGGCGGGGCGGCGGGTTTCTCTTCAGTTCTTCCAGGACAACTTCGATGGCTTTTTCCAGTTGCGGATCGCGCCCCTGGCGGACGGCCTCGGGATCCAGCTCGACCTCGATGTCCGGGGCGACGCCCACGTTTTCGACTTCCCACTGCCCGTTCGGGTTGTAGACGCCAGAAGAAGGCGCCGTCACGAAGCCACCGTCCATGAGCTCAGGCGCTCCCGCGCGACCCACCAGACCACCCCAAGTCCTTTTGCCGATCAGCTTGCCCACGCCGGCGCGTCGGAAGTACCACGGCATGGCGTCCCCGCCCGAACCGGCGTACTCATTGATGATCATCACCTTGGGGCCGAAGATGGCGCCCTGGGGCTGGACCTCGTCCCTGCCGTCGCGCGTTGCCACCAAGCTGAGCAGGCGGCGGCTGAGATACTCGATGATATCGGTGGCGAGCATGCCGCCCGCGTTGAATCGCTCGTCAATAATGGCGGCCTGCTTGCCCACCTGGGCAAAGAAATACCGGTTGAAGTTAGTAAGTCCCCCGAAGGCGGTATCCGGCATGTAAATATAGGCGACGCGGCCGCCCGTGGCCTGCTCGACTTTGCGGCGATTGTCCTCGATCCAGGCCATGTTCCGCAGCGCCGCCTCGCTGGCTACGGGGACGACGGTAACTTCCCGGGCGCCTGCCCCGGAGGGATCCGGTCCGACGCGCAGCACCACCTGCTTGTTGGCCGTGCCTTCGAAGAAAGCGTAGACGTTATCCGTATCGCGCAACTCACGACCGTTGACGGCGAGCAGATATCCCCCGCGGTTACGTTGACGCCCGGCTCGGTCAGCGGCGCGCGTAACTGCGGGTTCCAGTTCTCGCCGCTATAGACGCGAGCGAAGCGGTAACGGCCGTTGGCGCGTTCGAAATCGGCGCCCAGCAGGCCGGCCTCGACCCGTCGGACCTCGGGCAGATCCCCGCCGCCCACGTTCAGGTGCCCCACACTTAGCTCGCCCAGCATCTCGGCGAACAAATAGTTCAGGTCGGCGCGCGAGGCAATGTTCTCCAGGAACGGCTCGTATTTCTTTTCGGCGGCTTTCAGATCGAGGCCGTGATAGCCGGGATCGTAAAAGAACTCGCGCTCGATGCGCCAGGCTTCGCGGTACATCTGGCGCCATTCCAGCCGCGGGTCCACGCGCACTTCGAGATTCTCCGTGCGCAGAGGGGTGGCCTGTGCGGGCGGCGTGGGCGGCGCAGAAGTCTGCGGTCCGCTCGCGGGCGGTCGGACGGGCGCGATATACCAGCGGTCCTGCTGGCGGTAGAGCATTTTCTCGCCGTTCGCGGAGACTTCGAAGAAGCGAACGCCCGTGAGCACTACATCGGACTTGCGGCTCTTGAGATCAAAGCGATGGACGGTGAAGCTTGGCTCGGCTCCGGGGGCGGGAAGCGGCGCTTCGACGGCAAACAGGACGCCCGGTTTGCCGGCTTGCAACTCGCTGTACAAACGGGGCGGCAAGGGCAGCGGCAGGATGCGGTGAGGCAGGTTTTCCACATCAATCCGCACGGCGGGCAGCTCCCCGGGCTTGCGCGAGGATTCCTTCGTCCCGGTCTGGGCCGCGGGCTTTTCTTCGTCGCTCTCCGGGCGTAGAGGCGATGGCTCGTCGCGGGAGAGAACCGCCAGGTACACCGTGCGCGTCACGCGCCGGGCGAACGAGTGAAGATCGGGCTGCAACGAGGGGCCGGAATCCGTCGAAGCCGTGAAATAGAGATATTTGCCGTCCTTGTCGAAGACCGGGTAACGCGCGTCGCTCATGCCGTCGGTTACCTGGAACGCCCGACCTTGCTCCAGCGAGTACAAAAAGATAGCGCCCAGATAATTCTCCAGCCTCTTGGAATAAGCCAGCCACTTGCCATCGGGCGACCACACGGGCACTTGCTCACGATAACCGCTCCAGTAAATTCCCCGGTCTACGCGGACGGGCTTCTTGCTATCCAGATCCAGGTACCAGATGCCCAGGTGGCAATCTATGTAAGCGATCTTGCGGCCATCGGGCGACCACCGCGGGGAAAAGTAAAAAGAGGGTTTCTCGTCCAGGGAGTACTTGAGGACTTCGCCCGTGCCGTCCTGCGTCCCGACGTGAAGTTGGTACTCCCCCGATTTATCGGAGAACCAGGCGATGCGCCGACCATCGGGGGACCACGCCGGGTCGCGGTCCATGACCCCGGGCGAATTGGTCAGATTGCGGGCATCGCCTTTCTCGGCGGGTACCGTGAGGATCTCGCCGCGGGCTTCGAACAGCGCGCGGGCGCCGCTCGGGGAGATGTGAGCATTGCGCAACCTCCGGCTGACATTCGCCATGCGCGGGCGCAGCTCGGGAAAATCGCCTGTGATGCGAAGCGGGACTCGCTGCGTGGCGCCAGTCCGGAGATCGTAAAGATAGAGGCCGCCAAATTGCTCGTAGACGAGGGCATCGGGTCCGGCGGCGGCGGACTTGAGGTCGAAGCCGCGATTTTCCAGCACCTGAGTTACTTTGCCGCGGCGCAGGTCGTAACTGAACAGCGTGACCGGCCCGTTCCGGTCGGAGAGAAAATAGATGCGATCGCCCACCCACATGGGGTTGAAGTCGTTGGAATTCTCACGGGGAATCTTCTGAATACGGCTGGTGGCAAGGTCCGCGATCCAGATCGGCGTGGTGCGGCCCCCGCGGTAACGTTTCCAAACGTTGAAGGCGCGCGGCAGCGGCACATAGGCCACCCGAGCGCCATCGGGGGAATAACTCGCTTCGTAACCCATGGGCAGCGGAACTTTCTCGGGGAAGCCGCCGTCCACGCTGACTGTAAATAACTCCGAGAAGCGCGAGTAGCTCGTGCGGGGTGAGCTGAAGAGAATGCACTTGCCGTCCGGGCTCCAGGCGACGACCCAGTCGGGGGCGGGATGATAGGTGAGCCGCCGCGGCACGCCGCCGGTGGCGGGGATGACGTAGACGTCCACGTTGCCGTCATACTCCCCACTGAAGGCGATTTGGGTTCCGTCCGGCGAGAAGACAGGGTCGGTCTCGACGCCGGGGCCGGCAGTCAGCCGCACGGCTTCTCCGCCCTGGCGCGGGACGATCCAGAGATCCCCGGCGAACACGAACACAATGTGCGTGCGGCTCAGCGCGGGCCTTTGGGCGAGATAAAGATCGTTTGCCGCACCAGCGACGAGAGCCAGCAAGAAGAGCAAAAGCAGTATCAGGCGACGCATCGTGTGCCTCGTAGCCGCCCAGTATAACGCGGGGAGCAGGGGATCCCGGGTCGCGGCTCTTCACCAGGCGACGCCGTGAGCGCGGAGGTCGCGCGCGAGCTGTTCCGCGTTGCGGAATTGAACGGCCACGATGCCGTGCCGCCGGGCTGCCTCGACGTATTCGGGGATGTCGTCGGTATAGAAGCACTCCGCGGCGGGGCAACCGGCGCGTCGCAAGGCCTCCTGATAGATCGCGTCGGCCGGCTTCAAGGCTCCGATCTCGTAGGACAAGACGCGATCATGGAAGTGGCGCAGGATGGGATAGCGGCGCTCGAGCATCGAGTAATGGATGGCGTTGGTGTTGGAGAGCAGGATCAGACGATAACGACGCCCCAGGGCTTCGACCATATCTTCCGGAACCAAAGTTTCGGGCAGGAAGATACTGCTCCAAAGTTCACAGAATTGTTCATAGGTCACTTTGAGGTCGAGCAGGCGCGACAGTTGCCGAACGAATTCTTCGGGCGCGATGCGACCTTCTTCGAACGGGCGCACCAGACCCGCCGAAGCGATGCGCGCCCGCACTTCCTCAGGAGGATGCGGGCAATGCGGGGCCAGGGCCCGGTAGCCTCGCTCGAGATCGAAAGGCACCAGAACCTGGCCGAGATCGAAGAAGATGGTACGGATCAAGGTTTCGCTGTCCCGCGGACTTCAGGGCGCTTTGGATGCGGCGCAGATCCAGTCAGCGTCCGCGGCCGAGAGCCTGGCCTCCGAATGAAACCAGCGGTAGAGCGCCAGCGGCATTTCCCCGGCCCGGACTTCCTCGCAAGCTTCGCGGAGTTTGTGCTGCGCGGCCTGCGGGCTCAGACGATTCCACTCGGAAAAGTTCAGGTGAGCCCGGCCGCGTCGGACGTCGCGTGCGATGAGCCAGGAAACCGGCGAGACGCGGCTGTACCAGGGCCACCTGGTTTCATTGCTGTGGCAGTCGTAGCAAGCCCGGCGCAGCACGTTGGCCAGCTCCGGCGCGGGCCGCGCAACGGCTTCGAAGGACCCGCCCGGATTGGAGGGCGGATTGCTGCGCTCGGGCTGGTAGAGCTGCAAGCCGGCCGCCAACAGGCTCACGAGAATCGCTAATTTGACTTTCCAGCTCACGCTCGTTCAGTCGCTCAGATCGGGTTTGGGCGTCCGGGCCGTGCTCTTGGGCAATTCAGGCTGTTTGATGTAATCGAAAGGTATCTCGCCGGTCAGGGATTTCAGGAACGTAATAATCGCCTCCGTTTCCTTGCGGCTCAACGTCTTGCCCAGCTGATAGTCGGCCATTTCCTGCACGGCCTGTTCGAGAGTGGCTACCTTGCCGTTGTGGAAGTAAGGAGCGGTTTTCTCCACATTCCGCAACATGGGGACTTTGAAGACCATACGGTCAGCTTCGTTCTTGGTTACGCGGTAGCGGCCGGGGTCGGATTGATCCGGGTAAGGCTTCATCAACCCGAGCTTCTGAAACATAGTGCCGCCCAGCAAGGCGCCCAAGTGGCAAGTCTGGCAACCGGCTTCGAGAAAGACGTTCAGGCCCGCTTTCTCCGCAGAGGTAAGAGCCTGCGCATCGCCCTTGAGGAACTTGTCCCAGCGCGCGGGTGTGAGAAGCCGGCGCTCGAAAGCGCCGATGGCGCGGGCCATGTTGTCCAGGTTGACGGGGTCCTTGTCCTTGGGGAAGGCGCGGCGAAAAGCGTCCACGTATTCGGGAATGGACTTGAGCACGGCGATCACCAGCTTGTCGGAAGGCATGGCCATCTCGACCGGGTTCATCACCGGGCCCTTCGCCTGCTCTTCGACATCGGGCGCCCGCCCGTCCCAGAACTGGGCGAACTGTGCAGCCGCGTTGTAGACCGTCGGCGAGTTGCGATCTCCTTTTTGTCCCTTGTGCCCTTCCGAGGTGGGTTCGTTGTCCACTCCGTACTTGTTCAAATCGTGGCAAGTGTTACAGGAAATCTGCTGGCTTTTGGAAAGGCGCGGATCATAGTACAGCATCCGCCCCAGGGCAATCAGTTCCTCACTGGGAGTACCGTAGCTCGCAGCCACCACTTCGGGCAGCGGCTCGAACACTTTCAATTTGGCAGGATCCACCACGTCGGAGGGCTTGCGCTGGCAGCCCGTCCCGAACGCGAGGATCCCCAACGCGATGGCGATGAGCGCATGTCTCATGGGGCTTCCCTCCTGAGTGATCTGGTGCGACGCAAAAAGCCGTATTATACAACCCGGAAATGGCGTACGCATGACCCGCGAGGCCGGGGCGGTGATCAAGTCACGGACCCAGACGGCAGGTGCGACGGACGAGAGTCCAGCCGCTGCGCAGGCCTTTGCCCCAGCCCGTGGTGTTCGGTTCGAGAATGTATCCCGGCGGTAACCATGCCGGCCCCGAGCCGGGCACGTCAGGCAGCCCCGGAGTATATTCGACCAGCGTGAGTTCCGGGCGGGCGGTCGCGCGCATTTCGAGCATCAGTTCGGCAGCGCCGTCGCCGAGGCCATGGAACTCGAACCACCACGGTCGGCCCGTCGCGTAAGGCTTGCCGTTGATCGCCGACCGCAGGATTTCCGTTTCGGGATTCATGTGGATGGCCAGGCGCGAGGATCCCCGCGGCGAGGACAGGCGCACAAGGAGCCGGCGCGTCTGACCCGTGACGCTGTCGGAAATAACTTCGCAGCGGACCGGTTCGAGCCGGACCGCCGGAGCCGGCTGCTTCACATAGATGCCCGAATCCCCCGGTCGAAACTCGCGGATCGAGCCGCGCGCCGGATGCGCCGTCAAGAAGCGCCGCTCCACCAGGTTTGGATCCTGCGAGCGGCTCACCCAAAAAGCCTCGCCGGTGTCGGCGTTGAGTGCGTAGGACAGGCTGACCGTGTACGGCCTCGCCGGCGTCGGGTCGCCCGCTGCTCGCAGCGCGACAGCGATTGCGACGGCGACGGCTGCAACGGCCGAGCCAGCAGGCAGCGCGCCCGGGACCCACTCGCGCACCACGACCAGCAGCGGAATGAGCAAACCGAGCAGCAATCCGACCCACGCGGCCGTGATCGGCGCCAGAACACCCGTGAAGCCATCGTGCAGTGCGCACGCGGCCGGGACACCGAGTAGAAGGATCGGCGCCGCGCACAGTGCGTGCCACAGCAGCGCCCTCGGACGGAAAAGCGTGCCGTGGCCAAGCAGAAATTCCCCGGTTATCGCCACGAGCGCGAAGCCCAAGGGCCACTGGAAGCCGAACGAAGCTTGCGGGAGGACCAGAGCCGAAACGATCAGCAAGGCGGCCCACACCCAGATCGCCCCCAGATAGGCTTCTTCCCAGCGCACTCTGCGAAGAGATTTGTTCAAAAGAGCACTGAAAACTCCGAGCGTTACTGCGACCGCGAGCGCCAGCCAGAAAGCGTCATCGTAGACCATGTAATAACGGCGCCATTTCCAGGCGAGCAGAGTTACGAGGGCGGTCCCTGCGACGCCGGCACCGGCCATGCCCAGAAACAGGCAGGCGCCGCTTCCTAGCCCACGCCACGAAATTCTGCGGCGCGTTACACCAACGACCGAGATCATCGAGAGCCAGAGCAAGGTAGCGGCTGCGAATGGCGCAACCCAGCCTGCCGGATACGAGATCAGGCAGAATCCGACGGGATTGAAGTAAATAGCATCGCCTTGCGGCGGCTCAGGTTTCAAAGCTATGTTGCCGAAATACCGGACTAACTCGAGCGCGTTATTTCCCTGATGCTGCAAACTTGCCGGGTTCAGCCGGTCGGGGTTGTCATTCGCCGTGTGGTAGTAAGCGATACCGCGGATGAAGGCGAAATTCAGGCCGGGCAAACCAAGGTCGCGGAAGACCGAGAAATCCGAGTTCAGGCCCATGCGGTAGTAGAGGGCGGGCATCAGAGAGTTGGCTAACGGGCGCGAGCAGGCGCGCGCGAAATGGCGTATGAGCCAGGCGTTGTTCTTGCCGGTTTCGTACATGAAGGAAGGACCCGCGACTCCGCGAACGTCGAAGTTGAGGACGAGGCCGACGTCGCGCATCCAGGGATGTTCGCGGGCGAAAGCGTAAGCACCCATGAGGCCGGACTCTTCGGCGTCGGCGAACAGGAAAATCACGTCGTTGGCGAGCGGCGGGCCGGCGAGCACGGCGCGCAGTGTCTCCAGCAAGACGGCGCAGCCGCTTCCATCGTCAGCAGCGCCCGGCCCCCAAATGACCGAGTCATAGTGCGCCATCAAGAGCAAGGCCCGGGTGGGGGATCTGCCGGGCAGCCGGACCAGGATGTTACGCACCATGGCCACATTGGCTCCCCGAGCGGGCGCGCGCCCGGGCAGGGCCCGGATAGAGGTGGTCTCCTGCAGTTGCGGCTCGACGCCCATCTCGCGCAGCGTTCTCAACAGATACTCCGAGACGCGACGGTGAGCGGCAGTGCCCACGGGGTGCGGCTCGACGAATGCGGCTCTCACGTGCCGGAGCGCACGCTGGGCGGAAAACCGGTCGGGCGGTGCATCCGCGGGCAGCGGTGTCGGGGGCTGATTGCAGAGGACGCCGTAGACGCCGAGCGCGGCCAGGTATGCCAGCACGAATCCCGCAGCGAGGCCGGAAGACCGCATAGGCGAAGGCAAGCAGGATAGCACGGCGCCGCACCGCGGGATTTTGGGTTAGAATCGCTGCCATGCGGGCCAGCCTTACGCGTCGCGATTTTCTCGCCACGAGCGCAACCCTGATCGGTGAACGCGCCGCGCCGCGAACCGTGCGGATCGGCATCGTGGGCGGGCGCTTCGGCGCCACTTTTCAGTGGCACTTGCATCCGCACGCCCGCGTCACTGCGGTCTGCGACATCAACCCGCAGGCTTTGCAGCGTCTGGCCGAGACGTACCGGTGCGACAACCGTTACCGGAACTTCCGCGAATTCCTGCGTCATTCGGAACTCGATGCGGTCGGCATTTTTACTCCCGCCCCCACCCACGCCTGGATGGCGATCGAAGCGATGAAGGCGGGCAAGCACGTCATCAGCGCCGTGCCTGCGGGAATGACGATCGAGGAACTGGAGCGACTGCTGGAAACCGTCAAGCGGACGGGCCTCCGTTACATGATGGCCGAGACCAGTTACTACCGCCCCGAAATCATCACTTGCCGGGAGTGGGCGCGGGAAGGCCGATTCGGAACCATTTTTTACAGCGAATCCGAGTATCATCACGAAGGCTTGCTATCTCTCATGTACGACGATCGCGGATTGCCGACCTGGCGGCATGGCTATCCGCCCATGCTCTATCCCACGCACTGCACGGGCATGATCATTCCGGTAACCGGCGAGCGACTGACCGAAGTTCAAGCGGTCGGTTGGGGCGACGGGCACGAGATTCTTCAAACCAACCCGTACAAGAATCCTTTCTGGAATACCACGGGATTTTTCAAAACTTCGAAAGGTCACTGCTGCCGGATTTCTGTTTGCTGGCACATCGCTGCGGGCGGCACGGAGCGCGGGGCTTTTTACGGGGATCGCCTTTCTTACATCATGGCGCGACCCGAGGGATCGCCCAACACCGTCGTCAGGATCGCACGCGAAGGACGGACGGTACTCGACGAGAACGGCTACCCGCAGGGGTCGCTCAGCATCGAACCTTACTCGCAGCCGAATCATCATGAGCGGCTGCCGGAGCCGCTGCGGGTCAAGACGGGACATGGCGGCTCCCACGCCTTCATCACGCATGAGTTCATCCAGGCCATCCTCGAGGACCGGCATCCCGAGGTCAACGTCTGGGAAGCAGTGGCTTACACCGTGCCGGGAATCATTGCGCACCAGTCTGCGCTGCGCGGCGGCGAGCCGATGAAGATTCCGGATTACGGCGCCGCGCCAGCGTAAGTACGGGATCGGATACAAGCGTTCTGGAGGACTGCAATGGCGAATTGCACGCGTCGCGAATTTCTGGGCACGATGGCC
Source organism: Bryobacteraceae bacterium (assembly GCA_028275505.1). GTDB lineage: Bacteria > Acidobacteriota > Terriglobia > Bryobacterales > Bryobacteraceae > DTHT01. The sequence continues at coordinate 14,513 of JAPWUP010000060.1, forward strand.
ATGGCGGGGATTCGCCCCGTCGAGCAAGCCTCGGCGGACTGGCGCGACCAGGGCATCCTGCACCTGGAGCGCTCGCCGCACGCCCGGCTGAAGAACGTCCCCGTCCGCGCCTTCACCATGGCCGAGGGTTTCTGGACCAGCCGGCGCCAGGTCAACGTCGAGCGTAGCATACCGACCCTGCTCGAGTTACTCGAACAGCACGGGGTCATAGACAATTTCCGGCGCCTCAGCGGACGGAAACAGGTTCCGCGGCGCGGGCCGCTCTACACGGACTCGGACATTTATAAGTGGATGGAGGCTGTAGCTTTCGTCCTCCAGTCCGGCGATCATCCGGAACTGCGCGCCACCTTTGACCGGCTGACCGAGGAGATCCTCGCCGCCCAGGAACCTACGGGATACCTGAACACTTACTATGTGGAGGAACGCAGGAACCTCCGCTTCAAGGAAATGCATCGCGGCCACGAACTGTACTGCCTCGGCCACCTGCTTCAAGCGGCGATTGCTTACTATCGCGCCACCGGCAGCCGGCGCCTGCTGGAAGGCGGCATCAAATTCGTCAATTATCTCGCAGATAACTTCGGACCGACCAAGGATCCGCTCCTGGCCGGTCACCCTTGTCTGGAAATGGCCCTGGTCGAGCTTTACCGGATCACCGGGGACCGGCGGCATCTCGATCTGGCGGGTTACTTGTTGCAGGGCGACGGGGAGCGACTGAAACTTAGTCCTGCGCAGATGGTTTACCTGTTCAGCGGCAAACCGTTCACCTCGCGGATGCGGCTGGAAGGACACGCCGTGCGGGCCATGTACGCCTGCTGCGGCGCCACGGATTACTACATGGAGACGGGGCAGGCCGACTACGCGCGCACGCTGGAGACGCTCTGGCAGGATCTGGTGCGAGGCAAGATGTACATCACCGGAGGCGTAGGCTCGCGAGCGCAAGGCGAAGCCTTCGGCGATCCTTACGAACTGCCCAACCGCCTTGCCTACACCGAAAGCTGTGCCGCCATCGGCAACATGATGTGGAACTGGCGCCTGCTGGCCGCCCGCGGCGAGGCGCGCTTCGCTGACGTGCTGGAGCGGGCGCTCTACAACGGGGTCAACTCCGGCATGTCGCTGAGCGGCGATCTTTACTGCTACCGCAACCCGCTGGAGCTGAGCGGCGATCCCTCGGATCGGATCCGCAATCCCTGGTATGACACCACCTGCTGCCCGCCGAACCTGGAACGTATCCTGGCGTCGCTGCCCGGATATTTTTACGGCGTCAGCGGCGAGGGCTTGTGGGTGCACCTTTACCACAGCGGCACGCTGGATTGGCGGCTGGCCGACGGCACGCGCCTGCGTCTGATCGAGCAGACGCGCTATCCGTGGGAAGGCAGGGTGGAGCTGGAAGTGCGGCCCGAGCGCCCGGCGGAATTCACGCTGTTCTTGCGCATCCCGGACTGGGCGTCCGGGGCGCGCCTGACCGTGAACGGCGCCGCGCAAGCAGCGCGGGCAGGCGAGTACGCGGCGCTGCGGCGAACCTGGCAACCGGGCGATCGGGTGGTCTTGGATCTGCCCATGGCGGTTCGCCTGACGTGCGCCAACCCGCTGGTGGCCGAGAACACGGGGAAGGTGGCGGTAGAGCGCGGCCCGCTGGTTTACTGCGTCGAGCAATTGGACCACGCGGATGTTTCGATTTTCGAGCTGCTGCTCGACCCCGCCGCCGGTTTCAAGGAAGAGTTTCGCCCCGACCTTCTGGGCGGCGTCGTCATGCTGAAACACCGGGGCAGGGCCTGGCGCACGCCGCTCACCCAAGAGCCGCTCTACGCGCCATGGCCGCCTCCCAGGCGGGCGACGCGGCCCGTGGAGGTGACCCTGATCCCGTACTACACCTTCCAGAATCGGGGCATCACGGCGATGAGGGTTTGGCTGCCCGTGGCGGGCTCCTGATCCCCTCTAATCCCCGAGGGCGCATCCTGCCGATAAAAGGATGTGCACGAGCGGCGTATCATCCGGCTTTACATCAGCGGGGTCACGCCCCGATCGGTGCGTGCCGTCGAAAATCTCAAAGCCATTTGTCGGGAGCTGGGCGAGAGTTGCGAGCTGGAGGTGATTGACGTTTACCAGCAGCCGCGTCGCGCCAGCGAGGACGGGGTGCTGGTGACGCCCACCCTGATCGAGAAGTCCCAGGGCGTGGTGCGACGACTGGTGGGGGAGCTGGGGGATCGCCGCCGAATCCGACAGGCGCTGGGTCTGGCTCGAGGATGAGCGAGACATTTACTGAGGAACTGGAACGGCTGCGGGCGAAACTGGCTGCCGCCGAGCAGGCGCTGGAAGCGATCCGCGACGGCGAGGCGGACGCCATCCTGGTCCCGGAAGATCGCGGGTACCGCGTGTTCACGCTGCGCGGCGCTGAGCATCCTTACCGGATTTTCCTGGAACAAATGCAGGAAGGCGCCGTGGCTCTGGACCGCGACGGCGCCATCGTTTACGCCAACCGGCGCACGGCGGAGATGCTCGCCGCGCCGCTCGAAAAAGTGATGGGCAGCGATCTGGAAAGTTGGGTAGCGCCGGCATCGCGCAGCGGATTCCACGCGTGGCTTGAGCAGGCGCTCGCGGGGGCGGCACGGTGCGAGCTGGATTTGATCGCGATGGACGGCAGGCTGGTCCCGGTGTGTCTTTCCGGCCGGTCGCCCGGCGGCGATGAGATACCGGCCTTGTGCGTGGTGATTACTGATCTGACCGAGCCGCGGCGGCGGGAGGAAGAGTTGCGTCGGCAAGCGGAGCTGCTCGCCCAGGCGCGGCAGGAGCTGGAGCGGCAGGCCGCGGAACTGGCGCGGTCCAATGCGGAGCTGGACCAGTTCGCCTCCGTGCTGGCGCACGATTTGAAAGAACCGTTGCGCGCGGTGCTCAACTATGCGCGCCTGTTCGAGGAGCGCTGTCGCGATCGGCTGGACGCACGGGGTGAGCGTTTCCTGGCGCACATCCTGGCGGGCGCCGAACGCCTGGACCGCATGATCGAGGGGCTGCTCGAGTTCTCCCGGGTCACGACGCGGGGCAGGCCGCTGGCGCCCACGGATGCGGAAGCGGTCTTTCGTCAGGCCTGTGCGGACCTGCGGGCCTTGATCGAACAGACTGGGGCCAGCATCACGCACGATCCCCTCCCCGTAGTGCTGGCCGACGAGACCCAACTGCTGCGGGTGCTTGAAAATCTGCTGGCGAACGCCTTGAAGTTCCACGGGGCCGAACCGCCCAGAGTGCATGTCCGCGCGCAACGCCGCCAGCGCCATTGGGTGTTCGCGGTGAGCGACAACGGCGTGGGTATCGAGCCGCAGGAACAGGAAAGGATCTTCGCTCCATTTCAGCGCGGCCAGGCGCACGCAGATTGCCCCGGCGATGGTTTGGGGCTGGCCATTGCGCGCCGCATCGTGGAGCGGCATGGCGGCAAGATCTGGGTGGAATCCACGCCCGGCCGCGGCTCGACGTTCTACTTCTCGATCCCGGCTGCGGCGGAGGCGGTCGCGCACAAAGCGCATCATGCGAGGGCGGGTCATCGGCCCGGTTAGTCCCGGAGCGAGTGACGAACATGAGCACGGAAAAGATCACTTCGGTGCTGCTCGTCGAAGACAGCCCGGCGGATGCCGAGTGGGTGATGGACTGCCTGGATCAGGCGGGCGAGGCTTACCGGATCGAGCATGCCAGCCGCTTGAGCGAAGCGGCTGCCCTTCTGGCCGCGTCCCAGCCTGACGTGGTTCTGCTCGATCTCATGCTGCCGGACAGCGCCGGGTGGAACACCTTCAGCGAGCTGCGGCAACGAGCGCCTCGGTCGGCGCTGGTGGTGCTGAGCGGCATGGGGGACGAGGCGCTGGCGCGCCAGGCGGTGCGCGAAGGAGCGCAGGACTATCTCATCAAAGGGAGGACGCCGCCGGAGATTCTGATCCGCTCGCTTCACTACGCACTGGAACGCCAGCGAAGCCTGATTCGCTTGAAGGAATCGTTGAAGCCCAAAGGCAGGCTGGTGGTGTTCATCGGCGCCAAAGGAGGAGTGGGCGCGACCACGGTGGCCGCCAACGTGGCTGCTGCCCTTTCGCGGCGATTGAGCGTGATCGTGGCGGAACTGGAAAGCCTCGGCTGCGGTCTGGCCGGCATGTTTCGCATTCGGTCCCAGTCCGACGCGTGGGCAGTTGATCCGCAAGAACCCGAGCTGGTGACGCGTCGCCTCTGGAAACTGCCTTCGGGTTTGCGTGTCCTGCCGGGTCCGCGTGCCTCGGCGGATCAGGAGATCCCGGCTGGGCGCGCTGAAGCGGTCGTGGAGGCACTGCTGGGCAGCGCCGAACGCGTGATCGTTGATCTGGCGCCCCGCACGTCGGCAGCGGGCACGGCAGTACTCCGGCGGGCAGAACGGATCGTCGTGGTGCTGGAGCGAGAACCGGCGTCGGTCGCGGCGGCCTGCCGGCTACTCGAATACATGCGGGAAGCGTGCCGGCTGGGAGGGCTGGTGGAGGCTGTCGTGGTCAACCGGGTGGCGCTGTCATGCCCATTGCCTCTGGAGGAAATCCAGCGCGAGCTCGGGATTCCGGTACTCGGCGTGATCCCTCCCAACCCGGATCTCTGCCTGCAAGCGCAACGTGCCGGAGTCCCCATCGTCTTCTTCCAGCCGGAAAGCGCGCTGGGCGCGAGCCTCCTGGATCTGGCGGACAAGCTCGAGCAGGAAGCGCTGGTCACGACACAAAGGGCGTGAGCGCCCGCCGTCCGGCCGGGGGGTCAGGGCGCCCGGACGACAAGCGCTCACGCCGTACCCCTCACTGGGGGAGCGGGGGAACCCGTTGCGGGGCACCCATAGCCGGCCTGCGACCAGCGAAGCGACCCGGTCCCGGTGCCCCGGGCATCATCCCGAATCCTCTCCCAACGCCCCTCAAGCCCGGGCCGAGCATCTCGCCGGGTTCGGGCGGCGCCAGCAACCCCAGAGCTTGCGCCTGCCAAATAACGGGGGCCAGCTTGCGGGCCTGCTCGAGAGACGCAAGCTTGTTTTTCTGCTCCGCGGTGAGCACGGTCAGGGCCTGGTTGTGATACGAGTCGCGAGTCTGGATCAGGCGCTTGCGCACGGACTCGGCTTCCAGCAGCAACTTGCCCAGGGCCGCAGCGTCCGTCGAGCCGCGATCCAGTTGCTCGCGCAACGATTGGTGTTTGGCGGCCAGTTCGGTGGCCAGCGGCCGGATGGCCTGCATTTCCTGCTGACGGAGTTGCTGCAAAGCCTGGATCTGGGAATCTTGCAGATTGAGGTAATTCTTGAGCGCGTCCAACGGCGGTGGCGCGGGCGCCTGTGCCACAAGCATCCCGGCGACGGCGGTTATCAGTACCGCGGCTCGAGCTGTCATTGTTTGCCTCCGTGAATGGACTGGGAAATTCTAGACATCCACTTACTAAGAACGCAGCCGGGAGAGGAAAGTTAGTCAAGGAAAGGCAAAATGCGCTTTACCTTCTTAACAGGCGCCGGGGCAGCCGGACCCGGTCTTTCCCCGGTGCTAACCTAAGGGCCATGCGTGTGATCGGCATTTTGCTCGGACTGACGGCGACGGTCGCGGCGCAATCCACGCGCGAGCTGGCCGAGCTGAACTGGATGGAGTTCCGCGAGCTGGTTCCGGCGAAGATCCAGACGGTCCTGCTTCCCACGGGTACGCTCGAAGCTCATGGCGTGATCAACAACGGGGCGGACATGCTGGCCCCGGTGGCGCTGGCGCGGGCAGTGGCCCCGCGAGTGAACGCGCTGGTTGCGCCCGTGGTGCCCTATGGTGTCACGGGAAGCCTGGACGCTTACGCAGGCGGTTTTTCGATCAGCGAGGCGGCGTACCGCGCCTACGTGGGCGACGTACTGGCTGGGCTGGCGCGCAACGGCTTCCGGAACATTATCGTGTTGAACGGTCACGGCGGGCCGCAGACGGCAATCCTGAACGGGCTGGCCGAACAAGTCGGGCGCGAGCGCCGCGTGCGCACGCTCGTGGTGAACTGGTGGTCGTATTGTTCGGACGTGACGCTGAGGATCTTCGGCGAAGACGGCGGCCACGCAGGCTGGAACGAGACGGCCATGATCCAGGCCATTGATCCCAGGCTGGTGCACCCCGAGCGCTACTCGGAACGGCTGGCGCTGCCCCGACCCGCGGAAGCCACCTGGTCGGCGTACCCCTTCCCTGCCCCGATCATTCTTTACAAGCCGGGCGAAGGTTATCCCCGCTTCGACCAGGCCAAGGCCAAAGCGTACTTCGACGCGGTGGTGGAAAAGCTCACGGCGCTGGTGCGCGACGTGATCGAGCGCTGGGAGCAGGCGGGCGTGCTGCGCTGACGCACCTTTCCAAATCCAGCAGGAATTGTTTCAGTCGGAGGCCGCCTCCGTAGCCGCCCGGCCGGCCGTCGCTCTGGATGACGCGATGGCAGGGGATGACGATAGCCACCGGGTTGGCGGCGTTGGCCGCGCCGACCGCCCGCGCCGCGCCGGGACGTCCCACCATGCGGGCTAACTCCCCGTAACTGCGCGTTTCGCCGTAGGGGATCTGTTCGAGCGCGCGCCAGACACGCAACTGGAAGGGCGTGCCGTGCAGGCGGACGGGGAGGTCGAAGTCGCGGCGGAACCCCAGCAGGTACTCCGCCAACTGGCGCATGGCTTCGCGTACCGGCGGGTGACGGGGTTTCCGCGCGCACTCGCATGCGAAGCGGCCCATCAATTCCATGTGAAAGTCCCATTCATCGGGTACGCCGACGGCGATGCGCACGATCGCCTGGTTGTCCGCCGCCACACCTACAAGGTCGCCAGTGGGCGCTTCGAGCAAATCGTAGTAAATCACAGTTTCCAGCAGATAAGCTTGCATTCAGTCATCTCTTCGATCGCGTAGCGCGGGCCTTCGCGCCCCATTCCGCTGAGCTTGACCCCGCCGTACGGCATGTGGTCCACGCGGTATTGCGGAATCTCGTTGATCATGACGCCGCCCACGTGAAGCTTCCTGGCGGCGTAAAACGCCTTGCCGATATCGCGTGTGTAGATGCCGGCCTGCAATCCGTAATCGGAACGGTTCACCAGCTCGATGGCTTCGTCGAGTTGATCGAAGGCGTTGATGCCCACAACGGGACCGAAGACCTCGCGGCACGACAGGCGCACGTGCGGCGGCACGTCGGCCAGCACGGCCGGCTCCATGATGGCGCCCTTGCGCTTGCCGCCGATCAGCAGCCGCGCGCCCGCCTGGACGGCTTCGGCGATCCACTCTTCCACGCGCACGGCTTCGGCCTCGGTGATGAGCGAGCTGATCTCGGTCGAGGGATCGTAGGGATGGCCGAGCTTCAGGGCGCGTGTGGCTTCCACAAAGCGCGCCGTGAATTCCTCGACCACGCTGCGGTGAACGTAGATTCGCTGAATCGAGATGCAGACCTGGCCCGAGTTGGCGAAGCTGCCAGGCACGGCCCGCGCCACCGCCTCATCGAGGGCAGCGTCGGCGTCCACGATCAACGCCGAATTGTTGCCCAGCTCCAGCGTGACCCGCTTCATGCGCGCCATGCTGTGGATGCGCTGCCCCACCTCGGGACTGCCCGTGAAGGTCACCATGGCGACGTCCGGGTGGGACGCCAGCAGATCGCCGATGGCGCCGCCCGGGCCGGTGACGACGTTCAGGGCGCCCGCGGGCAGGCCGCATTCTTCGAAGATCTCGGCCATCAGCAGGGCGCTGACCGGCGTAGCCGACGCCGGCTTGTGCACCACGGCGTTCCCTGCCGCCAGCGCCGGTCCGATCTTGTGCAAGGAAAGATTGAGCGGGAAGTTGAACGGCGTGATGGCGGCGATCACGCCCAGCGGCTCACGCACGGTGATGGCCCAGTGTCCCTTGCCTGCCGGCGCCGCCTCCATGGGCACGACCTCGCCGGCCAGGCGGTGCGCCTCTTCGGCGGAGAACGACAGGGTCTGGATGCCGCGGTCCACCTCGACGCGGGCCTCCCGAAGGGGTTTGCCGCTTTCCGAGCTGATCGCCATGGCCACTTC
>JAPWUP010000288.1 GCA_028275505.1 Bryobacteraceae bacterium
GGAATGCCCTCGGCCTCCAGAGCCGCCACGAACAAGTCGCGCGAGACGCGGTCGTCGGGCGGCCGGTACTGGAAGACGTAGCAGTAGATCGCCTCCCGGGTCAGGGCCGGTTGCGGGGGCAGAGGTCGGATGCCCGGCAGCCCCTCCAGCGCGCGGCTCAAGGCGGCTGCATTCCGGGCGCGGCGCTCGGTCAGCTCGGGCAGGCGTTCCAGTTGACCCATGAGGATGGCGGCCTGGAATTCCGTGATGCGGTAGTTCCAGCCGACCACGCGGCGCTTGAAGTGGTCGGTCAGACTGGCGCGGCCGCAATTGATCAGCGACTGGAGCAGCTCGAAGTATTCCAGGCGGGAGGTGATCACGGCGCCGCCTTCGCCGGCCGTCATGATTTTGCTGGACTGGAAGCTGAAACAGCCCATGTCCCCGATGGACCCCGCTCCCCGCCCCTTGTACTGGCCGCCGTGAGCGTGGGCGCAGTCCTCGATCAGGATGAGGTCGTGCTCCACAGCGAGTCGGGTAAGAGCGTCCATGTCTGCAAAGCGCATCGCCAAATGCACCGGAAGCAGAGCGCGCGTTCGCGGCGTGATCGCACGTCGGGCAGCCTCCGGATCGAGGCAATACGTGTCGGGATCAATATCCGCGAAGATGGGTACGGCTCCCACTGCGAGGACGGCGGCCGCGGTGCCTTCCCAAGTGTAAGCAGGCACGATGACCTCATCGCCAAAGCGGATCCCAGCCGCCTGCAAGGCTGCCACCAATGCGATCGTTCCGTTGGCTACGAGGCAGCCGTAGCGGGCGCCGTGGTACTCGGCAAAACGCTGGGCGACTTCCCCGGCGAGCCGGTTGGGGAAGGGGTAGCCGCCCCAGTTCCCGCTCTCCAGGACTTCAAGGAGCCGGCTTCGGTCGGCCGGGCTGGGCTGTGGCCAGGAGGGAAACGGGCGGGGGCGGACTTTGGGACCGCCAAGCAGGGCAAGTTTGGGCATACCCGTAGCTTAGCCCGCCTGAGCCCAGGCGTGAGGCCACCGCGGGGCAAGCCGGCAGGCGGGCCGACGGGCTACCGATACGCGACGGTCGGGATCAGGCGCTGAAGGAGCTGCCGCAGCCGCAGGTGTTCCGTACGTTGGGGTTGTCGAACTTGAACCCAGCGCCCTCCAGGGTCTCTACGTAGTCAATCCTGGCGCCGTCCAGGTACAGCATGCTCACCTGGTCAATGAACACCTTCAGGCCATCGAAATCGTAGATCTTGTCGAGCATCCCCGGGTTGTTTTCGAAGGCCATGGAATAGGTGAATCCCGAGCAGCCTCCTCCCACGACAGCGATACGCAGGCCGGCGGGCTTGGGATCGGGCTGCTGGGCCAGAATCTCCTTGACCTTCTGGATGGCCGTGTCCGTCAAGTGCACCATAGGCGAATCGTCTCCCTTTACGGTTTAGATGCTGTCCGTGGAACATTGTCGCAGATCTTTGACCCGGGGCGCCCGCCCGAGCCGAAACCCGGGCCAACGGGCGGGGTTTGCCATCTGGTAGGATGCTCGGGGACGGGTCCCGGTTTGCCCGACGGAACTGGTTGAAACCGTTCGCTCGGCGCCCGCGTCTCCCACAACAGGATGAGCGGCCTGAGCGCGGTATTGCCTTTTCCGCGGGCCGGTGGCTCGGTTCGGGACGGAGTCACAGTGGATCACCGGACCAGCGACGAGGCCGAACTGGTTCGCCGGGTTCAGGCCGGTGACGAGGCAGCGTTCCGCGAAATCGTGGAGCGCTACCAGTCCAAAGTCTACTCCATCATTTACGGGATCCTTCGCAACCACAACGACGCCGAGGATATCGCCCAGCAGGTCTTCGCCAAGGTCTACTTTTCCATACCCAACTTCGACTTCCGAAGCTCCCTGCTGACGTGGATTTACAAGATCACGGTCAACGAGTGCTACGACTACCTGCGCAAGCGGAAGGTCCGCAAACTCGTCTATGAGAGCGACCTTCCGGAAGATGACGACCAGCGGGTGCAGTTGAACGAGCCGGCGCGAGACCAAAGCCCGCCGATTGACGACGTGGTGGCACGACGTGACCTGGCGTTGAAACTGCTGGCGAAGCTGCCGCCCGAGGAACGGGATCTGCTTTTGCTGAAAGAAGTCGAGGGTCACTCCGTCGAGGAGCTGGCGGAGATGACCGGAATCAACGAAAACACAATCAAGGTGAAGCTGTTTCGCGCCCGGCAGAAACTCTTGAAGGCGGCCCAGCGCATGTTGCGCACCGCCCCGGGCGTAGTTACGCCATGATGGATCTCTGCGAGCGGGGTCACCGGACAAGCGGACGAAAGATCCGCGGACCCCGGAGCGCCGTGCCCGTCCCCGGCCATGTCTTGCGGGGCAGGCCCGGCGGGCCATCGTGGCTAAATCGGACTGCGGGCAACTGTGAGGGAAGAAGCTATGCACCAGGTCGTGCGGGAACGCCTGGAGGATTTGCTGGCGGGATCTTTGGAAGCTGACAGCGTGGCCGAGCTGCACCTGGCGGCCTGCGAGGAGTGTCGGCAGCAGGTGGAGGCCTTTCGATCCAACGCCTTGTTGATCCGATCGCTGCGGTACTCGCAGGAGATCGCGCCGGCCCCGGGCTTTTACGCCCGGGTGATGGACCGTATCGAGGCGCGCCGCAGCGCCTCAGTGTGGAACGCTCTGCTGGACCCGGCCTTCGCCTGGAGGCTGGCGGTGGGGTCTCTGGCGGCTTTGCTGCTGATCGGCTCATTCATCTTCATGCGGGAAGCCCAACCGCCGGAGCCGGCCGTCACCGTCATTGCCGTCCAGGAGCATCCCCCGGATCTGGGGAGCGATCCACTGCGGGATCGTGACACGGTGCTGGTCACCCTGGCGACGTACCGCGAGTAGGATCGCATGAAGCCGGGCTGTGCAGCGTATCTTCGCAATCCGCGCGTGCTCGCCACGCTGTTGCTCGTGTTTGTTTGCGGAGTGGCGGCAGGCGTGCTCGTGATGCACCTGGCAGGTCACCGCCTGCACAACCCCAAATCGCTCGCCTGGAAAGAAGGGGGCAAACAGGTTACGCTCGAGCGCCTCAAGAAAGAACTGGACCTCACCCCGGAACAGGCCGCAGAACTGGAGAAGGTCCTCGACGACTTCTTCACTTACTACCACACCTTGCAAGCCCAGATGGACGAGGTTCGCGCTACGGGCAAGGACCGCATCCTGCGGCTGCTCAACGAGCGGCAAAGGCAAAAATTCGAGCAGATGCTGGCGGAATTCCAACAACGCTAGCTCCCCTGAGAGTCCCCCGAACCAGCGGTCCTCGACGCGCCGACTCCGCTTCCCTGCGGGCGTGCCCTCAGTCTCGGTCAGATGCATTCTGTGCCCGCCGGATCCCCTGCTCGAGGCCGGCATCGGGTAGAATGCTCGCCATGAGGATCCTGTTAATAGTCTTGCTCGCAAGCTTTGTGTGGCACGCCCAGGCCCAGCGACCGGCGGACGAGTTTCCCACGGCGGCGGGACCGGTCCGCATCACGCCAATCCAGCACGCCAGCCTCATGATCGAGGCGGGCGGGCAGGTGATCCACGTGGATCCGGTGGGCGAGCAGAACTATCGCGATCTGCCTGGGGCAGACCTCATCCTGATCACGGATATCCACGGCGACCACCTGGATCCGAAAGCCATCGCGCGGTTGCGAAAGCCGGGCACGCAAATCTTCGGGCCCGAGGCGGCCAAAAAGACTCTGCCCGAGATCACGGTGATCCGCAACGCCGATAAGAAGACCTTTGGAAAGTGGGAGATCGAAGCGATTCCGGCTTACAATATCCAGCGCGGGCCGGCGCCCGGACGGCTATATCACGAGAAAGGCCGCGGCAACGGTTACGTGCTCACTTACGGCGGCAAGCGTTTCTATATCTCGGGCGATACCGAAGGGATTCCCGAAATGAAAGCCTTGCGAGACATAGACGTGGCTTTCGTGTGCATGAATCTGCCCTACACGATGCCGCCCGAGGAAGCCGCCGAAGCCATTCGCGCCTTCAAACCAAAAGTGGTTTATCCCTATCACTACCGCAACTCCGATCTCACCGTGCTCGAAAAGGCGCTGGCCGGGACAGGGATCGAAGTTCGACTGCGCGACTGGTACCGCTGAGCATTTCAGCGCGCGGGCGCGCGGGGACGAAGGCGCAGGCCGCCGCTGGTGCCCGCGGGCAGGGCCAGAATGCCTCCGAGGTCGGTGCGCTCTTCGCGCATTTCCTCGTCATCCACCTCGACTTCGTAGGTCCGGTTGGGCTCCAGGCCCACGAGGAACCGCGCACCTGCCCCGTCCGGGATGCGCAACCGGGTCCGCTCGCCCACTGCAATGACCACGGTTTCGCCCACGACCAGCGGCTCTGCGTGCCGGGCCACATTCAGGCGTCGCGGTTCACCATCC
>JAPWUP010000062.1 GCA_028275505.1 Bryobacteraceae bacterium
CGAACGGTTCAACACCCAGTTGTTCGCATCGAACTTGCGGTTGCGCAGGAACTCATAGACCACCCCGCGAAATTGGTTCGTCCCGCTCTTGGTGGTCACGCTGATCGCAGCGCCCGGGCTGCGCCCGCTTCGACCGTCACCGACTCGGCCAGCGTTCCCAGCTGGAGCCGGAAATCCAGCCGCGCCTTTTGTCCGACGACCAACTCGACATTGGCCGCCACGGCTTTCTTGAAGCCCTGTTTTTCGACCGAAAGTTCCTAAACGCCTACCTGCAAGGCGGGCAACGTGTAATATCCCGAAGCGTCGGTTTGGGTAACAAGCTCGACGTTGGTGGCAAGGTTTTTCGCCGTAACCCGCGCGTCGCCGATGACTGCGCCGGTGGGATCGGTCACCAGGCCGGTCAAGCTTGCGGTGTGGACCTGGGCATAGAGAGCCGCTCCGATCAGACAAAAAAGATATAGGTGGATTCTGATCACTTCCGATCTCGCCTCCCGCCGTGGTCATAACCTCGAAGCGCAAGACTGTCAAGAAAATTACTGTCACGAAAATTGACGTTAAACGTCGAATTACTGAGGGGTTACGGAAATTCGGACATCAGGACCACCTTCCCCGAGGTTTTCCGTCGCGCACCGTATGTTGGCCGTCGGCGCGATCCGCCTCGGGCTGAATGCCGACCCGCTGCCCGTCCGGCGCCCCCATGCACGCCCGGGAAGCCCCTTTTTCAGTGTCAGCCGCCTGATGCCTCACCCTCAAACGAATGATCGGCCAGTAACCTCGCGGTTGCCCTGCAACTTCGGGCCGTCGCTCGGGTTCGCGATCGCTCAACCTGTATCGCCGCCTGCTGGGTTACATTGGGAACGGAGGCCGCTTGCAGAGATCTGCCTACGGAGCCGGACCGAAAGCTCGCCTCTTGGTGCGCGTCGCTCTGTTCGCTGGCTTGAGCGAGCCGGAAAGGTGGGCCCTGGCCGAGCGCGCCGTGGAGAAGCGCTACCGGGCAGGTGAGCTGCTTTTCGTCGAAGGGGATCCTTGCCCCGGAATGTATGTGCTCATCGAGGGCCGGGTGAAGATTTACAAGACCTCGCCTGCGGGCCGCGAGATCATGCTCGCTATTGAAGAAGCGCCCTCCACAGTGGCTGAGGTGCCGCTATTCGACGACGGTCCCTTCCCGGCCAGCGTGATGGCTTTGGATGACGTTACCGCCTGGCTCATCCGCAAGGAAGACTTCCGCCAGGTGTGCCGTCAAAACCCCGACCTTGCGTTGAAGGTTCTGGCCGTGGTCGCCCGCAGGCTGCGCGGCCTGGTCAACCTGGTGGAAAGCGTCACCTTCGGCAGCGTGCGCCAGCGGCTGGCCAGAGCGCTGCTGGAGTTCTCGGAGCAAGCCGGAAGCGACGTCTTCCGCCTGCCCGTCACGCACGAGGAGCTTGCCTTGCGTCTAGGTACCGTGCGCGAAGTGGTCTCGCGGAACCTGAGCCGGTTTCAGGCCGAAGGTTTGCTCGAGGTCACGCGCGGGCGGGTCCGGCTGCTGGATCGCACGGGACTGGAGCGGGAAGCCGAAACTGAAATCTAGCCCGGGGACCTCGGACTCACGCACCGCCGCCGGACCGTGCCCCTTCCAGCAGCCGCCGCACGGCTTCCGCCAGCATGGAGGGCGCGAACGGCTTTTGCAGCAACTCCACACGCGAACGCAGTGGTTGGGGAATCGAGCTCAGCCCGAAAGGTGATCCCGTGCATACCAGCACCCGCAGGTTCGCGCTCTGTTCCAGTAACTGCCGTATCATCGCAGGCCCGGAAATTTCCGGCAAACTAACATCGGCAATAACAAGCGAATAGCCGGCAGGGTCCGCGCCCAGGCGTTCGAAAGCTGCCTTTGCCGAACTGAAAGCCTCCACCTGGTAGCCGAGCCGGGCAAGGTATTGTTCCATCAGGGTGAGGAGCGGAATCTCGTCGTCCACGATCAGGATGCGTCCCGGCGTGGCCTCTTTCATTCCCTTTCACCACAGCGACAGCGGAATATCTCCGGGACTGAAACTGAGCCCGACCGAGCTCCGCATGTGGATCCTGCCGAAGCCCGTGCCCCTCAGGTTATACTTGCGGCCGTCCACCCGGGCAAACAGGGAGAGCGCGCCTGCCAGTCTGTAAGTCAGGCCTGCTCCCGCGTGGTAGCTGCGATACCTGCCCAGATTTTCCGAGACGCTGGAGAGGCGCGAGTAACCGGCGTTGGCCGAAAAGTGAAGCCGCCGCGTTCCCGTGTAACCGAAGGTGATGCCAGCGCTTTCCCGCGCCGAAGTCAAGTACACCGCATTGCCCGGAGACATGCCACGCCGGTAGTGCACTCCGAACGAGCCCCCCCGGAAGCGATAGTCGAGACTGGCTTCCAAACCCGGCATATATAGAATGCGATGGTAGACCTCGATCCCTGTGCGCTGGCCAATGATGGCGGCGATCACCGGATCAATCTGCACCTGGCGCAGGCGCTCGGTTTCCACCCGATAGCCGCCCGCTCCCACCGCCAGCGACCACGAGCGCGTGAGCTGGCGCGCCCACTGCCACATCGCCCCGTGGATGTAGGCCTCGCCGAAGGCCCCGGGATACCAGTAATACGCGAACGTATAAGCTAGCCCGATCGTGTCGAATCGTCCTGCGCGCCAGGCCATGTCCCCTAACGCCGTCGTGGCCCGCGCTCGCACCAGCGCGCGCGAACGCGGCTCCAGCGCGAGACCGGCGCCGCCAAAGCTGAAGGAAAGCCGCGGCGTCTTGTGGTAGATCATCCGCGCCGAGCTGGTGAGAAGGTGGACGCGGGTGTCGAAAAGCAGATCCTGTGATAACTCCTCGAATTCGCGGCTGTAAAAGCGGTAACCAGTCATTCCGAGAAAGCCGCCGCGCCGGCTGGCAGCCGATTCGTTCAATTCCAGCTCGAGCCGCCGCGAAAACTGGTGCGACAGACTCAGGCCGATAGACTGGTCTACGCCGTCGTAGTAAGTGCGCCGGGTGTAATGACGCGCTTGCCCGTCGTAACTCAAGCCCAGCACCGTGCGCCGCCAGGTGTGGTAGCCCAGCGCGCCGAAAGTCGCCATCACGCCGTAGGCGTCCTGCTTGGGCAAGCGTCCGCTCTCGTCCGTGAACACGCCGGTCAGGCCGGTGTCGTACACACCTGCTACGGTGAGGTACGGGCGCAGCCGCAGCCATTCCTCCGTCGCACCCTGCCGCGGCACGCTGCCCCGGCTCAAGATGGAAGGCCCCGCGTAGGCAGGCTGCCGGGTCTCCTGGGTTCGGGCCGGTGGCTCCACTTGCGCAGCGGCGCGCCACGCCGTCAGGCTGCACAGGCAGACCAGCAAACCAACCCCGGTCCGTTCGATCCAGTCAGAGGGAAGCAACTCTCAAAGTCTGACGCGTCGCAACCGCCGTTGTCAAGCCGGGCGCGCCCGCTGTCGGTCACGCGTCTGCGTGGTCGCGGAAAAAGCGCAGCAGCCGCGCCCGCTGGCCAACCAGCTTCTGCCGCAATTGCTCCATCTCGTCGAGCGACAGCGGCTGGAAGTTCTGCGCCAGTTGAGCGTTCGCCTCCAGGTGCTCGATCTTCGGCATGCCAATCACGGCCGCGGCCACCGGCAGTGACATCGCATACCGGATCAGCATCTCCGCCGGGGCCTGCCCGGTGAGTTTGTCCTGCGCGAAAACCTTCATTGCCGTCACGCCCATCTTCTTTCTCAGCGCCACCGGCAACGCCATTTCCTCGAACGTGGCGCCGCGCTGCGTCTCCGGCGAGTAGCCCCGGCCGCGACCCTCCGCCATGGTAGCCATCGCCGCATTGAGCGCCATCTGGACGCAGTCCAGGTCGTGGCGCTCCAGCATGGTTTTGAGCGCCCCGGGATCGGCGTGGCAGGTAACGCCGATGAAGCGGCAGACCTTCTGATCGCGCAGCTTGTAGAGCAGGTTGAGCACCCCGTCCCTGGCCTCGATGGCGGCCAGATCCTCCTGGCTGGCCAGCGCGTGGATGTGGATCAGATCGGGGTTGCGCCGAAGCTTTTTCAGGCTGGCTTCGATCGTGCGCATGGCCTCGTCGGCTTTCCGTGGTTCAACCTTGGTGACGAGGAAAACGTCCTTGCGCCCGGCCAGCGCTTTACCCACCCACTCCTCGCTAACGCCTTTGCCATAGCTGGCGGCGGTATCGAAATAGGTCACGCCCAATTCGATCGCACGGTGGATTGCGGCGATCGCTTTGTCCTCTTCCTTGTACATCATGAACCGGCTTCCGCAGCCGAAGCCGAGAATGGAAACCCGGACGCCCGTCCGTCCCAGCATTCGGGTGGGCATGCGGGGAGCAGCGTGCGCCGCCGCAGCCGCGGCGGTCGTGGCCAGAAATTCCCTGCGCGACAGATTCATATGCCCAAGGTAACCCACGGCGAGCGGCCAGTCAATCGCCCGGCCGGCCCCACCCCAACTGCTTCAGCATCCGGTAAACCCGGGCTACCGGCAGCCCCACCACGTTGAAGTAGCATCCCTCGATCCTGACGACGAACTTCGACGCCAGCCCCTGCACGGCGTAGGCTCCTGCCTTGTCCATGGGCTCGCCGCTGGCCACGTATTCCTGCACTTCCTGTTCGCTGAGCGGCGCAAAGTAAACCCGCGTGGCCTCGAACTCCGTCAGCTCTACGGGGCCGCGCAAAAGGCAGACGCCCGTGAACACCTCATGGCTACGGCCGGAGAGCCTGCGCAGCATCGCGGCTGCGTCCTCGGCGTTTGCGGGCTTGCCCAGAATCTCTCCGTCCACAACTACTACCGTGTCGGCGCCGAGGACCGTCTCTTCCGGGTCCAACCAGGCTGCCCGCGCTTTCTCTCGCGCCAGACGCTGCACGTGCGCGGCAGCATCCTCGCCCGGACGCCAGCTCTCGTCCACCTCTACGGGACGCACTAGAAAGGAAAAGCCCGCCTTCGCCAGCAGTTCCTGCCGGCGCGGCGATTGCGACGCCAAAACCAGTCTCACACTGCGATGGTAAAACAGCCGCGTGCTAGAATACGGTACTTCCAGCCGCCATGGATCGCGCCGCCCGACTCATCGCGCGCATGAAGATTCCCGGCGGCCCGTCGCCGGAGGACCTGCTCCGCGCGGCGTGGCCCGCCGCCGTGGGCAAGACGGTCGCCCAGTGCACTCGGGTCCGCGAATTGCGGGGCGAGACGCTTTGGGTGGAAGTCGAGGACGATGCCTGGAGGCGGGCGCTGGTGCCGCTGGAAAGCCAGATCCTGAACAACCTCCGCAAGCTTCTCGGCGACCACCCTGCCACGCGCATCGTCTTCCGCGCCGGGCCTCCGCGTCGCGGCCCGATGCGCGCGGAATCCGCACGCGGCGCCGATGAAGCCGACGGCATCGCCGATCCGGTCCTGCGGCGGCTCTACATCAAGCAACGGGCGAGGTCTCAGGCGTGAAAATCACGGAAGAGCAGGTGCGCTACGTGGCCGAGCTGGCCAACCTCAAACTCACCGACGAGGAGGTTGCGCGCATGTGCGTCGAGCTCGGCGCCATCCTCGAATACATGGACAAACTCAATGAACTGGACACGCGGGACGTGGAGCCGATGGCGCAGGTGCTCTATGAAGCGGAAGAAACGGCCACCTTGCGCGAGGACGTGGAAGGTCCCACGCTCGGCGCTGAACTCGCCCTGGCCAACGCGCCTCTGGCCGGCGCCGGCTACTTCAAAGTACCGAAGGTGATCGAACGGTGACGCCGGACGAAATCCGCGAACTTACCGTCGAGCGGGTCAGGGAAGGCTTGAAGGCCCGTCGTTTTTCGGCCACCGAGCTGGCCCAGGCGGCTCTCGAGTTCGCACAGGCCGAAAATCCCAAGACCAACGCCTACCTTCACTTCTGCCCCGAACGCGCGCTGGAAGCCGCACGCCGGGTGGACGCAAAAATTGCCGCCGGGGAGGATCCTGGCCCCCTGGCCGGCGTCCCTGTCGCCGTGAAGGACGTCATCCTGACCAAGGGCGTGCGCACGACCTGCGCTTCGCGGCTGCTGGAGCATTACATCCCTCCCTATGACGCCACCGCTGTCATCCGGCTGGAGCAGGCCGGCGGGGTCATTCTGGGCAAGACCAACTGCGACGAGTTCGCGATGGGGTCCTCCAACGAGAACTCGGCCTTCGGCCCGGTGCGGAACCCGGTCGCGCCGGATCGCGTCCCTGGGGGCTCCAGCGGCGGCTCGGCCGCAGCCGTTGCGCAGGGCACGGCTGTCGTCGCGCTGGGATCCGACACGGGCGGCTCGATTCGCCAGCCCGCCAGCTTCTGTGGCGTCGTCGGCATCACGCCGACCTACGGGCGCGTCAGCCGCTACGGCCTGGTCGCCTTCGCCAGCTCACTGGATCACATCGGACCGTTCGCGCGGAATGTGCGTGACGCCGCGCTTCTGCTCCAAGTCATTGCCGGACGCGATCCCATGGACTCGACTTCGGCCTTCGCTCCGGTGCCGGATTACCTGGCCGCGCTGGACGGCAACGTGCGCGGCATCAAAGTCGGCCTGCCCCGCGAGTATTTCAAGGATCTGACCAGCGAAACCGGCGATTGCATTGCTCGCGGCGTGGAGCTGCTGCGCAAACTGGGCTGCGAGATTCGCGAGATCAGTCTGCCGCACACCGAGTACGCCATCGCCTGTTACTACATCATCTGCACTGCCGAAGCCAGCTCCAACCTGGCCCGCTACGACGGCGTTCGCTACACGCGGCGCTCGCCTCACTCGGAAACGCTCAGCGACATGTATCGCAACAGCCGCGGCGAAGGCTTCGGCGCCGAGTGCAAGCGCCGCATCATGCTGGGCACTTACGTACTGAGCGCAGGTTACTATGAGGCCTACTATCTCAAGGCCCAGAAGGTGCGTACCCTGATCGCCCGCGACTTCACCGAGGCGTTTGAGCAGGTGGACGCTATCGTCACCCCGGTCTCTCCTTTCCCCGCGTTCCGACTGGGCGAAAAAATCGCCGACCCGCTGGCCATGTACCTGTCGGACATCTACACGATTACGGGCAGCCTCGCCGGCATCCCGTGCATGAGCGTGCCCTGCGGCAAAACCCGCGAAGGCCTCCCCGTGGGGATGCAGATTCTCACGCGCCATTTTGACGAGGTCGGCATGCTCCGACTGGCCTACGCTTTCGAGCAGGCCGGCGGCGCGGACGTTTGAGCGGGAACTCTGCCGCGCCCTCGCGATACTTGCGACCGTTCCGCCTCCTCGCGCATCCTATCTACAGGCAAGGAGAGACGGTACATGGCACACCAACTGGTTGCAAAGAAGTTTGATCACATCATGCGCGATCTGGACGGCATCTCGGCCCGCACCATGACCGAGCACTACAAGATCTACCAGGGCTACGTCAACAAGTACAACGAGATCATGGCCAAACTGGAGGCGGCGGATCGGGCTGCCGCCAATCAGGTCTTCAGTGACGTGCGTTCCCTGAAAGTGGATCTGACCTTCGCGATCGGCGGCGTCAAGAACCACGAAATCTACTTCGGCCACCTGGGGGGCCGCGGCGGCGATCCGCCGGCCGAGCTGCGCAAGCTCTTCGAGAAGTATTTCGGCTCGGTGGATGCGTGGCGCGCCGACCTGAAGGCGACGGGGATGGCTTCCCGCGGCTGGGCCTGGACGGCCTGGGATCGTGACTGGGGCTACCTGTTCAACTACGCCGGCGACGCCCAGAACACATTCCCGGTGTGGAACGCGGTGCCCATCATCGCGCTGGACGTCTACGAGCACGCCTACTACCTGGATTACGGCGTGGCCCGCGCCAGCTACATTGACGCCTTCTTCCGGAATCTGGACTGGGACGCCATCGGGGCCAATCTCGAGCGGGCCATGAAGTAACCGCGGCCCTGCGGCTCAGGTCTCTACCGGGGCCCTTTTCAGGGCTCGCTCCCATCGTCCGCGACCAGCAAACGCCCGATCCCTCTCCAGGGATCGCCATGCTACGTGTCGCCATTATCTGCCCCGATCAGGAAGTCGGCGCCGCTCTGGAGCGTGCTCTGCTCGACAGCCGCATGGCCGCTGTCGTTCTTCACCTGAACCGTTACCCGGACGCCGTCGAGCTGGAACGTCTGCTCACCGAGCGCACCGTCGAGGCCGTATTCCTGAGTTACGAATCGCCGCAGCGCTTCTCGGTGGTTGCCTCATTTTTGGAGAAGAAGGCCAGCGGGATACCCATGGTGGCCGTGGTCAGTTCCTGCGACCCCAACATCCTGCTGGAACTCATGCGCGCCGGGGTCCGCGAGGTTCTCACCTGGCCCTTCGATCCCCAGAAGCTCCGCGAAGCTTTGGGCCGCATCCAAAAAATTCTCGACAGCCGTACCCCGACGATTGACCGCCTCTACTCCTTTTTGCCTGCCAAGCCCGGCGTGGGCGCCACCACCGTGGCGCTCAACACTGCGGTCGCCCTCTCTCGCATCCCCGACACCAGCGTGCTTCTGGTGGATTTCGACCTCAACAGCGGCATCATCGGCTTCCTGTTGAAACTCAACCCTCGCTACTCGGTCATTGACGCCGTTGAGCACGCGGAGCACCTCGACCAGGACGTCTGGGCCAAGCTCGTCTGGCCGATGGGAACCCTGGACGTACTGCCCACGGGCAGGCTCGATCCCGGCCTGCGCGTAGATCCCGAGCGTCTGCGCATGGTGCTCGCCTTCGCCCGCCGATTTTACAAGGTCATCTGCGTGGATCACTCGGGCATGATGGAAAAGTACTCGCTGGAGCTGCTGCGGGAATCAGCCCGGATCTTCATGGTGGCGACGCCCGAAGTCCCCGCCCTGCATCTGGGCGCCGAAAAGCTGCGTTTCCTGCGCGGCCTCGACCTGGCCAGTCGCGTCGAGATCATCCTCAATCGCGCGCAGCCTCGCAGTCTCTTGTCTCGCGAACAAATCGAGCAGATGCTGGGCGCGGCGATTCGCACCTCGATTCCCAACGACTACGCCGCCGTCCACCAGGCCATCATGGCCGGGCAGCCCCTCAGCGAGGATTCGCGCCTCGGCCAGCACTTCCAGAACCTGGCCCGATCACTGCTCGAGCTGCCGGCCATCACCGTGACCAAGAAACGGCGTTTCTTCGAGTACTTCTCGCTGGCGCCCGCGCAGAACTCGCGTTGAGCACCGCGGGCAGGCAGGCAAACGGGCTGGGCAGGGAGGGACGCGGAAGCTCGCACAGACTCACAGTCGGCGCACGCGGGCGTAATAGGCGCCGCACAGATCCTTGCCCTCCGCGTCCTGGAACCAGCCATGCAGTTTGGTTTTCGTGCCCCCACGCAGCCTCACCCTGAAAACGGCGGCCTTGTCCTCGGGCCGCGTCTTCAAAGTCAGTTGCTGGTCGGCAATCACCAGCTGCGCGGCACGGATGGGGAGGGCAACGCCGGCAGGCATGACGCCCACCGTCATTTTCTTTTCGGGGCAGGGAGCGGAAAGAGGCAGATCGCGCTCGAAGGGCCAGCGGGCCAAGGCGATCTCATATTCGCCATCCCGTTCCACGTAGACGTTCCAGGGTCCGCCTCGGGGTCCGCCACCTCCTTCCAAAACCGTTCTGGCGTTGTCGCAGTAAACTTCCTGCCAGTCGGAAGAGGAAAGGGTGGTCGGGTTTTCTTCCGGCGCGCCGATGCTGATGGGGCAAAAGTCGTTCAATCTGGGCTCCAGCTCCGCCCACCATCGTTCGTAGTGTTCGCGCATTCGCGACACCACGTCCGGATGACGCTTCGCCACGTCCTGCTGCTGCCCGGGATCACTGCGCAAATCGTAAAGCTCTTCGCCGTTGACCAGGCGCCACTTGCGCCAGATCACACAGGATTCCCACTTTTTCAAAATCTGCCCGTATTGCACTACAAGCATGCGATCGGGCAACGAAGAGGACTCGCCGCGAAGCAAGCCTGCCAGACTGATCCCGTCGAACCGCGCCTGCTCGGGCTTTTTCAGCCCGCACAGCTCGATCAGGGTAGGCAGAATGTCCTGCATCTGGGCCGGTATGGCGATGTCGCCGGGAGCGCGCAGGCGTCCTGCCGGCCAGCGCACGAAACAGGGTACGCGATGGCCCCCTTCGTAGAGCTGTGTCTTCCGCCCGCGCATGCCCGCGTTGTACAGGGAGACGCCGCCTGTGCCGCCGTTATCGGTCATGAAAATGAAAATGGTGTTATCGCGCAACCCGGTGTCTCGCAGAAACGCCTCCAGGCGGGCCACGTTTTCGTCCAGGTTGGCGATCATGCCGAAGAAAGCGGCGGGGACGCCAGGTTTGCGATAAGGCGCAGCATATTTTTCCGCCACCCAGGCCGGCCCATGCGGTGTGTTCGTGGGCAAGTAGCAAAAGAATGGGCGCCCGGCGGCCTGCTGCCGCCGCATCCACTCCATGGCCTGATCAAACCAGAAGTCAGTGCAGTAGCCGCTGAAGCGTTTCACTACGCCGCGATCGCGGTAACGGCCGTCGAAGTAATCATTGTCGAACTCGGGCGCCGAAACGAGGCCCCAGCCCAGGAAATACTTGGCCTCCTGGAAGCCGCGATCCATGGGCCGGTAAGGGTAGTTATCCCCCACGTGCCACTTTCCGAACAGTCCAGTGGCGTAGCCGTTGGCGGCGAAAATGTCCGACATCAGGGGCAGCTCGCGACGGATCACAGCGCGGCCGGCGGTCACCGAGGTGGCGCCGTTCCGCAAAGCGTCCTGCCCGCTCAAAAGCTGACCGCGGGTCGGCGTGCACATCGGCGCGGCGTGGAAATCGGTGAAGCGGACGCTTTCGCTGTGCAGGCGGTCCAGGGCTGGCGTCTTTAGCACGGGATTGCCGTGGCAGGAAAGGTCGCCATATCCCTGGTCGTCGGTGAGCAGGATCAGCACATTGGGCGGTTTGGCGAGCGAAGAGGCGCAAGCCGCGCCCGCGCAGGCCGCAACAAAACTGCGGCGCGTCATGGAGATGGCGCTCTCGCGATCGGGCATTCTTTAATGACCTCCGGGTTTTCTCGCGGGACCCGAAACCCGGCGCATGCAAAGCGGGCTGGCGCAGGCGAATGCCATGCGGGAACCCGGACCAGTACATTATAAACTTCCGGTCGGCGTCGAACCTGGCGATACGCCGTTGAGCCGGCTAGCCTGCAACTTACCCTTCGCACAGCACAGACGCCGTGAGCCCATCGGTGAATCCGGCCGGGCCCCAGTGTCTGCCCGCGTGCGAGAGCAGGCTTGTTCGCCGTCACCGTGATGCGAAAGTCGGATCACGGGTTGTCAAAACGCGAGCTTGATAGCGAATGTTACCTGTCGCTGGCCGTGACCCTTTTCACCCGTGATCGTGCCGAAAGCCGAGGAAGTGGGGGAGGTGTTGGGTGCGCCGAACTGCACATGGTTGAGTGTGTTGAACGTTTCCATGCGGAACTGCGCCTTCCATCGGTCTCCAATAGCAAAGTTTTTGAAAAGCGAAAGGTCGAGGTTGTTGATGCCATCCGCACGCACCCCGGAGAAACGCAACGGGAAGGTCCGGATATTCCAGGCCAGCTGTTTGCGCGGATCGCGCTCGAAGCCGGCTTCCGTATTGAACCACCGCTCGGCCTTTCGTTCCCTGACCGGCAGCGGAATATCCTTGAGGTTGCCGTAAAAAATGGCGTTGCCAAAGCCCAGCGTGTCGCCGGTCTGGCCCTCGTACCAACCCTGCAATTGCCAGCCGCTGATCAGGCAATCGAGCAGGCCTCGCACGTTAGAGCCCAGCCGTTTTCCTTTGCCGAACGGCAGCTCATAAATGCCGCTGACGACGATGCGGTGCGTGAAATCCTGGTCCGAGATGACCTTGTGGGGCGCGGGGTCGGTGTCGTTGAGATAGCTCGTGGCCTCCATGAATTTCGACCAGGTCCACGCTGCCTGGAAGTTGAAGCCCCGCGCCATCCGTTTCTCGGCTCGCATCTGCAAGGAGTGAAAGTAGGAATAGCCGGCGGGCAGGCTTACCGTAATGTCCTGGAAATGCGGGTACGGTCGCAAGAGCTGGGAGCGCGCCACGCGAACATTGCCCAGGCCCGTGCCGGCGAAGTCGGGTATGCCGTAAAAGGGATTGGTCACCTGAGCCGTGAGATAGTCAATGGTCTCCTGGTCGCGGTAAGGGAGCGTGGAGTAGTACTGGCGCGGGACCGGGTTGAGATTGGTCGAAATGGCCAGCTTGGCCGCCCGATTGCCCACATAGGCCGGCTCGATGATAATGCGCATCGGCAGCTCTCGCTGGACGGACAGGGACCAACGCTGGTTGTAGGGGTTGCGGGGCCGATCATTGAAAAAGCTGACGCCGCGTCCGAGAAAAGTCCGCAGCCCACCCGCTGCTCCCAGCGGCAGTTGGAGCCCATCTGGGAATGGATTGGCCATGGTGGCGCGGAAGGTGAGGCCATTGTCCTGGCTGGGGATGAGGTTTGTCGGCTGGTTGAAGCCGCCTTGGTTGACATCGAAGCGGTCAATGCCCAGCACGTCGTAGAAGATGCCGTACCCGCCGCGCAAAACGGTTCTGCCATCGAGCTGGCAGGCAAAACCAAACCGCGGCGCGAAATTGTTCCTGTCGGCATTCCATAGCTGGCGAGGCTGGCCGCCGACACCCGCGAACAGCAGCCCGCCCACAGGGCGGAAGCTGGCAGGTGGCACCTCGGGGATAGGAGCCTTGGCGTAATTGGCCATGGCCTGCGCGGCAATGGGACTCTCGGTACGGAAGTCAAAGCCACGGATCGTCCGATTAAAGCGTTCCGTGGTCGGGCTTTCGTATTCGTATCGCAGGCCGAGATTGAGCGTAAGCCGCCTTGTGAGCCGCCAGTCATCCTGAATGAACCAGGCCATGTAGCCGGACTGCTCCGCACGCGAAGCGTTGATGTTGATCTGACCTCCGGTCGGCAATCCCAGCAGAAACGAAGCGAACCCCTGGCCGATCGGCGCCGCCGGCGAATTGTCGAACGGGCCTCGCGTCCAAGCGGTACCGAAGTCCATGCGCGGCGCCACGTTTCCGTAGTTGTAACCATTCTCCCGCAGCAGCCGGTATTCTCCACCCATGCGTAGGCTGTGATTCCCAGCCATCTTGGTAACCGTGGCGCCGAAGGTGTGATAGTAAGTGGTCTGCATGGAGCCACCTGTGTCGCCCAGTTGGGTGAGGCCGTCTACCACGATTTGAGGAAACGCGATGCCCGCTGGGGAATTCTTGGTATGGATCTCCTCGATCAGGCTTTTAGGAAAACCCAGGGAGGCCAGATCGAAACCCTGGCTGAAGCGGCTGGTCCGCGGCTGCTGATACGTGAGACCGTAACGTACGTTGAGGAGCAACTGAGGGTTGAAGACGTAAACGTCGTCCAGCGCCAGGGTGTAGCCCGTGCGGTCGAGAATCGTTCCCGTCGCGATGGTGGGCAGCGTGTTCTCTTTGTTGTCATGCTGGCTGTTACTGAGACGGAAGAAGAAACGGTGGTTCTGGCTGAAGTTGTGGTCCAGGCGGCCCACCATGGTGCGGTTGTCGCGGTCAATGTTGCGCGTACGGAAATAGTTCTGCCGCCCGTCCGCCGTGCCTGCCTGATTGGGCTCGGGCCAGTAGGGAAGAAACTTCAGGGCCATAGGCTCGATCCGGCTGGCGGGAATGATATTGCCGGGCAGCGGCTGGCGGCTGAAGCGTCCACCCGCAGCGGGAGCGATGGTCGCGGGGTCGTAGATCTGGTACTGGGAGCCGAGTTTCAGCAAGTCCGAGAAGTCCCCTTTGCGCTGAGCCAGCGTAGGGACGGTATAGGTTCCGGTGAGATTCCGGCGAATATACAGCCCTTCGTAGCCGAAGGTCCAGAAAGTCTGATTTCGCCCGTTGTAGAGGTGAGGCAGGACGACAGGTCCGCCCATGGTCGCGCCCCAGCGCTGGTGGAGCCACCCTTCCAGGGCGCGCTTTTTCTTTTCGGGCGTGATTGGCCCGGTGGTAGGGTCATAAATGAAACGGTTTGTGAACCAGGGGACCGCCCGAATACGGGAATCGAAGTAATAGCTGGAGCCGTGCAAAGTATTAGTGCCCGATTTCATGCTTACGTTTGTAATCGCCCCCGCGGCATGACCAATGGAGGCATCAAAGCTGGCCGTATGGATCCGGAATTCCTGGACCATGTCCTGAGGCGGGGAAAAGACCGAATTCCGCTCCGCCATGTTGGGCAAATTGTCCACGGCGGCTTCGCTTGAACCGCTCCGCGTGCCGTTGACGATGATGTCGCTGGCGGCTCCCTGATCCATGGGATTGCCCGCGTATCGGCCGCCGCTGGAGATCACGCCTGGCGTCAGCCGCACCAGGTAAAACGGATTCCCGCCCACGATGGGAAGTTCAGTCACGCGCCGTTCTTCCATCACCATTCCGATGGAAGCGTTGGCGGCCTCCAGCAGCGGCGTCTCTCCGGTCACTACTATGGACTCGGCAACATTACCCACTTCCAGCGTGAAGTCCAAGGTAATGCGGTCTCCCACGCGCAACTCGATCCCCTCCCTGACCGCCTTTTTGAAGCCGGGCGCCTGAACCTCCACGCGGTACATTCCAGGCAGCAGGTAGGGTATCTCGTAGTTACCTTGCTCGTTAGTAACCGAGGATGCGCCGGCATTGGTTGCGATGTTGGTCGCCTGAACTTTGGCGCCGACGATCACGGCCGCACTCGGATCGCTGACCCGGCCAAGGATCGTCGCACGGGCTTCCTGCCCCCAACTCGCCACGGCCAGCGCGGACAGGACTACGCATCCGACCAAAACGCGCCTCATGGTCATACCCTCCCCCGGTGAAACCCGGAAAACCGAGGATATACTACCACTGGGCGGGCCGAGTGGCAAGTCCGAATTCAACTGTACGCGACGGCGCACGGACCGTCGCCGGCCGAGCTTTGGCTTCAGTCGCGCGTACCCGGGCCTTCGCGTAGCTCCACCGGTGGACTAAGATAGGCGCCAGCGGGTTACGAAGATGAAAATCACTGCCGCTCTCGACAGCCTCTCTCCGTGCTGCACGCGCAGACAATTCCTGCGCGGCGCCGCCGCGGGCGGCGCGCTGGCCGCCGCTCCACCCCAGCGGCCGAACCTGGTTTTCGTGCTGGCCGACCAGCTCCGGTACGCGTCCTGCGGCTACGCGGGCGACTCGCTCGCTCAGACCCCCAATCTGGACCGCCTCGCCAGACAGTCAGTGAACTTCCGCCAAGCTACCGTTTCCCATCCGCTGTGCGCACCGTTCCGTGCCACCCTGATGACGGGGAAGTATTCCTCCAGCACGGGCATGGTGATCAATGAACTGCGCCTCAGCCCCGAGCACGAATGCATTGGTCACGTACTCACGCGCGCTGGCTACCGCACGGCCCTGATCGGGAAGTGGCATCTTTGGGCGAACGAGTTAGGCCATCACGACCGCACGGAAAACGGCTTCGTGCCGCCCGGACCTTACCGTCTGGGCTTCGATGACTTCTGGGCCGCCTATAATTTCAACCACAATTACTTCCGCGCGCCTTACTTTCGAGACGAGCCCAAACGGTTGATTCATCCAGGCTACGAGCCGGACTCCCAGACCCGGATGGCCATTGAATTCATACAGGAAGCGAGCGCGCAGGGGCGTCCCTTTGCGGTATTCCTGCTGTGGGGCCCACCGCACGATCCCTGGACACCGGATAACGTGCCCGCCGAGGACCTTGCCGCATTCCACGAGGTACGGTTTTCGCGGCCGCCTAACTTCGCGCTCACGCCCGATCCTTATGCCGATAACTGGGCGCGCATGAGCCCGCAATTCATCGAGCGACTGCCGGAATTCATGCGGGTTTACTATGCGCAGACGCGCAGCCTGGATCGGGCTCTGGGGCGCCTGATGAGCGCGCTGGATGAGCTGAAGCTGGCAGAAGATACGATCCTGGTTTTCACTTCCCATCATGGCGAGCTGTTCGGAGCACATGGGCGGCGGGCCAAAAATATCTTTTACGAAGAGGCCGTGCGGACGCCGTTCCTGCTTCGGTGGCCACGCCGCCTGAAGCCCGGGGTCACAGACGTATGCTTCAGCTCGCCGGACATCATGCCCACTTTGCTCGGCCTGATGGGCCTGCCCATCCCGCGCGCCGTCGAAGGTTTTGACTTCTCCAGTTATCTGTCAGGCAGGTCGTCTCGCGTTCCCGATGCGGCCTACTTGCAAGGTATGGGCACCACTGCGGCATGGCGCGACGGTTCGGAGTGGCGAGCCTTGCGCGATGGCCAGTACACGTACGCAATATTTCGAGCGGACGGCAAGGAGCTGCTCTTTGACCACCGCGCCGATCCCTTACAAATGCGGAACCTGGCGGGCGAGCGCGCTCATCGCGCACGGCTCGAGCATTACCGCAACAAGCTGCGACGCTGGATGAGAGAACACAACGACACGTTCGAGGCGTGCACGTGGTACGAGCGCAACTGGACGGTGGACCGCAACATTATCATGACCGCAAGCGGCGTCAAGCAGGACCTTGGAATGCTGAAGGAGATCCTGCGCAAGTATTTCCCGGAGCAACCCCGGAGACCAGGTTCCTGACGACCGGGAACCTCGACTCGCAAACAATCGCCTCCTTTTGCCGGCGGGGCCGAGGACTTCTCGAACCCTGCGCTCCGCAGCACGGAACCTTGAAAGGCAGTTCAGGCCAGCGGGGCATCCCCCGGCCACTCCGCGAACCGTTACAATACTGGGACAGTCTGGCAGGCTTCTATGTCAGCGCAGGCCGGAGTTCGAGGCCGACGTTCCGGGTTCCGCAGCAAACTCTTCGTGGCACCCTTGGCGGAGGAATCCCGCTATGATGTCTGTTTCACGCCGTGACTTCCTGTGCGCAGTAGGCGCCAGTTCCCTGCCCGCCCGGCTGCAGACGTCACACGGGCCGCTCAACATCGTATTTATCCTGGCCGACGACCTGGGTTGGGCCGAGCTGGGCTGCTATGGAAATTCTTTTAACGAAACTCCCAACCTCGACCTTCTCGCCACCCGCGGCGTGCGCTTCACGGATGCTTACGCGGCAGCGCCGGTCTGCTCTCCCACCCGCGCCGCTATCATGACCGGGCTCCACCCGGCACGCGTGGGAATTACGGACTATCTCCGCGCCGACGATCCCAGGTATCTATCGCCTCATTACTTCAGCCTCCCCAAAGCCCTCAAGACCGCCGGTTACCACTGCGGCTTGATCGGCAAATGGCACCTGATGGGTGACTACGCCCTGCGCAAGGGGGATCCCAAGTTGCATGGTTTCGATGAAGTGATTTGCTCGGAATCCAGTTACATCGGGCCGGGCTATTATTTCCCGCCTTACCAGCACATGAAGGAAGTCCAGCCCCGCCGGCCCGACGAATATCTGACCGACCGCCTCAGCGAGGAGGCGGTGGAGTTCATCGAGCGTAACCGCACGCGCTCCTTTTTCCTTTTCCTGTCACACTACGCTCCACACACACGGCTTGCGGGAAAGCCCGAGCTGGTGAAGAAGTACGCCAGCAAGCCCGGCGCCGGCAAGAAACGGAACAACCCCGAGCTGGCAGCAATGATCGAGAGCATTGACCAAGGCGTGGGCATGATATGGGATACCCTTCGTCGTCTGGGGCTGGCCGACCGCACGGTCGTGGTGTTCAGTTCGGACAACGGCGGCGAGGAGCGGGTTACATCGAACGCCCCATTGAGAGCAGGCAAATCCACCTTGTACGAGGGCGGCATTCGTGTGCCGCTGATTGTGGCCGGTCCGGGATTCGGCAAACCCGGCTCGGTCAGCGCTGTCCCTGTAGTTTCCATGGATCTCTATGCGACGTTTCTTGCCATCGCCGGAACGCGGGCGCCGCAGAAATTGGACGGGATTCCCATCCAGGAGCTGCTCAAAGATCCCCGCAAGTATCAGGAGCGCACGCTGTTCTGGCATTACCCTCTGGAAAAGCCGCACTTCCTCGGCGGGCGCTCTTCAGGCGCTGTTCGTCAAGGCAATTTCAAGCTCATCGAGTTCTACGACGACGCAACGATCGAGCTTTACAACCTGAAGGAAGATCTTGGGGAAACCACGAACCTATCCGGGAAGCTTCCAGCGCAGAGAGACCGCCTGCTCGGCTTGCTTCGGGACTGGCGTAAGTCCCTTCCGCATTAATCCGCCGGACGCTGCGATGTCGCCCTGAGCATCATGGCCTGCGGCGGTAGGGCGCGTACCAGCCCCGGCTGGCCCACTTTACGGCATAGCGGGCGGTGGGCAGGGTGTCCTGCGTTCGGATCGTCCACGCCAGAAGTTCTTCGAGCAACTGCATCTGGATCCCGGCAACCTCGGGCCTGCCATAACGGTTGTCCAGTTCGTACGGGTCTTCCTCGAGGTTATACAGTTCCCCGTTGCCCAACATGTCGAAGACGAGTTTCCAGGAACCCATGCGCACCATTTTGGTGTAGCCGCTCTGGGTGCAGGGGTTCAGTTCGTCGAAGCTCCGCGGTGCGCCGGTCGGACCCCCTTGAGCTATGGAATAGGGTAAGTTGTCGCGCTCGTCATAGTGCAGGCCACCGAATCCCACTTCTGCATACACGCTGCGAAACTCTTCACGCGGAAAAGGCTGTCCGCGCAGCAGCGGCCACAAACTCCGGCCCTGCGTGCCGCGGGGAATCTCGGCGCCCAGGGCCTCGCAGAGAGTGGGCATCACGTCTGCCAGCGAGACAAAGAGCCGGTCCGCGGCACGCGCCTGGATGCCGTAACCGGCCCAGACCATGGGAATCCGCACCAGCGCTTCCGGCAGTCCGACGCCCTTGCGCATGAGCCCGTAATCCGTCAGATAGTCCCCGTGATCGGAAACGTAGACGACGATCGTGTTCTCCCAAAGGCCGCGCTCGTCCATATAACGGAACAGCCGGGCGAGCTGGTCGTCAATCAGCCGGAGCATGCCCAGATAGTTCGACTTGGTCCGCTGCCAGTAATCGTCGTAGCCTGGGTAAGTCGCTTCCTGAAGCCCCCGCAGCCAGCGCCACTTGAAACTTTTCTTTTGCAAAACCTCCGGCCCGCAGCATCGGGATGGCACGCTTTCAGGCGGGAACATGTCGAAATAAGGCTTGGGGACCTGGTAGGGATTATGAGGCTCCGGAAAGCTGACCCAGAGCAGGAACGGCTGGTCGCCGGTCTCCTTCAGAAACTCCAGCGCATGAGAGACGATCCTGTATGGCAACTGGAGCTCGACGGGAAAAGGCGTGGGCTGCTTGCCTACGCCGTGATTGAGTTGCGTCAACCAGGCGTCAAATTTGGCCTCATCCGGCGTGACCGGCGTGGGCTTCAGCGCGCCGTTGTGCGAGTAAGGACGAAAATAGTCCATCTTGTCCGGCCCCAGATGCGAATGGTTCTTGCCGACCAGGCCTCGCCGGTAGCCGAGCGCCTTGCATATGTCGAACAAATCTTGTTCGAAGAAGGCGTGCTTGGCGCCGGCATTTTCGCGTACGCGGTGGGCGTGCGGCCAGCGGCCGGTCAGCATGCTGACGCGCGCGGGCACGCACAACGGCGCCGTGGTATACGCCAGATCGAAGCTCAGGCCACGGTCAGCCAGACTGTCCAGGGCAGGCATCGTGTCCAGCGCGTAGCCGCTCCGGCGCGTCAGCCCGGCCCGATGCTGGTCCGCCATGATGAGCAGAACGTTTGGCTTGCGTTCCTGCGTGCCTTTCGAAGGCGCGCCGTTGCTAAACAACGCGCCGCTGGCGCCCAGAAATGAGCGACGGGTCATATCCGCCTCCCTTGCCTGAGAAGTCCCCCATATGCGCTCCGAAAGCTGTGTCGGACAGCATTGTAACTCGGGAGTTTTCTTGCTTGCGCTGCTGCGGAACCGTTGCGCCCGGCTCGCTCAGTTTCGCTCCATTCATGCGTGGCGGCCACGGCCACAACTCGGCTGGTGCGCAACCGGTTCTTCTTCACTTGGGCGGCCGCACTTTTTCCCAAGGTTCGACGCCACAGCGCGCCGCCCATTTCTCGTAAAGGGCAGCCATTTCGCGAACTCGATCGGGGTGCTGCGCCGCTACGTCGTTCGTCTCGGTACGGTCGGCCTCCATGTCGTAGAGCTCCCAGGTACCCGGGTGCCGGGAGACCAGTTTCCATCGCCCTTGACGGACCGCACGGTTCCCCTCGTGCTCCCAGTAAAGCGTGCGCTCGTCCAAGGCGGCCTCGCCCGTGATCAGCGGCAACAGGCTGACGCCCTCCAGCGGCAGCACCGGAGTTCCCTGGCGCTCCGATGGATATTTCGCGCCGGCTGCGTCGAGACAGGTTGGCATGAGGTCAATGATGTGGGCAGCATGGTGGATGACGACGCCCGCCCGGCGAATGCGTCGTGGCCAATGCGCGATGAAAGGCGTGGCGATGCCGCCCTCGTGGACCCAATGCTTGTAAAGCCGGAACGGGGTGTTGGAAAGATTAGCCCATGCCAGGCCGTAGCTCTGGTACGTGTCCTCGGGACCCGGCATCACTTCGGGCAGGTTGCCCACCCGCACTGGCCTGCCGTCACGGGTCAACCGGGGTATATGCAGGCCTTGCGCTTTCGGACCGAGTTCCTCGGCACAGCCACCGTTGTCGGAGAGGAACATGATGAGCGTGTCCTCGTAGGCGCCACTGCGTTCCAAGGCCTCGAGCACGCGGCCGATCGCGCGATCCATGGCGTGGACCATGGCAGCATAGACCGCCATGCGTCGCACCTGCCACTCCTTGTGCGGTGCTTCATCCCAGGCGGGCGCCCGCGGGTCCCGTGGCGCAAGCTGCCAGCGCCTCTCGATGATGCCCAATTCCACCATCCGCCGATAACGCTCCTGGCGGAGTGCGTCCCAGCCTTGCTTGTAAAGCCCCAAATATCTGGCTACGTCAGTTTCCCGTGCGTGAAGGGGCCAGTGCGGCGCTGTGAAAGCAAGATAAAGGAAGAAAGGCTCTGTTTTGCCCGCCATCTCGCGGATGTACTGCACCGCGCGCTCAGCCAGGGCGTCGGTGTAGTAGTACTCGCTGCGGTCGGGTTTCGCAGGCTCGTTGCCTTCAGTAAGTGAGACGGGATCATAATAACTCCCGGCGCCGTGGATCGTGCCGTAAAAGCGTTGGAACCCTCGCTGGAGCGGCCAGTTATGTTTCGATTCGCTGACCGGGGTTACGTGCCACTTGCCGCACATGAATGTGCGGTACCCTGCGGAGCGCAGAACTTCCGCGATCGTAACGCAGCGCGGGCTCAAATCTCCCCGGTAACCCGGATAGTCAGGACGCCCCGTGTTCACCATATGTCCCACGCCTGCCTGGTGCGGGTAGAGTCCGGTGAGGAGCGAGGCGCGGGTGGGGCAGCACCGGGCAGTGTTGTAGAACTGCGTGAAGCGCACGCCCCGTCGGGCAAGCCGGTCCAGATTCGGCGTTTCGATCTCGCTGCCGTAACAACCGATATCGCTGAAGCCAAGGTCATCAGCCAGGATAAGCAGAATGTTGGGACGCCGCGGCGTTACCATCGCCGTCGCGGAAGTACAGGAAACAGTCGCCAGGTTGAGGAACTCACGACGGGTCATAGTCGCAGCGCGGTCTATTTTACAGCTTCCCGGGTGCCAAGCTCGCGAAGCTTAGTGGCGCCGCGACCTGCTGCGGCGGGGCGCACCATGATGTCTGGCCCAAGCTCCCTTTCTGGTGCGAACCTCTGGCGGGCCTGCGTCCCCGTCCAAACGCCCGGGGCGAGTCCAGAGCGCACCTCGCGGCCAGGCTACGCGCCAACGATGCGGTCTGGGCCTCCGCGTCCCAAGCCCGACGCCAGGTGCGCTGTCCCTTGCGTGGCGGCCGCAGTCTGTGATACAGAACTCTAGTTTTCAAAGGGGAGGACGGCTTTCATGCGGATTTCGAGGCGCAGCTTTGTCGGCGCGTTAAGCGGGTTGGGTCGCTGGCTGTGGTCTGGCGGCACAGCGGCGGCTTCGGCGGAGGGCTCCCTGTTGGACCGGCTCAAGGCGGGCTGGACGATGCCGCCGCGCAGTTGTCGCCCGCACACGCGCTGGTGGTGGCCGGGCAACGCTGTTACCGCCGAAGGCATCACCTGGCAGCTTGAGCAAATGTACCGGCAGGGCATGGGCGGCGTGGAGATCATGAGCTGCTGGCGCTGGTACGAGAAAGGCCTCATTCCCTACCTTTCGCGGGAATGGAAGCAAATGGTGCGTCACGCGATCCGCGAGGCGGCCAGGCGAGATATGGAAGTAGCTCTGACCTTCGGCCCCGGTTGGAGCTTCGGCGGTTTCTGGGTTCCTCCCGAAGACCGGAGCAAGGTGCTGGCCTGCGCCTGGGTAGACGTGCAGGGACCGACGCGTTTCGCCGACCGTCTGCCCCAGTACCAGCCCACGCCCAAGCAGAAAACAGACCTGACGCCGGGCGCGCTGG
>JAPWUP010000063.1 GCA_028275505.1 Bryobacteraceae bacterium
GCGACACTCGTGCGGCACGCCGAACGAGGTCAGCATTTCGCTGGCATGCCGCATGGTTTCCCAATCGGACTTGCTGCCCATGACGATGGCCACCAGAGGTCGTGGGTCTTGCGCCATAGAAGATCAGGTTAGCAGCGAGCAAATGTTGCCCGGAGGGACTCAGCGCCTCAAGCGCCCGCGGCCACCGCAATAGTAGGAACGCGCAGGAGCTCAGTCCTACGCCCAATCCCGCGCCCAGCGATCCACAGCGGCCCGGTCCCCGGGCAGCAGGTCACTCATGTAACCTGCCACTGCATCCGCGGGCAGATGCGCGCCGAGCTGGGAGAAACGGAGCAAAGCGATCCCGATCGGAAAGGGGTCGGGGGAATGCTGAGCCAGTTGTCTGGCTATATCGAACGACTGAAAGGCGTCCGCCACGGGAGTCAGGAGCCCAGTGGCGGCCACAAAACACACTCTGGCAGCGCGAGACTGACTCTGACCCGAGCCGCGCCGCAACTCTCACTCCGGCACGATGAGCAGTTTGCCGCTGGTGGCGCGGGACTCCAAGGCGCGATGGGCTTCGGCCGCTTCCTCGAGCTTGTAAACCCGCTCGATGCGCAGTTTCAAACGCCCGTCCTGCACCCACCCAAGCACGTCGCCTGCCCGCCAGAGCAGTTCTTCGCGGGTCGCTGTGTAATGCCCCAGCGTCGGACGAGTCAGAAAGAGCGATCCTTTCTGGCTCAGGATGAGAGGCTGGAACGGCGGCACCGGGCCACTGGCGTTGCCGAACGACACCATCATGCCGCGCGGCCGCAGACAATCCAGGCTCTTCTCCCACGTAGCCGCGCCCACCGAGTCATAAACCACGTCCACGCCACGCCCGTTCGTCTCCCGGCGCACCACCTCGAGGAAATCCTGCTCGGTATAGAGAATCACCACGTCGGCGCCGGCCTGGCGCGCCAGCTCGGCCTTGGCCGGCGTAGACACCGTCCCGAACACACGCGCCCCGCGCATCTTGGCCATCTGGACCAGGAGCAGGCCCACGCCGCCCGCGGCTGCGTGGATCAGGCAGGAATCGCCCGCCTTGAGCGGGTAGGTGGAGTGCGTGAGATAGTGCGCGGTCATGCCTTGGAGCATCGCAGCCGCGGCGGACTGGAAGTCGAGCGCGGGCGGCAGCTTGACGAGCATCCAGGCAGGCACCACGGCGTACTCGGCATAGGAGCCGCGCGCCATGGCGTACGCAACGCGGTCGCCGGGCGCCACTTCCGTAACTCCCCCGCCTACCGCCTCGACCACCCCGGCTCCCTCCATGCCCAGCGTGATGGGCGGGTCCACTTTGTAGAGTCCCGTCCGGTGATAGATGTCAATGAAGTTGACGCCGGCAGCGGCGATCTTCACCAGCGCCTGGCCTGGGGCCGGCTCCGGCTTGGGCATCTCCACGATCCGCAGTTGCTCGGGCCCTCCCGGTTGTTCGACCACTACGACCCTCATGGATGCACTCTCCTGAAGCGAAGGTTCCATTGGCGGCGCGCGTGAGCCAGCGCGGCGTACGCGAGCAAGTACAGCAAGGTCAGGGGGAAAAGCAACAGCCGGAGCAGCGCCGGCGCCGCCCTGGCGCCTCCCATGCCCGCACGGTGGGCGATGAAGCGGGCCATGGTGTGGAACTGCGTGCGGTCCAGCCAGAAGAAATCGCAGTTTTCGTTGACGATGAACACTTTGGCCGGAACATGCAGCGCCAGCGCCCACTTCCATTTCGTCATGATGGGCTCGCCGGTGCAGAGAATGCCCATGATGTCGTAGCCGCGACGCCTCAGCTCGGCGTAAAGGCGCTTGCGACCCGCGCGCCCCTGAAAGTTGGCTACGTGGAAGACCTCGGTGGAAGCCTCCGACGCCAGCACCGCAGGCAACCCCGCATAGCAGGTCACCAGACCGATGGGCGCTTCCGGCCAGTACTGGCGCAGAATGGGAACCAACTGCTCGATCAAGTGGCGCGAGCCGCTCTCGACGAGCAGAATCCGGCGCACTTGCGGAAAACGCAGGCTGAAAAAGTAGCGCACCGCCGAAGCTACGAATATACAACGCAGCTTTGCCCGGGCGTGCAAAAGTTGCGCGGTCACCGGGTTGGCGCCTGCAAGAGATGCGCGGGGTTGGGCGCGGGGCGGCGCTAACTGCAAGATTCTGCGAAGCGGTCCGCCTGGCAACCGGCTTGTACCGAAAGAGGGCGAAGCACGTCAATCCCTGATGGAGGAAAAGGCAATGAAAAAGCTACTCACAGTTTCACTGGCGGGAATGCTACTCGCAGGAGCAGCGGCTGCGCAGTGGGGCCGCGGATGGCGCGGTGGCAGCGCAACCGGCGCCGCCCCGACGGCCCAGGAGCGCCTGGAGCGGCGACTGGACTTCCTGGCTACCTACCTCAACCTGAGTGAGGGCCAGAAAGCCCAGTTCAAGTCCGCCCTGGAGGCCCTTCAGGCCAGGATTCAGGCGGCCTGGCAGAAGGAGGTCGAAATCCGCACCAAGCTCCAGGAGGCAGTGCGCTCCGGCGCTTCCGCCCAGACCATCCAGCAGCTCGCCCAGAGCCTGAGTACGCTGCACGCCGAACGGATCACCGCGCAGGCCCAAACCATGGCCCAGCTCCGTAGTCTGCTCACCCAGGAGCAGCGCGACAAGCTGGACAAGCTTTGCCCGCGCGGCTGCGGCCTGGGTCTGGGCTTCGGAATGGGCGGTTTCGGCCGCGGCGGGTTCGGCTACGGCCGAAGGGCAACGATCTGACTCTGACGGCTGGCGGGAGAGTTCGAGGGACTTCCCCCGCCAGCCCTTTGTTTTCAGACGCCCCAGCAGTAATCCTCGACCACCTTCTCGATGGTCTCGTCCTGCTCACTCAACCGCATCAGCTCCAGGCGGATGGCATCCACCAGGGCTCGCCAGCTCGCCTCGATGATGTTGTCGGAAACGCCCACCGTCGTCCAGCTCCGCCGGTTATCCGACCACTCGATGAGGACGCGGACCCGAGCCGCGGTTCCCTTTTTCGAATCGAGCACGCGCACCTTATAGTCGGTCAGGCGGACCTGTGCGATGGAGGGGTAAATAGTGGACAGGCACTGACGCAAGCACAGGTCGAGGGCGTGGACCGGACCGTGGCCGCTGGCTGTAGCCGAATGCACGCCATCCTTGGTCTTGACGGTGACAGTCGCCACGGTGCGCGAATGCCGGTCGTCCTCCATCCTGGTGGTCACTTCAAAACTGACCAGATCGAAGAAGCGCACGCCGGGATGGAGCGCTTCACGGACCAGGAGTTCAAACGTACCTTCGGCGGCTTCCAGTTCGTAGCCCCGGTATTCCAGGTGCTTGATGCGCTCCAGCAATTCCCGGCGCGCCTCTTCCGGCAGCCGGTCGGCCAGGCCGTGTTGCTTGAGCTTGTAAAGGATGTTCCCGCGCCCCGACAGATCGGAAAGCAGGACGCGCTGGCGATTGCCCACCAGCGCCGGCGGAATGTGTTCGTAGGTGGCTGAATCCTTGAGCACCGCGCTGACGTGAACGCCTCCCTTGTGGGCGAAGGCGCTGCGGCCGACGTAAGGCTGGTCGGCGCGCAGAGGCAGGTTGGCCAGCTCGGCCACGAACCGCGCCACCGAGGTGAGATTCGCCAGCCGCTCGCGCCCGATCGTGGTGTGTCCCATCTTCAGCTCGAGGTTGGCGATGATCGAGCAGAGGTTGGCGTTGCCGCAGCGTTCCCCGTAGCCGTTGATGGTGCCCTGCACGTGCGTGCAACCCTGTTCGACGGCAGCCAGGGTGTTGGCCACCGCCAGGTCGGCGTCGTTGTGGCAGTGGATGCCGAGCGTCCCGTCAAAGCGACGGCGCACTTCGGCCACGATGCTCGCCACCTCCGAGGTCAGGGTTCCACCATTGGTGTCGCACAAGCAAAGCACGTCGGCCCCGGCCTCTTTGGCGGCCTCCAGGCAGCGCAGGGCGAAGTCGGGATTGGCCTTGTAGCCATCGAAGAAGTGCTCGGCGTCGAAGATGACCTCGCGACCGTGGTCCTTGAGGTAGCGCACGGTCTCCGAGATCAGCTTGAGATTCTCCTCTTCGGTGATGCCGAGGGCGCGTCGGGCATGGAAGTCCCAGGTCTTGCCAAAGATGGCGACCGCGGGAGTCTGGGCCTCGATCAAGGCGCGCACATTGGGATCCCGGTCCACGCGGTTCCTGGCGAAGCGCGTGGAGCCAAAAGCGGTCAGGCGGGCGTGGTTGAGCTTGAGCTCGCGGGCCCGCGCAAAGAACTCCTTGTCGCGCGGATTGGATCCCGGCCAGCCGCCCTCGATGTAGTCAATGCCCAGCTCATCGAGTTTCTGGGCGATCATGAGCTTGTCTTCCACCGTGAAAGAGACGGCTTCGCCCTGGGTACCATCACGCAACGTGGTGTCGAAGGTGTAGATCCTCATAGACTGCCTCGAAAAACAAAAAGCGGCGGGCCGCAGCCCGCCGCAGTCCTCAGGCGCCGGCAGCGCTCGGCTGGTCTACCGGTACGCCAGCTTCTTTTTCTTTCTTGAGGAACGGCATCATGCGGCGCAGCTCGCGGCCCACGATCTCGATGGGCTGGTTGCGAGCCGCCTCGCGCATGGCCAGAAAGTTCTTGAGCCCGTTCTTGGTATACTCCTCGATCCACTCACGGGCGAACTGCCCGGACTGGACCTCGGCGAGAATCTTGCGCATTTCCTCGCGCACCGCCTGGTTGATGACGCGCGGGCCACGAGTGTAGTCGCCGTACTCCGCAGTGTCGGATACCGAGTAGCGCATGTAGCTGAGGCCACCTTCCTGGATCAAGTCCACGATGAGCTTCAGCTCATGCAAGCACTCGAAGTAGGCGATCTCGGGCGCGTAACCGGCTTCCACCAAAGTTTCGAACCCGGCGCGAATCAGCTCGCTGACCCCGCCGCACAGAACCGCCTGTTCGCCGAACAGATCGCTCTCGGTTTCTTCCTTGAACGTGGTTTCGATCACGCCGGCCTTCAGGCAGCCCAAGGCGCGCGCGTAGGCCAGGGCGCGCTGGAGCGCCAGCCCGGAGGGATTCTGGTGCACGGCCACCAGCGCCGGCACTCCCACCCCTTCCTTGAACAGCTCACGCACGCGGTGGCCGGGCGCCTTGGGGGCAATCATGGACACGTCCACATCGGGCGGGGGAACGATCTGCCCGTAGTGGATGTTGAAGCCGTGCGCAAACATCAACGTCTTGCCCGGCTTGAGTTGCGGCGCGATCTCGTCGCGGTAGAGGGCGGGCTGCAACATGTCCGGCACCAGGATCATGATGATGTCGCCCAGGCGGGCGGCTTCGGCGGCAGAAACCACCTGGAAGCCCGCCGCTTTGGCTTTGTCCCAGTTGGCCGTGCCGGCCTTCTCGGCCACCACCACCCGGATGCCGGAATCGCGCAGGTTGAGGGCGTGGGCGTGACCCTGGCTGCCGTATCCGATCACCGCCACGGTCAGGCCCTCCAGATACTTCAGATCTCCGTCTTGTTCGTAGTAGCGTTTCGCCATGTCTGCTCCAGTTCTGGGATTCAAGAACTCGATACGTCGCCCAGCCGCGAGGCAGCCTCTTCGCGCTCGGCCCTGCCGGTGGGCACCGGCGGGGAGAGGCGCAACCGACGCGGCTCCAGCGATACCGCCACGATCCCCGAGCGCGTCACCTCGATCTCTCCGTAAGCGCGCATGACGTCAATGAACTCATCCAGTTTTTCGGGATCGCCCGAGGCCTCGAGCACGAAGCCTTCGACCGAGGAATCCACCACGCGGGCGGAGAAAATCTCGGCTTCCTTGAGAATCGCGGTGCGGCTCTCCAACGGAGCGCGCACGCGCAGCAGCACCATCTCGCGGGCTACGGCGCGTTCCTCGGTCAGATCGCTGGCTTGCAGGACGTTGACCAGGCGGTTCATCTGCTTGATCACCTGGCGGCGGAGCGCCGGGTCCACATCCACGACGATGGTCATGCGCGATAGCGTGGGATCCAGGGTTCGCGCCACCGTGAGGCTCTCGATGTTGTAACCCCGCGCGCTCAGCACTCCGGTAACGCGCATCAGGGCGCCCGGCTTGTTTTCCACCAGCAGCGAAATCACTTGCAGCATAAGCAGCTCCTACTTGGGAACAGGCACAGGGCGCGGCGGCCCCAGGACCATTTCGTTGAGCGCGGCGCCGGCCGGCACCATGGGGTAGACATTCTCCTCGGGCGAGACGCGCACATCGAGCAGATAAGGACCGGGCTCACGGAACGCCTCTTCCAGGGCCCGGCTGAGCTGCTCGGGACGCTCGACGATGCGACCCGGAATCCCATAGGCAGCCCCCAGCTTCTCGATGTCAGGGAAGCCTTCCATGGTCACTGCACACAGGCGGTTGTTGTAGAACAGGGTCTGCCATTGCCGAACCATGCCCAGGTAGCCGTTGTTGCAAATGACGACCTTGATGGGCAGGCGGTTGGAGGCGATGGTGGCCAGCTCGGGAATGGACATCTGAAAACCGCCATCGCCGACCACCGCGACCACAAGCTTGTCGGGCCAGGCAAACTGCGCTCCGATGGCCGCGGGCAACCCGAAGCCCATCGAGCCCAAGCCGCCTGAGCACAGCCAGTGCCGGGGCTTCTTGAAACGGATGAACTGGGCAGCCCACATCTGGTGCTGGCCGACGTCAGCGGTGATGATCGCCTCGCCATTGGTCAGACGGTCAATCTCCACCATCAAGTGCTGCGGCTTGATCTCGGTATCGGAGAACACCGGCTCCAACGGGTGCTCTCGCTGCCAGGCACGGATTTGCCGCCACCACGCCCTGCGCGCTTCGGCCTTGCGCTCGCGTTCGCCCAGCGTATCGCGCAGCACCTTGAGCAGCTTGGCCAGAACGCGCCTGGCGTCGCCCACGATGGGCAGATCGGCTGCCCGGTTCTTGCCGATCTCCACGGGATCAATGTCCACGTGAATGACCTTGGCGTGCGGCGCGAACGCCGACAGGCGCCCGGTGACGCGGTCGTCGAAGCGCACGCCCAGCGCGATCAGCAGGTCGGCATGCGTCATGCTCATGTTCGCCGCATAGGAGCCATGCATGCCAGGCATGGAAATGAAATTGGGATGATCGCCGGGCAAAGCACCCAGTCCCATCAGGGTCAGCACGGCAGGCGCGTCTATCAGCTCGACCAGCTCGCGCAGCTCCTGATGAGCGCCCGAGCTGATGATGCCGCCGCCGGCGTAAACCAGCGGACGCTCGGCTTCCCAGATCATCTGCGCAGCGCGGCGGATTTGCCCGGTGTGGCCTTCCGTGATCACCTTGTAGCCGGGCAGGTGAATGGCCGAAACGGGAGTGTAATGGGCCTGCCCTTGCAGCACGTCCTTGGGAATATCAATGAGCACCGGCCCCGGCCGCCCCGTGGAAGCAATGTAAAAGGCCTCGTGCACTACGGCTGGCAGATCCTTGAGATTCTTCACCAGATAGTTGTGCTTGGTGCAGGAGCGCGTGATCCCGAAGGTGTCGGCTTCCTGGAAGGCATCGCTGCCAATGGCCTTGGTGCTCACTTGTCCGGTGATGGCCACGATGGGGACCGAGTCCATCAGCGCATCCACCAGGCCGGTGACCAGGTTGGTCGAGCCCGGCCCGGAAGTGGCGCAACATACGCCCACCCGGCCCGTGGAACGGGCATAGCCCGAGGCAGCGAAAGCCGCGTTCTCTTCGTGCCGCATGAGCACGTGACGGATCGGGTGGTCGTAAAGTACGTCATAGACCGGCAGAGTCACACCGCCGGGATAGCCGAAGATGCAATCCACACCTTCGCGCACCAGGCATTCCACCAGAATGCGCGCGCCGCTCATCAGGTTCGGCATGGCGTCTCGCTAACTCCTTCTTTCGGGAATTCTGCGCTAAACAAAAAAGGCCATCGCGCTGGGCTTCCCGCCCCGCCCGATGGCCTGGGAACTACTCCGCAAGCCGTATCAGGCGGGGCCAGCTACGATGACCCCGACGCTAATGATAATGATGACGATCGCGAGGGCCAGCGGAGACACGACGAGGGCGCCTGCGCGGGAACCAGAGCGGAGCGGCGACCTCATCGTTACTCCTCAGGATAGCCTAAAAGCGGCTCAAATGCAAGGGCCGATTTTCATAAAAAGAATCAATGCAAGAATAAGCGCTCCGCTCCGCCCTCCTCAACGCGTAAAGCCGATCCCGAACTCGAGCTGGTTCCGGGGCGAGCGCGTGGTGCCGGCAGCGAACGTCGCCCCGCTCCAGCGGGTAAACCTGACCTCGGGGGTGATCTTGATATTGAAATCGTCTACGATGCGCAAACCGAAAGACACCACAACCCCGGCCAGGTTGCGGCGCGAAGGAGTGACCGAATGATAGTCCACCCTTTCCGATCCGTCGGGACTCTTGATTTGGGCCCGAGTGCGCACATCGGATACGGTGCGAGCCGCCACCCCGGCGCCGAACCAGACGTGGGACAGCGGGCCGGAAGCGCGCAGACCGCGGCGATGGAGCATGACGGGGAAGTCCCAAAGTCGGCCCTTGCTCTGCTCGGTCACGCTGGATTGAGTGCGTTCGTCGTTGCCCGTGGCGGGATCATCGCGACCCCAAAACGTGGCCGCAGAGGAATCGTAGCGCAGGCGGTGGAACAACAGGTCGGCGGTGAGCCGCCAGCGGGGCGCGAGTCGGAACTCCAGCTCGAGGCCGCCACCCACCACCGGGGACTTGGACGTCGTGGTGGCGTTGAAGTCATAGGCCGTGCCGCCCTGGAAGGTGGTCTGCATGGAGGTGGCCTCACGCATGACGCTGAGGCGTTCGAAGGGCAACGTTCGAAGACGAAAACCGAAAGCGAAGCGCTCCAGCCTCGCAGGTGCGGCAGCGGCAGGCTGCTGGACTTCGGCGGGCTGGCCGGGCGGCTGCTGCTGGGCGGTCTGCTGGCCCAGGGCGCAGAGGGGTAATAGCCAGAGAGCCGCCAACAGCAACCGGGTCCTGCGGTTCGGTGCGTTCATGAGAGCCGCTAAGCTCAGGATGCCAATTCGCTCGGGGTCGGGTCAACCCGGCGTCGCCCCCGCACGAACGGCTATATTGGTGAGTTGATGCCCGGAGCCGGTGTCTCGCCTTGAAGGTCGGCTCTTTCCGGGTACATCCCGCTCGCAGGCCGGCGCGGGCAATCCCGACTGGTGAGGTTTCATGTCCTTGAGATTCGCCGCAGCCGCGTGCTTGTTCGCGTTGCTTGGCGGGCCACTGTGGCCACAGTCCGAGATGGGCACGCTATGGGGCGTGGTGCAGGACTCCGAGGGCAAGCCGCTGGAAGGCATGACGGTCTACGTGGCCGACGTGATCACCAACGTGGTGGTGCGCCGCTGCGTGACCGATTCGGCCGGTCGCTACGAAGCCCCCTACCTGAGACCCGGCCTCTACTACATCCTCATCGAAGAGACCGGCTACCAGGCCTTCGAGGCTGACGGTATCCGACTGGAGCCGGGTGAAGTCCGCCGCTTCGACGCGCGTCTGACTCCGGGCGATCCCGCCCAAAGCAACCGCATCCGCCCGCAGAATCCTCCGATCCGCTTCTTCGGCAACCACACGGGCAGCGTGGTCGAGTTTAAGGGCCGGTGGAACGATGCACCGCAGGCGGATCGCCATCCCAGCCTGTTTCCGCTGCTCTCCACCGCGCCCGGCGTGCAGGGAGTGCCGGGCGGCGCCGTGATCGGAGGAATTTCCTCGCGCCGCCAGCAATCCTGGGCACTGGACGGAGCCCCGGACAACGCCAGCAACCAAAGCATGAATCCGCTGGTGACGGACGTGGTCGAGGTCCGACTGGCCAACCCCGACGTAACCTCCGCCCTGCCCGTCAGCCTCGCCATGGTCTCCAAGCGCGGTTCCGAGACCATGCACGGCATGATGTTCTACAAACACAGCTCGCCCTCGTTCAACGCCCGCTCGTTTTTCGATACCCAGGACGCCAGCTATCGCATGCGCGAGG
Organism: Bryobacteraceae bacterium; assembly: GCA_028275505.1. GTDB lineage: Bacteria > Acidobacteriota > Terriglobia > Bryobacterales > Bryobacteraceae > DTHT01. Next base: position 9,950 of record JAPWUP010000063.1, read on the forward strand.
CGGGCGGCGAGCTGGCGTGGGACCTCATCCCGGACTGGACCTGGCTCTACGGCGGCGGCATGTACCAGCGGCTTCTCTATCAGCAGACGTTCTCGGCCACGGTGCCCACCAGCAAGATGCGCGATGGCGATCTGGGATTGTACCTGGACCCTGAAACGGCCCCGAACGGAAAGGTGGTGATCGTCCGCGATCCACGCACCGGGCTGCCGTTCCCGCGCAACCTGATCCCCATCACGCGCATCCAGACCGTCTCCCGCAACTACGTCCTCAACTATTACCCGCTGCCCAATGCCGGCGAGCGGTTGCCGGACAACTACCTCTGGCTGCACCGCTTCGGCCCCGACACCTACAACGGCAACTGGCCGATGGGACGCTGGGACCAGCGGGTGACCTCGCAACATACGTTCTACATGCGCTGGCTCCAGAACCAGACGGCATCCGTGGTTCCGGGCAGCATCGGCCGCCCGCTCGACGCCACGCGCACCTGGCGCTACCGCAGCCTCGTCTTCTCCGACGTGCACGCCTTCAGCTCGAACCTGGTCAACCACCTGACCATGGCGCGCAACCGCCTGCGCATCAAACAGGGCGAGAGCGAGGCGGACGTGGATCCCCCACGCGGCAATTCGGTGGTCACCACGCTCAATCTGCAAGGCGTCAATCCCCAGGGCTTCGAAGCCATGGGCTTCCCGAACGTGACCATCCCGGGCCTCACCGGCCTCATCATGGCGCACGGCGGCGGGGAAAAGAAAGACATTGCGCACAGCGACGGTTCCTTCGTTTTCCGCGATTCGCTGAGCTGGATCCGCGGGCGTCACACCATCAAGGGCGGAATTGATTACACGCGGTATTTCTTCCAGAACGGCGAAGTGCCTCTGACCGTTTACGGCGCCTTCACCTTCAGCGGCGCTTACACGGGCCTGCCCTACGCGGATTTTCTATTGGGCTACCCTGCAACCAGTTCGCGCCAGGTGGCGCAAGTCAATCGCCTGATCCGTCAGCACCAGATCGGGTTGTATCTGGCCGATTCCTTCCGCGTCAACTCCCGGCTCACGGTGGATTACGGGCTGCGGTGGGATTACTACGGCACCCCGGTGTACAAGGACGGCAAGATGGCCAACTGGGATCCGGTCTCAGGCAACGTAGTCGTGGCGCCGGGCACGTACACGCTGGTCAGCCTCTACTATCCGAAAAACATCAACGTGGTGGTGGGAGACGTAGTTCCCAAGCCCAAGCGCGACAACGTTCGTCCCCGGCTGGGTTTGGCTTACCGGCTTACAGCCAACACGGCGCTGCGCGCGGGCTACGGCGAATTCACCGAGAATCCGGGCTATGGCGAGGATGGGCGGCTGCCCAGCACGAATCCGTTCTGGCTGAAAGAAACCTACACGAACTGGATTCCGACTACGCTGCCCGCCCTCTCTTTCCCCAGGCCGTTCCCCACCAATCCGCTCCTCGTGCCTTTCCCCGCCCAGAGCGTGACGGCCGTGCCAATGAAAACCGAGGAAGGGCGGATCCGGCAACTGAACGTGACGCTGGAACGGCTGTTGGGGCCTGCGGCGGTGAACGTCTCTTACGTGGGATTCCGCGGCCTGAACATGAATTACCTGCTGGACGTAAACAAGCCGCCGGCCAGCACGATCCCGTTCCGGAACGAGCGCAAACCTTACCCCCAGTTCGGCAGCGCCTATCGCTACCGCAACGACGGGCGGTGGAATTATGACTCGCTCGTGGTGCGGGTTCGCAATCCTCGCGGCCCGGTGCAGTTCGATTCCGCCTTCACCTGGGCGAACAACATCGCCAACTACCTCAACACCCTGGATCCTTACAACGTGACCAATCAATGGACGCGGGATGGCGCCACGCGTCGGCTTTACTCGGTAACCACGGCTTCGTGGCCGCTGCCCGTGGGACGCGGCCGCAAGCTGCTGGGCAAGGCCGGGCGCTGGACCAACCTGGCCGTGGGTAACTGGACCATCCACGCCATTGCGACGTTTGCCAGCGGCCAGTATTACTCGCCGTGGTTCACCGGCCCCGATCCGGCCAACGCCAGCCCCGGCTACGTCACGCTGCTGCCGGATTGCGTGGGCAACCCGAACGCAGGGGCGCGCAACAAGAACCTGTGGTTCAACCCCGCGGCCTTCGCCATACCGCCGGCGGGGGCAGGCCGCTACGGGACCTGCGGAATGAACGTGCTCGAAGGTTACCCGGTCCACGTGGCGCACGTGAGCTTCGCCAAGCAGATTCCGCTGCGAGAAACGCTGCGGGCGGTCTTCACGGCGCACATCTCCAACATCACCAACACCCCGCACTTCAACTTTCCGCAGAACAACCTGAGCGAACCCAATCCGGGCCGGTTCACCGCCTCGTCGCGCGCCACGGACGCCAGCCCCCTTCAGCAAGGGCCGCGCCAGATCATGCTCAAGCTGCGGATCGAATTCTGAGGCAGGCTATTCGATGGGGCCGCGAAGGCCGCCGCGCCCCAGGACTCTCCTCATCACCGCGAGCGCGGGCAGCGCCAGCAACGCGCCCAGCGCCAGCCACCTCCACGCATCCACGTACGCGCTCAGGTGGGCCTGCTGCAAAACGACCCGGTACAGTGCGGCGTACGCCCTGGCGTCAGCCTGCGGGCCGCCCACCAGCGAACCCAGAGCCGCCCTCATGCGCGCCATTCGCTGCTGGTAAGCCGCGTCATAAGGGGTCAGATGAGCCACCAGGAAGACCTGGTGGCGCTGCGCGCTGCGCACGATAAACGTCGTAGTCGCCGAAATGCCGATCCCGCCCGCCACGTTGCGCACCAGATTGAACAAGCCGCTGGCGTTACCCATCTGTTCGTTGCGCAGCGTGGCCATGGCCAGAGTGGTCAGCGGCGCAAAAATGAAGCCCATGCCGAAGCCCTGGATCACGTTGGCCCACACGATGTTGCCCATTCCGATCTCCAGGCTGATGTTGCCGAACATGTAATTGCTCACGGCCATGAGGCAGAAGCCGAACGCCGCCAGCTTGCGCGCATCCACCCGCGAGATCAGCGTTCCGGCCAGCGGCGTAGCCAGCAGCACTCCCAGGCCGCGCGGGCTGCTCGCCCAGCCGCTCAGTTCCGCGGTGTAGCCCATCAGCATCTGGAGAAACTGGGGCAACATCGCGCCGGTGGCCAGCATGACCCAGCTCAGCACGGCCAGCGCCAGCGTACCGGCGCCAAAATTGCGATCAGCAAAGACGCGCAAGTCCACCATCGGCTGGCCCGCCCGGAGCTCGCGCACCACGAAGGCGATCGCTCCGGCCACGGACACTGCCGTCAAAGCGGTGATCCAGCGGCTGGCGAACCAATCGGCATCCTGCCCCTTGTCCAGCACCACCTGTAGCGCGCCAATCCAGAGGATCAGGAACGCCAGCCCCATGCCGTCGAGTTGTCCCGCCCTCTCCCTGCGGATCCACGGCGGGTCCTCCAGGTAGCGGGCCATCAGCACGAGCGCCAGCAAGCCCACCGGCACGTTGATGTAAAACGCCCAGCGCCACGTGTACGCATCCGTCAACCAGCCGCCCAGCGTGGGGCCGATGATCGGGGCCAGGACCACCACAAGCCCGAAGGCCGCCATGGCCATGCCCCGCTTCGCCAAAGGGAAGCTTTCCAGCAACACCGCCTGGGCCGCGGGGACCATGGCGCCGCTGCCCGCGCCCTGAAATATGCGTGCCAGCACGAGCACCGTCAGGTTGGGCGCCAGGCCACAAACCATGGAGGAAACGACGAACAGGGCCGTACACGCCATGATCAGGCGCTTGCGTCCAAAGCGGAGCGCCAGCCAGCCGCTCAGCGGGACCACGATGCCGTTGGCCACCAGATAGCTGGTCAGAGTCCACGTCGCTTCGGTGTTGGTGGCGGCCATGCTGCCAGCGATGTGAGGCAACGCGACCATCACCACGGTCACGTCCAGCACCTGCATGAAGGTCGCCAACACGACGCTGGCGGCGATGAGCCAGGGGCTGACGCGCGGCTGCCAGGCCACTGGCGACGCTGCCGACACGTTCCCGCGAGCCGAGTCCATGGCGGAATGCTCCTCAGTTTAGCAGCGATTGTTTCAGGCCTTGGGGTGGGCCTTGTCGTACACGCGGATCAGGTCAGTCAGGGAGACCTGGGTGTACCTCTGGGTGGTGGAAAGTCGGGCGTGGCCGAGCAGCTCCTGAATGGCCCGCAGATCGGCGCCGTCGGCCAGCAGGTGGGTGGCGAAGGCGTGCCGCAAAGTGTGCGGGTGAAGCGAGGGATCGCCGGCCAGAATCTCGGCGTAGAACTTCACGATGCGACGTACGCTGCGGTCGCTGAGGCGCGTGCCCCGGCAATTGACCAGCAGCGCGCGCTCACCGGGCCGCGCCCTGCGCACCGCCAGATAGTTCTCCAGCGCTTCGGCAGCCTTGGTCGTGAAAGGCGTCTGCCGCTCCTTGCGGCCCTTGCCGCGCACGCGCAGCCAGCGCTCCTGCACGTCCACATCAGCCACGTCCAACCCCACCAGCTCACTGACGCGGAGACCGCAGCCGTACAGCAGCTCGAAAATGAGGCGGTCGCGGGCGGGGAACGGCCGCTCGACGCGCCCGTCCCCGATCTGGTCAATCAGCGCATTGGTTCGCTCGGCGTCAGGAACGCGCGGCAACGTTTTGGGCGCCCGCGGGCTGCGAATAAGCCGGGCCACGTTGGTCTCCGCCAGGCCCTCGCGCACCAGGAAGCGGAAGAACGATCGGACGGCGGCCAGCTTGCGTCGCAAGGTGACCGGATTGAGTCGCTGCCGGTAAAGGTGACCGAGCCACTCGCGGATCACCAGCGCGTCCACTCGATCGGGCGAAGGAGGTTCGAGGCCGGGCGGAGACAGGTAGTCGAGGAACTGGCGCAGATCCGTGGCGTAGGCGCGCACGGTATGCGGGGAGGCGTTCTCGCGGCGCAGCTCTTCCAGAAACCGCTCAACCTGCCGTGCCAGCTCGCTCACAGTCCTGCATCCATTGCTCGAAGACCTCCTGCGCCCTACGGCAAAGCTCGCGATGACGCGCGCGGCGATCGTGCGCCAGCTTGCGACGCAGATCCTCGGGGAGCGGGGGCAGGAGGTCGAAGGTGATGTTGGCCGGCTGGTAGTCGCGGGGATCGGCGCCCGAGATGTACCGGCAAAGCGCGCCCAGAGCCGTCTCGGGGGGAGGCGCCAGGGCGGGCAAACCGCGCGCCAGGCGGGCAGCGTTTCGTCCCGCCAGCAAGCCGGTGGCGATAGCCTCCACGTATCCCTCCACGCCGGAGATCTGGCCTGCAAACAATATGGCAGGATTCTGTTTCAATTGCAAGGTCGGCTCCAGCAACGCCGGCGCATTGATGTAGGTGTTGCGGTGTATCTGGCCGAAACGGACGAATTCGGCCTGCTCCAACCCAGGGATCAGGCGCAGCACACGCTCCTGCTCGCTGAAGCGCAAATGGTTCTGGAAGCCGACCAGATTGTAGCTGTCCGCGCGCAGGTTTTCCTGGCGGAGCTGCACGACGGCCCAGGGCCGCCGCCCGGTCCGCGGGTCCACCAAACCGGTCGGCTTCATGGGACCGAAGCGCAGGGCGTCCCGCCCGCGCCGGGCCAGCTCCTCGATGGGAAGGCAGGCCTCGAAATAACGGATGTTGTCCTCGGGGATGTGCGGGGTCACCGTTTGCGCCGCCAGGAGCGCATCCACAAACCGCTCGTACTCCTCCCGGGTCAGCGGGCAGTTCAGATAATCCGCGCTTCCTTCCAGCGACTTGCCGTAGCGCGAGGCGCGAAAAATCTTGCTGTAATCGAGCGAGTCGGCGTAGACGATGGGGCTGATGGCATCGTAGAAATACAGGCGTTCGGATCCCGTCAGGCGCGTGATCTCGGCCGCCAGGGCGTCGGACGTGAGGGGTCCGGTGGCCACGATCACAATTCCGTCCTCAGGCAGTCGCGTGACCTCCTCGCGCCGGATCTCGACGAGGTCGAGCGACTCGATGGCCTCGGTAACGCGCCGGGCGAAAGCCTCGCGGTCCACCGCCAGAGCGTGCCCCGCGGGCACGCGCACCTCATCGGCAAGGCGCAACAGGAGCGAGCCGAGCCGGCGCAACTCCTGCTTGAGCAGCCAGGGCGCGGTGAACTCCTGCTCGCTTTTGAGCGAATTCGAGCAAACCAGCTCGGCCAGCCAGCCCGTCTGATGGGCGGGAGTCATCCGCGCCGGTCGCATCTCGTAGAGAATCACGCGGCACCCCGCGCTGGCTGCCTGCCACGCTGCTTCGGAACCGGCCAGTCCTCCGCCCAGGATGTGAATGACGGGAGAGTTGCCCACTGAATCCCATTCTACCGGCGCTTCTGTGGCAGCCGCGCGTTTGACGCATCGAAGCGCGGATCATCTCGACCCCGGGCTACACTGAGTGTTGCGCTTCTCCGACGTCATGGCCCGCGACTTCTACCTGAGCCTCGCCGCTCGCGGCGTGCGCTTTCCGATCGGGGCCGACCTCGTGCTGGCCGAACAGCCCGATCCGGAGGCCGTGCGGCACGACGGCGAGCGACTGGGGCGCGTCATCGAGGAAGCCGCGCGTCGCTACCGTACTCCGCTGGCCATCCCCCTGATGGACTTGCGGCTGGAGAAATCTGACCTGCTCGGATTGCTCGGCGTCCCGGCGCCCGAACGGGACGGCTTTCACTTCGGGGCGCCCCCGCCGCCGGATGCTTTGGCGCGGATCGAAGCCGCTTTCGATGCCCCGTTCGAACAGCGCAACCGGGCGCAAATCGAGTCGGTCGGCTACATCGCAACGCGCACGGATCTGTGGCCGGTGGGCATGGTGATCGGTCCGTTCTCGCTCGCCACCAAGCTGGTGGCCGACCCGATCACGGCAATCGCGCTGGCGGGCCGCGGCCTCACCGCGGAAGACGATCCTCTCGTGTGCGCCTTCGAACGTTCACTGGCGCTGGCCGAACGGGCGGTGGCGCGCTCCGCCGTGGCCCAGATCCGCGCGGGCGCCCGCGCTCTGATGGTGGCCGAACCGGCAGCCAGCGTGACTTATCTTTCGCCGAAGCAGATCGCCGCCGGCTCGCCGATTCTGGAGCGCTGCGTGATCGAACCGCACTTGCGCCTGAAGGCGCGGCTGGATGCCGCCGGCGTGGATCTGATCTTTCATGACTGCGGCCAGGTGACGCTGGAGATGATCGGGCAGTTTGCGCAACGGCTGCATCCGGTGATCCTGAGCCTGGGCAGTAGCGTCAAGCTCTGGGAGGCCGCGCGGGTGACGCCGGGTGACGTGGTTCTCTACGGCAACCTTCCGACGAAGAGCTTCTATTCGGATGGCGTGATGCCGGTGGAACGCGTCGTCGAGCTGGCGGGCGAACTGCACCGCAAAATGCGCGAGGCCGGTCACCCTTACATTCTCGGTTCGGAGTGCGACGTGCTGGACGTGCCCGAAGCGCGCGAGGCGATTCGGCGAAAGATCCAGGCGATGCTGGAAGTCGAGCCGTGAGGGGGACAACCCTATCGAAAAGCCGTTTTCTGACCGATAGGTTGAGTGAGACGACAAGCGTGGCAGCCGATACCAGCGAGCGAGCCTTGGGACACGGGCCGGTCGCCCGGCGGATTCAGCCGGTTCGCGAGAGCTTATGGGCGCGCCAGAACGAGGAAATGGCGAATCCGCCCATGACTACGAGGAAGATAGCCGAGAGCACGACCTCGAAGAAGCTGCGCATGTCGCCGTCGAACTCGCGCACCGCGCGCACCAGCCGGGGCGCAGCCATCAGTGCCAGGACCAGAAAGAGAAATCCGATGATCTGGTTCCAGAGCACGCGGAGGGGGCGCGCTACAGCGGGAAGGATGTGGGCGAGGAACTGCCGCAGCAAGGCGCGCATGGGGATGCCGTGCTTTTTCATGGTAGCAGAGCGGGCGGGGACGGGAAGTGCTAATCTGGAAGTTCCATGGAATTGGCGCGACGTGATGAGGTGGGTGGCAAATTACTCTTGCCGCCGACCTCTTGGTCGCTTACAATCAGGGCGGGAGGTGGTGGTCGAGCGAGCTCCCGAATCCGGAAACGGCGGGAGCCGGGAGAACATCACAGTGAGTGGGGCTGGTCCGAGGGGCAGTCCTGCCGAAGGGCCGCGGGCGCCGGATGCTGGCGAGCGCGGGCCTGAAGGAAGGGGCATATGGACGAGAAGCTGAAAGCGCTGATGCAGGAACTCGGGAACGCGATCAATGAATCGCTTTCCGAGTCCGAACAAATCGCGGCCGCGATCGCCGAGATCCGCCGCGCGGGTTACGACGTCTTCCTGATCCTGGAAGCGACCATCGGCTTCAACCGCCGCGAGCCAGAGGCTGAGCCGAACAAACCGGCGACTTCCAGCACGGAACGCCGGCGCACGCGCGAATCCGATTCGCACCCCAAGATCAAGTGGACGTCCCAGGACCAGAAGTTCCTGCGCGCCTTGAAGATCAGCGTAGACGACGACTGAGCGCGGCGGGCCGGGGTCTCAGATCCCCGTGATCTCGCGGTAGACTTGCCAGGTCCGATCCACAGCATCCTCCCACCGGAAGCGGGCGGCTCTCTGGCGGCCCAAGCGAACGTAGTGATGGCGCAAACTCGGATCCGCTGCGAGCCCTCGTAACGCACCGGTCAGCTCTTCGACGTCGTACGGATCCACCAGCCACGCCGCATCCCCTGCGACTTCGGGCAGAGCAGATGCGCGCGAGGCGATCACCGGGACTCCCCAGGCCATCGCTTCCAGCACCGGCATGCCAAAGCCTTCGTCCAGTGAAGCGAAGGCAAAGATGCGCGCACGCGCGTACCAGCGGTCCCGCTCAGCGGCGCTGACGTAGCCCAGAACCTGGATGTCGGCCCGGCGCGGACTGACTTCGATCCTGCGCAGGATCTCCGCGGCGCCGTATCCCGTCGAGCCAATCAACACCAGTCGCCAGCCGGCATCCATCCGCTCGAAAGCTTCCACCAGGCGCAGCAGATTCTTCCGCACCTGGATGGCGCCCACGTGCAGCACCACGTTCTCCCGTTCCGCGTCGGAGGGAACCGCCAGGGGCAATCGCACGCCATGATGGATCACACGCAGCCTGGACCACTCCACGCCGAGCAGTTCGGCAACCTGCCGGGCCGTGAACTCGGAAACTGCGATGATGCGTTCGGATCGTTCCGCCGCCTCGAGAGCCTGGCGCCGGAATCTGGCGCGGAACTCAGGCGTCGAGTACTCGCCCGTGATCACGAACAGGTCGTGAAACGTGGTGACGGCGTGGCGCAGCGGGGCGCGAGGCAACCGCTGGTTCAGACCGTGGAAGATTTCCGCCCGTTCGGGCACGCGCTCCTCGGTGATCAGGCGGCGATGCGCATTGGCCGGCAAGCGGTCCAACCAGGAACGCCACCAGCGGTGGGGGCGATAGCAGAACAGGAATTCCGCTTCCGGATGAGCCTGGGCGAGGCCGAAGGCGATCTCGCGCGAATATACGCCCACCCCCGTCAGGTTCTTTCCGAGGCTGTAGGTGGCGTCCAGGGCGATGATCATCGTCCCTCGACGGAGGGAACGCGAGGCGGTCGCTGAAACGCGATCCCGTACTGGCGGATCTTGCGGTACAAAGTAGTGCGCCCGATGCCGAGCAAGCGCGCCGCCTTGACGTGATCGCCCTGCGTGAAGGCCAGTGCGTCGACGATGGCGCGCTTTTCGATTTCCTCCAGGGAGAGCACGGGAGCAGCAGTCGGTCCAGCGCAGCTCGCGGCAGCGGCAGCAGCGGCCACTTGCGAGGCGCGCCCGTACCAATGATTCATCAGGCCCGTGGGCAGGTCAGCCAGATGGAGTATGGGGCCGGAATTCAGCGCCACCAGACGCTCGATGCAGTTCTCCAGCTCGCGTACGTTGCCCGGCCACGGATAACTGAGCATGGCCTGCTCGAGTTCGGGCGACAGACGGCGGTCACCGCCGTAGCGGGCCAAGAAATGCGAGATGAGCGCGGGGATGTCCTCACGACGATCGCGCAAAGGCGGCAGACGCAACGTGACGACATTCAGCCGGTAGTACAGATCGCGGCGAAAGCTGCCGCGCTCGACTTCGGCGGCAAGATCGCGGTTGGTGGCGGCGATGATGCGAAAATCCGCCTGGCGCCACTCGAGCGATCCCACAGGGCGGATCCGTCGGTCCTGCAACACGCGCAGGAGCTTGACCTGCATCTCCAGGGGCAGCTCCCCGATCTCGTCGAAGAAAGCTGTCCCCCCGTGAGCCAGTTCCAGCAATCCGATCTTGCGGGAGGCCGCCCCGGTGAACGCGCCCTTGACGTGCCCGAACAGCTCGCTTTCCAGCAACGCCGGATTCATCGCCGAGCAGTCTATGGGGACGAAGTTGCCCTGCCCGCTCGCGGCGTGAATCAGGCGCGCGACCACCTCCTTGCCGGTTCCGGTCTCACCCAGCAGCAGAACCGGGCAGCGCGAACGCCCCAGCTTTTCGATCTTGCGCCGGATCTCACGGATCGCGGCGGACTCGCCCACCAGCACAGGCGGTGCGTCAGCGAGGTCTCGGGACACGACGGCTCCAATTATAAGTGGTCGCCCGGCGGCTCATCCAGTCTCACCACAAAGGCCTCTCCCACCTCCGCCCGCAGCCTTTCGGCCAGCGCCGCCGCCTGCTCGGGAGTGGCCTCGCGTCCCACCAGAACGCGCCAGAGCACGGGATCCCCATCGCGCGGAATGATCCGCACCTCGCCGTAGCGTCGCTGGAGGTCGCGCCGCTGGCGCTCGGCATTGGCGCGCTCGCGGAAAGCGCCGGTCTGCACCGCGAAGTAACCGCCCTCGGTCTTCTCTGGCAATCCGATCAGCACCAGCCGGACGCGCGCCGTGCCCGGCCCGAGCATTCCCAGCGCGCGCGCCGCGGCACGGGAAAGATCAATGATGCGACCCTCGACGAACGGACCGCGGTCGTTGATGCGAACCTGGACGCGCCGCCCGTTCTCCAGATTCTCGACGCGCACCAGCGAACCGAACGGCAGCGTGCGGTGAGCCGCAGTGAGCTTCTCCATGTCGTAGATCTCGCCGCTGGCTGCGCGCCGGCCGTGGTAGGGATAGCCGTACCAGCTCGCCACTCCGATCTCGGTGTAGCCGACGGTCAGCGGGCGCACCGCAGGCACGCGACGCCGGCGCGCGCATCCCGCGATCGCCGCCGCCGCCAGTGCACAGAACGCGCGCCGCCTCACGAACCCGATCCTAACCTTGCCGCGCAGGCGCTCGCAAGCGCTCTGCGAACCCCGATTCCCCCTCCCGGAGAGCGAAACAAAACCCTTCTCGGACGTTTTTTCGCCCGGAGACCCTCCTTCCGTGCATTTTTCTCTTGACTTTCTGCTCAAAGCACTTTATATCTGAATCAAACCGCGATCTTTGCGATCGCACAAATTCGACGTCAAGGGAGAATCGAGCGATGAAGAACGCAACCAAAAAGAAGGCTGCCAAGGCCACGAAGAAAGCCGCTGCCAAAAAGAAGAAGAAGTAGCGGCCACCCAACAGGCAGGCAGTTCTGATCAGGTTCGCTCAGGCCCCGAGTTCATCGGGGCCTTTTTCATTTTCCGGGGGCGCCCGCCTTGCCCAGCACCAGGATCCGGAAGCGCTCGCCGAACAGCAACAGCAGCGTCTTCAACTGGAGTCGCCGGCGCACTCGCTCCGCTTCGCTCTCCGCGGAAAGCAGCGATTCCAGACCCGCCCTCTCGCCCACCTCGAGCAGGAACGGACCCAGACGCTGGAAACGCACCGCATCGAAGCCGTAGCGGGCGCCGAAGTGCTGGAGTGCGGAGTAGGGAACCTGGGCGGTGATGTCGCGACGGCCCGGCTCCGCGAGCACATCCTCGCAGGCCCGATGGCGGCGATAGCTCATGAGCGTGCCGCGCGGAAACAGAACCGATTCCTGCCGGGTGTAGCCGTAATCCACGATGACGAGGAAGCCTCGCCGGAGCGCACCCGCGATGCGCCGGAGCCACGCCAGCGCTTCCAGATGGACTTCCGCCACCACGCCCTCCTCGGGCGCGCCCACGGATTGCTCCAGAAATTCCTCGCTCGCTTCGTCCGCTGCCTCGCCCTCCACCCAGCAGAAGCGATCTCCGCTCCAGCCGACGCGCATCATCCGCCAGCGACCGTCACGCCGCACCGCCACGTCCACCGGCAACGCGTCGAAGAACTCGTTCGCGAAAGCAACCCCGGTGAAAGCCTCCGGCAACGGGTTGGCCCCGAACTCCACCGGCACGTAACGCCAGCAGGAGAACGCCTCCGCCATCTCACCGCGTCCCGCGCCCAGCTCCA
>JAPWUP010000217.1 GCA_028275505.1 Bryobacteraceae bacterium
GGCCCGCCCGCCGCGTTGCCATCATCAATCGCCGCGCCGCCACGACGTGGCTTTATCCACGGGCTGCTAAGAGTCGCCAGCTCGCTTACCCCAAAACCCGCCGCCTGTCAAGGATGGGTTGGTTTAAGGCTTACGCTCGACCGGCCGGCCCCCTTTTGTTCCGCCGGCGGAACTCGCGTAAGGCCGCGGCCATCACCTCCAGGGCGCCGTAATCTGGCACCCGGCAGAGCCGCTCGCTGAACGCACGGAGTGAGCCTTGCACGCAGCTATTGCCGTCAGCTTCGCGCACGGTGGAGGCGACAACTCCAGGCCCACGGAATGCATTTCGCTTTCAGAGTCCTCGCTAGTGAGGGCTGCGGCTGGGGCAAGCGTCAAGGGTTGTGGCGCCGGCGCTGCTGGTTTGGGGATGCACATCCTGATCGTCTGCGTGTCAAATCTGTGTCCAACGAACTGACAGGGCGGAGGAGGGTATATGCTAGGCTTGTCCGGTGGTCCAAAATGGAAATCCCGGCCGTAAACCGCGGGGGACGGCGAGTGCTGCGTTAGCCTGACGGGCACGACGCAGGCCATGCCGCGCGCCGCGCCTGGAAAGCAAGGAAGAAGGAGGACCATGAGACGTCGCACATTCCTGAAACAAGCGCTTGCGGCCTTTATGGCGCCCGGTAGCTTCCGGGGCAGCCAGGCTCTTGCGGCGCGCCCGATTACCCGAGGACCCAAGTTTCACTGGTACGGCTATTACGACAAACTGGAGTTTTCCCCGGACAACCGGTATGTACTCGGCGTCGAGGTTGACTTTGAGGATCGCGTGCCGGGCCCCAACGACGCAGTCAAAGTGGGCATGGTGGACCTCCAGGATAACGACCGGTGGATCGAACTGGGCGAGTCGCGCGCCTGGAGCTGGCAGCAAGGCCCGATGCTGCAATGGCTCCCCGGTTCTCACAGTGAGATCCTTTACAACGATCGCGAGGACGATCAGTTCGTAGCTCGCATCGTGGACGTGAAGACCGGGAAGCGGCGGACGTTGCCGTCGTCCATTTACACGATCAGCCCGGACGGCGCCTGGGCTTTGACGACCGACTTCGCCAGGTTGCGTCCGGAGACGCGCTATGCGCCCGGCCGGGAAATTGACCTCGGCGTCGCGCCGGCGGATTCGGGTATCTGGCGCATTGACATGAAAACCGGGGCGCGCAAGCTGATCATATCTTTCGAGGATGTGCTCAAAATTCCCTCCCCGCATTGCCGTTGGGGCCGGTATTTGCTGCACTGGTTGAGCCACATGCAGATCGCGCCCGACGGCTCGCGGTTTGTCTTCGTCCATCGGTGGAGAGACAAGGACGACCGGCAAATCCTGTGCACGCGTTTCTTCAGCGCGAACGCCGACGGCAGCGATCTTTTCCTCTCCTCCCAAATCCTGAGCGCCTCCCATTACGCCTGGCGTGATCCGCGCACCCTGTTGGTCTGGAGCTGGAATCCCACCCACGGCGAGAAGTTCTACCTTTGGGAGGATAAGACCGACCGAATCAGCGTCTTTGCGCCGGAGGTGATGACGCGGAACGGTCACATAACTTACTTGCGCGAGAATCGGTGGATCCTGAGTGACACCTACCCGGACCGGGATCGCAACCAGCACCTTTATTTGTACAACGTCGAGACCGGCAAGGCGTACAGCCTGGGCCGTTATTACACGCCGCCCAAGTATACCGGCCCTGTGCGCTGCGACCTTCATCCCAGGGCAAGCCGGGACGGGCGCATGGTGGTTTTCGACTCTCCCCACGGCGGAAACGGGCGCCAGATGTACCTTGTGGACGTCAGCAGCATTGTCGGTTGAGGCGGCGCCGAACCGCGTCAGCGGCCGCTTGTCGCCGGGCGTTACGGACGGCCCGCGCCTTTGCGATCGCGGCAGGCTCCTGATGCGTTCGAGCGCATGACAGACGACCAATTATGTCGTCCCGCCGGCGTCGGTCAACGCTTCGATCTGCCGCGTGCTGTCCCGGACCCCATTCAAGCGCCGACTGCACCCGATCCAAACCGCCTGCCCGGCCATCAGCGGCTGCGCAATCGGGAACCAGAGCAACCTCGCCCCGACAGTTCGGGGTCTCGGCGCCTCCGGCGCTACTTCGACCTGTCTTGGCTGAGCAGGTTCACGTTCCGTGCAAGCCCGCCAGCCCGTCTATTGCCCCGGGGGCCGCATTCGCCGCAGGATTCCAGGATAATCGTACTTTTGCGCAAATATCAAACCGCAAGGAGAAAATGACTATGCCTGGGTCTTTGCGATTGTTGCTTTTCACTGCGGCTGCGATCGGCCTGTTGCCGGGGCAGCCAAGTCCGTTTGAAAGGGCTATTGTCAAACCTTCGATTGTGCGGGTGTCGCCGGGTGGGCAGCAACGCTTCAAGGTAATCATTCTGGCTACTCGTCTCATGGCCGCCCGGGCGCCGAGAAATGTCAAGTGGACCGTCAACGGTATCCCGGGAGGCAACGCTGAAGTCGGGACCATTGATTCCGGCGGCTTGTACCGCGCACCCGCGGCGGTTCCGACGCCTAACGAGGTCGTTGTGCGCGGGGAGGTTGACGGCGTGGCCAACCGTTACGTGTGGGCCACCGTAATCGTGGGACCCGCCGACCCTGGCTATAAGGTCGTGGCTACGTGGGGAGAAGATCTGGGGCAGCCAGGAACCCACCTGGTGGCGCCCCACGGCATCACCATTGACCATCAAGGCAGGTTGCTTATCGCCGATCAAGGCGCCGGCAGGGTGTTCCGCTATACCAAGGATGGTAAGTTCGTTGACGAGATCGGTCTTGGGCCAGGCAGCGGAGATGGCCAGTTCACCGAGCCCCGCTACGCCCACGTAGATTCCAGAGGCAACATTTACACAGTAGACGTGAAAGGCGACCGGCCGCGCATCCAGGTTTTCTCACCCGAGGGCACCTTCCTGCGCATCTTCGCACCCAAGGGCACCGGGCCGGGCATGATCCTCCGCGGCCATGGGCTGTGGTTCGACTCTCAAGGCCGGCTTTACGTCACCGACGTGGACAACATGCGCGTCAGCGTCTTCGATGCGAACGGCGAGTTCCAGTTCGCTTTCGGCAAGGACGGCCCGGGCGCGGCCGACTTCAACGCTCCGCACGGATTGTACCTGGATCCGAACGACGACGTCTTCGTGAACAGCTACTACGGACCGACCAAGAAATTCGATCGGCACGGGAATTACCTGTTTTCGTTCGCACACGGCGATCCGCCCGATGGGCCGGTGTACTTCCACAGCCTCACGGGAGATCGCTGGGGTAACGTCTATCTCACGGTGCGTACCCGGGCAGGCTACGACGGCGCCGTCGAGAGCAATGTGGGACGGAAAGTAAGTATCGCCAAGTACAATAACAACGGCGATTTTATCTGCAATATCAGCATGTCTGTGCCGGAGCACGCGGAAAGCTGGTGCGCCGTGGATGCGGACGGAACGATTTACGCCCTGTATAAAGGCCGCAAACGGGCGGGCGTCGAGATTCTCAAGCAGCAATGAAGTGCGCAGAAAGGGTGGCCTGCGGCCGGATCGCGTCGGGGCCACCCGAGAGCCGTCGCACCAGCCGACCGGCCAAGGGTCCGTGAAACGACAAGGCGGCGCTGCCCACCGGCCTCGATGTGGCCGACCACTGCACCTTCCGAAGCTGTGTAGGGTGCCACCTTTGTCGGCCATCCGCGCATGGTTTCCATCCGCCGATCCTTCCCGATCCAGGGCCGGCCGCGGGCGACGATCGGTCTGAGGGAAGCGCGGTGAGGGCGTGAGGCGGAGTGAACGAGGTCGGATTGAGGACGGGTGGTGGTGTATTCAGGGGCCATCTTCTCGATCACGATAGCCTCCCCTCTTGTCGTATCCGGATACACATTGTCGGGGCCTCCTGTTCTGGGCGTCGTCCAAGGGCTCGAAAATGCCGTCCGGGAAGGGATCGGCCAGAGTGGCGCGGAAGGTCAAACCGTCGTCGAGGCTGGGAACGAGGGTCGTGCCGCGGCCAGAGCCTGGTGGCGAAGTGGTGACGACCGTGCCCGGCGCCATCTGGATCAGGTAGACCACGCTGCTGCCGGGAGCAGGCATGTCGGGAATTCGGCGGTTGTCAATCACTCGCCCGACGCTGGCGGTGGCCGATTCCAACAAGGGCGCCTCGGCAGTAACCGTGACCGTCTCGCTCGGAGCGCCGACCTCCAAAGGAATGTCCAGGTTGAGGACGTCCCCGACACGCAACTCGATGGCTGTGCACATGAAACGCTTGAAGCCGTGCTTTTCCGCCTCCCGGCGGTAGAGGCCGGGGACCAGGTTGCGCAGCTCAAAATTGCCTTCGGCATTGCTGACGGTCCGGGTCACGGTATTGGTCTTGAGGGCGATGGCGTGGACCGTAGCTTCGGGAACAGCAGCCTGCGTGGCGTCCAGGACGCGGCCGATGATCTGGCCGGAGGGACTTTGGGCAAGAAGGCCGGGGGCTGCGACGGCAAGGAGGGACAGGAGTATAGCAAGCGACATGGCGGTATGCACTCCTGGTTGCCTCGTATCGTTATCGGCAAACGCTCGTCCGGTTGTAGCCACCGATCGCCAGCCTGTCAAAACCCCGGGCCCCCTTTCTTTTTTCTCGAAGTTTCGACCTGGGGCCGAGCCGTCAATGGCCGCCGCTGGGGTCTCCCAGGCGACCCGGCTCAGCCGCAGATCGTCCCGGCGATGAAGCGGGGGCCATCGGCGAGGTTGAAATAGTAGACCGTCAGGACCCTTCCGCCGGGCAGAAGGGCCGACCACGGGTAGCCCACGTCCGCGTTGCCGCCATCGTCGCGCAGCACGATCTCGGGCGCCGTGGCGAAATCAGTGCACTCGGAATTCAGGATGCGGGCACGGACGCCGAAGGGAGGGTGGCGATAGCCATAGACCAGCCATACCCGCCCGTCCGGTAGGCGGAGGGCATGGTGGGGTGACCCCTGAAAGCCCGCGTCCTGCCAAGGATCGAAGCTCCGACCGCCATCCCGCGATCGGATGACGACGGTGTGGTTGTCCAGGTTCATCGTGCGGACAAAACCCACCAAGTCCCCGGCCGGCGTCTGGATCAGAGAAGTCTCCGAAAAGGCCACTTTCGGATCGGCGGCCGCGACGCAGGAGTAGCGCCAGTTGAGTCCCCCGTCCTCGGAGACCAGCAGGTGGAGGTCGTCTGGCCGACGCCCCATTCGGAAACAGCGGACCACCCAGAAGAGCCGGCCGTCGCGCCCCTGGCACATGGCGCCTCGGTTGAATAGCGGCAACGGCTGTCCCCATGGATCCAGGGCGTCGGGCTCCGGCATGGGAGGCGGGCGGAAGGGTCCTTTCCAAGACCGCCCGCCGTCATCGGAGCGCAGGAGCAAGCCTCCCAGGAAAAGGAATTCGCCGTGGCGGATGTCCTTGCGCGGCTTTTCCAGCCGGTTCACGAAGAGACGCAGCCAACCGTAGCTGCTGCACAAGATGGCCCCGTTGCGCAACTGGATCATGCAGGGGTCTTGGAGGCCCCCGAACGGGTGTGCGTAGATCAGTTCCGGCTCGCGGCTCCAAGTGCACCCGCCGTCGCGCGAACGCACCAGCACAAGCTGGCTGTTGGGATCGGCATGCGTGGTGAGCTTCTCGCCGAATCGCCGGCGTTCCGGAGCGCGGCGAAATGCGACCAGCAGCTCACCGTCGGGCCGGCGGACGATTGAGGGGAAGGCCGCATAGAACGCTTCGTCCCGGTAGATAACGATCTCTTCGAGTTTGCGGAGCGGCCTTGCGAAAGCGCGGGCCGGCACCGCCCCAACAGCCAGGGCCTCAAAGACCTGCCTGCGGTTTGTGGTCCGGCGGGGTTGCATGTGGTGCTCCGGCGGTTACTTCGTGGGACTGCCGGTATGACTCTTCCAAATGCCGGCGGAAGGCTTCCCCGAGCAATTGGGAGTGCGAACCACCAACCCGGTGTGCTCCGATTGCAACAGGGCTTCCCTCACGGGAGACTGACTGACCCGCAAGGCTCGCGCGAGGTGGGCCTCGCGGATGGGATCGCCCGGTTTGAACCCCCCGGAGAGGATAGCTTCGCGGAACAGGTCGGAGACCTGGGATCGAAGCGATCCGGAGCGAAGATGTGGAAGTACGAGGTCGCTCTCGACAACGTTAGAATCCACCCTTCGAACTTAGTATGATGCACCCGTCCCCCGCAACTTCTCTCATCCCGCACCAGCCGTTGCCGGAGTTTTCTTGGCGTACTGATCTTAGCCGCCCGTGGATAAAGTCGCGGGCAGTGCACCAATAAAACATCTTGACCACAGAATGTTTTGACTTGACAATGGAGGCATGGCCCTCGGCAAGCGCAAACCCAAACAGGCCTCCCTGTGGGGCGATGCCCGCCCT
>JAPWUP010000004.1 GCA_028275505.1 Bryobacteraceae bacterium
GGCGACAACGTGAACCTGGAGGTGGAACTGATCAGCCCGGTGGCGATGGAGAAGGGTTTGCGTTTCGCCATCCGCGAGGGCGGGCGCACCGTGGGCGCCGGCACCGTCACCGACATCCTGGAGTGAGGACGGGATACCACGGCGATGAAAGAGCGCATTCGCATTCGCCTGAAAGCTTACGATCACCGGATCCTGGATCAGTCCACGAGCGAGATCGTGAAGACGGCGAAGGATACCGGGGCGCAGGTGTCGGGACCGATCCCCCTGCCCACGGAGATCAGCCGCTTCACCGTCAACCGGTCGCCGCACGTGGACAAGAAGTCGCGCGAGCAGTTCGAGATCCGCACGCACAAGCGTCTGATTGACATCCTCGATCCCAAGCAGGAAACCGTGGACGCGCTGATGCGGCTCGATCTGCCCGCGGGCGTGGACGTGGAGATCAAAGCTTTCGGCAGGGAAAGGAAATGAGAGGAGGCGGGGCCCCAGGATCCCCGAAGACACGGTCGCCGTTGAGGCGGGCGGGCGAGGGATCCGCGTCCCCGGCTAAGAGATGATCCCAGGAATCCTCGGCAAAAAGATCGGCATGACACAGGTCTTCCGGCCGGACGGGCAGGTGATCCCGGTCACTTTGATCAAGGCCGGACCGTGCGTCGTCGTGCAGCGCAAAACGCCGCTGCGCGACGGCTACGACGCCATCCAGCTCGGCCTGCTGGAGTACGTGAAGAGTTCCCGGATCAACAAGCCGATGAAGGGGCACCTGGCCAAGGCCGGGGTGGACGGCATCCGCTTTTTGCGCGAGATCCGGCTGCGGCCGGGCGACCCGGACTACAAGCCGGGCGATCGCATTCTGGTGGATCAGTTCCGGCCCTCCGACCGGGTGGATGTCACGGGTATCAGCAAGGGCCGCGGCTTTGCCGGCTTTGTCAAGCGGCATCATTTCCGCGGCGGTCCGGCCACGCATGGCTCCATGTTCCACCGTGCGCCGGGCTCGATCGGGGCTTCGAGCTTCCCGTCGCGCGTGTGGCCGGGCATGCGCATGGCCGGCCACATGGGCAACCAGCGGGTGACGGTCCGCAACCTGGAGGTCATTGAGGTCCATCCCGAGGACAACCTCCTGGTGGTGAAAGGGGCCGTGCCCGGACCCAGCGGCGGCTACGTCATTGTGCGCCGCGCCAAGAGGTGACGCCATGCCGGTGGTGGATGTCTTTGATTTGAACAATCAAAAGGTCGGGGAGCTGGAGCTGGCCGACGAGGTGTTTGCCGCTGAGGTCAACGAGCACTTGCTGTACGAGGCGGTGCGGCACTACTTGGCTTGCCAGCGCCGCGGCACCCACAAAACCAAGACGCGGGGCGAAGTCTCCGGCGGTGGCCGCAAGCCCTGGCGTCAGAAAGGCACGGGGCGGGCGCGGCACGGCTCGATCCGCTCGCCGCTGTGGCGACACGGCGGCACGGTCCACGGGCCGGTTCCCCGGGACTACAGCTACCGTCTGCCCCGCAAGATGTTGCTGGGCGCCCTGCGTTCGGCTCTTTCCGCCAAGCTGCGCGACGGCGAACTGAAAGTGATCCGCTCGTTCGACCTCCCGGACCACAAGACGCGGACCATGAAGGCGGTTCTGGAGCGGCTCCAGGCCGCCAAGACGGTTTTGCTGGTGGATAACGACAACAACCGGAACCTGATCCTGGGTTCGCGCAATCTGCCGGGAGTGACCCTGGTGAGCAGCCGCGAGCTGACCACCTACGACCTGCTTGGACACCAGCAGGTGCTGCTGTCGGAAGCTGCGGCGAAGAAACTTTCCGAGGGCCTGAAGCCATGAACCTCTACGAGATCATTCGACGTCCGGTAGTGACCGAGAAGGCGCTGGCCAAGAAGGAAGCCGAGCGTACCCTGTGCTTCGAGGTCCCGGTCAACGCCAACAAGAGCCAGATTCGCGCGGCGGTGGAGAAGATCTTCAAGGTGCAGGTGGAGGACGTGCGGACCATCGTGGTCCCGGGCAAGCTGCGCCGCCGCGGCCGCTTCGAGGGCTACCGGCCGGAGTGGAAGAAGGCGTACGTGAAGCTCAAGGCCGGGCAAAAGATGCCCGAGTACCTGGAGGTGTGAGATGGGGATCAAAGGATATCGCCCCTACACTCCTTCGCGCCGGTTCATGACCGTGCTCACGAAGGAGGAGATCACCAAGGAGCGGCCCGAGAAATCACTGACGGTAGGACTGAAGAAGTCTGGCGGGCGCAACAATCTGGGAGAGATCACCTCCTGGTTCCGCGGTGGCGGGCACAAGCGCTGCTACCGGATCATTGATTTCAAGCGGGACAAGATCGGCGTGCCGGCGCGGGTCGCGGCGATCGAGTACGATCCCAACCGCTCGGCGCGCATCGCCTTGCTGCACTACGCCGACGGCGAGAAGCGCTACATCCTGCATCCGCTGGGATTGCAGGTGGGGCAAACCGTGATGTCCGGCCCGGATGCCGACATCCTGGTGGGCAACGCCCTGCCGCTGCGCAATATTCCGCCGGGCACGCTGATTCACAACATCGAGCTGCGTCCGGGCAAGGGCGGTCAACTGGTCCGCTCGGCGGGCACGGCGGCGCAACTGCTTTCCAAGGAAGAGGACTATGCGCTGGTGAAGTTGCCTTCGGGCGAGGTTCGCAAGATTCACCTGGACTGCATGGCCACGATCGGCCAGGTGGGCAACGTGGACCACGAGAACGTGACGCTGGGCAAGGCCGGGCGGAGCCGCTGGCTGGGGCGGCGCCCGCACAATCGCGGCGCCTCGATGAACCCCGTGGATCACCCGCACGGCGGCGGCGAAGGCAAGGCTTCGGAGGGCCGCACTCCGGTGACGCCCTGGGGTCAGCCCACCCGCGGCTACAAGACCCGGCGTAACAAGCGCACCGACAAGTTCATCGTGAGCCGGAGGAAGTAAATGGGCCGTTCGCTGAAGAAAGGACCGTTCGTGGATGACCACCTGCTGGAGAAGATCCGGCAGTTGAACGAGCGTAACGAGAAGAAGGTCATCCGCACCTGGTCGCGGCGCTCCACGATCATCCCCGAGTTCGTAGGCCATACCATCGCGGTGCACAACGGCAAGAAGTTCATTCCGGTTTACATCACCGAGCAGATGGTGGGCCACAAACTCGGGGAATTCGCGCCCACGCGGACCTTCCGCGGCCACGGTGGCAAGGGTGAGAAAACGGCCAAGCCGGCATGACGGGAGGTAGCGAGATGGAGGCCAGAGCGGAAGCCAGGTACATTCGGGTTTCTCCGCGCAAGGCGCGGCTGGTGGTGGATCTGATCCGCGGCCGCAAGGCCGGGGAGGCATTGACCATTTTGCGCATGACCAACAAGCGCGTCGCTCCCATCGTCGAGAAAGTGTTGCGCTCGGCCATCGCCAATGCCGAACAGAAGGCCGCGGATGTGGACGTGGACAAGTTGGTGGTCAAGGAAGCTTACGTGAACGAAGGACCCCGTTTGAAGAGGATTCGACCTGCTCCCATGGGGCGTGCGCATCTTTACCAGCGCCGCTATTCCCATATCGCCGTGACGGTGGCGGAGGCTGAGGACTGATGGGGCAGAAAACTCACCCGTACGGTTTCCGGTTGGGTTACACCAAGACCTGGCGTTCGCGCTGGTACGCCGAGCATGATTACGCCAGGCTGCTCCGGGAGGACCTGGAGCTGAAGGATCTTCTGCGCGAGCGCTTCAAACCCGCCGGCGTGAGCTCGGTCGAGGTGGATCGGCCGGGCAACAAGATTCGCATCACGATCCGTGCCTCGCGCCCCGGCCTGATCATCGGGCGCAAGGGCGCGGAGATCGAAAAGCTCAAGCAGGATCTGACGCAGAAGACCGGCCGCGAGGTCTTCATTGACATTCAGGAAGTGCCGCGGCCGGAGCTGGATGCGCAGTTGGTGGCCGAGTCCATCGCCTTGCAACTGGAAAAGCGGGTCGCTTTCCGGCGGGCCATGCGAAAGGCGGTGGATTCCGCGCTGCGGTTCGGCTGCAAGGGAATCAAGGTGAAGGTTTCCGGCCGCCTGAACGGGGCCGAGATCGCGCGCAGCGAATGGTACCTGCAAGGCCAGTTGCCCTTGCAGACGTTGCGGGCGGACATAGATTACGGTTTTTCCGAGGCCTTCACCACGTACGGCGTGATCGGGGTCAAGTGCTGGATTTACAAGGGCGAGATCCTGGAGCCGTTCGCGCGGAAGGCCTTGACCGAACCGGAACCGCGGCGGTTGCCGCGTCCGCGCCGCGAGCCGGCTCCGCGACCGGCGCCCACTGAGGCTCCGGCGCCGCCTGTGCCGCCGACTCCGCCACCGGAGGCCACGGCGCCCGTCCGCCCGCCGGTCACGCCGCCTTTGGCGCCGCCGCAGCCGGCCTGGAAGCAGGAAGCCAAAGAAGCCAAAGAGGAAACGGCGCCGCCACCGGAAGCTGACAAGCCGTCGCAGGAGGGCTGAGCCATGCCGTTGATGCCGAAAAAAGTCAAGTACCGCAAGCAGCAGCGCGGCCGCATGAAGGGTCTGGCCTGGCGGGGCAACTCGCTGGCCTTCGGTGATTTCGGCCTGAAGGCGCTGGAGTGCGCCTGGGTGACGGACCGGCAGATCGAGGCGGCGCGCATCGCCATCACGCGTTTCATCAAGCGCGGTGGCAAGCTGTGGATCCGGATCTTCCCCGACAAGCCGATCACCAAGAAGCCCCAGGAAAGCCGCATGGGGAAGGGCAAGGGATCGCCCGAGGGCTGGGTGGCGGTGGTGCGCCCGGGACGCGTGCTCTTCGAGATGGAGGGAGTTCCCCGGGAGCGGGCCGA
The DNA here is from genome assembly GCA_028275505.1 of Bryobacteraceae bacterium. Classification (GTDB taxonomy): domain Bacteria; phylum Acidobacteriota; class Terriglobia; order Bryobacterales; family Bryobacteraceae; genus DTHT01. The sequence goes on from JAPWUP010000004.1 coordinate 4,800, forward strand.
GGAGGCGCTGCGCCTGGCGGCTCACAAGCTGCCTATCGCCACCAAGTTCATTGCCCGCCCGGGCGTGAGCTGAGGAGGAGCGAGCATGAAAGCGGCCAAGTTTCGCGAGCTCGACGACAAACAACTGCGGAGCCAGTTGCAGGAAATCAACGAGCAGTTGTTCCATCTGCGCTTCCAGCTTTCCATGGGCCAGGGGGAGGCGCTCAAGAAGTACCGGGCGCTCAAGAAGGACCGCGCCCGGGTGCTGACGATTTTGCGCGAGCGCGAGCTGGCCGCGGCCAAGGAGGCTGGGAACTGAGCCATGAGCGAACCGGCAATGGAAGCACAGGCGGCAGCGGAGGCGCCCAAGCGAGGGCACAAGCAGGAGAAGGTGGGCGTGGTCGTCTCGACCAAGATGCGCAAGACCATCGTGGTCGAGGTCGAGCGCCGGGCTCCGCACCCGCTTTACAAGAAGGTGGTGGCGCGGCGCAAGAAGTTCTACGCCCATGACGAGGAAGAGGTGGCGCGGGTAGGCGATGTGGTGCGCATCGTCGAATCCCGCCCGCTGAGCCGGCTCAAGCGCTGGCGCCTGGTTGAGGTGATTCGGCGCGCGGCTCTGCCCGAGATGGTAGAGCCAGTGGAGCCGACCGAGGAATTGACGAGTTGAGGAGAAGGCCATGATCGGAATGCGAACCATCCTGGAGGTGGCCGACAACAGCGGAGCCCGCAAGCTCCAGTGCATCCTGCCGGAGGGCGGTGACAAGGGCTTGCGGGCTGGCCTGGGCGACGTGGTCACCGCCAGCGTCAAGGAAGCGACGCCGGATTCGCCCATCAAGAAGGGGAAGGTTGTGCGGTGCGTCATCGTGCGCATGCGCAAGGAGACGCGCCGCAAGGACGGCACCTACATCCGGTTCGATTCCAACGCCGCTGTGCTCATTAACCAGGACGGCGAACCGATCGGCACGCGCGTCTTCGGGCCGGTGGCGCGTGAGCTGCGCGAGAAGCGGTTCATGAAGATTGTGTCGCTGGCCCCGGAGGTGTTGTAATGGCGCGGAGCAAGACCCTCGAGAAACCGCTGCGCATCAGGCTGCGCAGGGACGATCTGGTCGAGGTGATCGCCGGGCGGGACCGGGGCAAGCGGGGCCGGATCCTGAAAGTGGACCGGCGGCGGGGCCGGGTGTGGGTGGAGGGCGTGATGCTGGTCAAGAAACACGTACGGCGCAACCCGGCGCGCGGCATCAAGGGCGGCATCGTGGAGACCGAGGCCTCCATCCACGTCTCCAACGTGATGATCGTATGCCCCAGTTGCGGGCCGACGCGAATTGGCAGCAAGGTGGAGGAAGTGGGCGGCAAGACGCGTCGGACCCGCATTTGCCGCAAGTGCGGCGGGTCGCTGGACAAGAGGGCTTGAGAAATGGCTGCCAGGCTGAAGGAGTACTATCGCACGACGGTGGTTCCGGCGCTGATGAAGGAGTTCGGCTACAAGAACCCCATGGCCGTGCCCCGGCTGGAGAAGATCACCATCAATATCGGCCTGGGCGAGGCCAGCCAGAACCCCAAGCTGATGGACAGCGCCGTGCAGGAACTGGCGCTGATCACGGGACAGCGGCCGGTGGTGACCAAGGCCCGCAAGTCCATCGCCGCCTTCAAGCTGCGCGCGGGCATGACCATCGGCTGCATGGTGACGCTGCGCGGCGACCGCATGTACGAGTTTCTCGATCGGCTGATGAACATCGCGCTTCCGCGCGTGCGCGACTTTCGCGGCCTCTCCACCAAGAGCTTTGACGGTCGCGGCAATTACACGCTGGGGCTGCGCGACCAGCTCGTGTTTCCGGAGATTGACTACAACAAGGTGGACAAGATCAAAGGTATGAACATCACCATCACGACGACAGCCCGGACCGACGCCGAGGGGCTGGCGCTGCTCAAGCACCTCGGCATGCCGTTCCGGCAGTGAGGCAGGCAGGAGGGATTCAGACGCTATGGCTACGGTAGCCAAGATCGCCAAGGACAGGAAGCTGGCGGAAGCCAAGAAAAAAGGCATTCCCAAGCTGCGCTGCCGGCACCGCAACCGCTGCTGGCGTTGCGGGCGTCCGCGCGGTTACCTGCGCAAGTTCCAGCTTTGCCGCATTTGCTTCCGCGAGCTGGCCCTGGCCGGCGAGATTCCTGGCGTGATCAAAGCCAGTTGGTAGGAGAGAAGATCGCATGCCAACCGATGTGATTGCGGACATGCTCACGCGCATCCGCAATGCCGTGCGGGCGCGCCATCCCAAGGTGGACATACCCGCTTCGCGGCTGAAGATCGAGATCGCGCGCGTGCTCAAGGAGGAAGGCTACATTCTTAACTACAAGGTAGCCGAGGAAGGGGCGAAGAAGACCATCAAGATTTATCTCAAGTATCACAACAACCGGCCGGTGATCACGGACCTCAAGCGCGTGTCCCGGCCCGGTTGCCGCATCTATGTGAGCCGGGACGAGATCAAGCCCGTGCTGGGCGGGATGGGAATCTCGATCCTGAGCACGTCCAAAGGCGTGATGACCGGCAAGCAAGCTCGCCGCGAGGGCGTGGGAGGCGAGCTGCTGTGCGTGGTCGAGTGAACAGCAGGTGGCAGGCGGAGTGAGCCAGTCATGTCCAGAATCGGTAAAAAACCTATTCCGATTCCCCCGGGGGTGAAGGTCAGCATCGGCCCCGAGCTGGTGGTGGAGGGACCCAAGGGGCGGCTGACCGTGCCCATCCCGGAAGGGATCCGGGTGGAGCAGCAGGATGGCCAGTTGCTCGTGCACCGGGAGGGGGATCGTTACGCAGCGCTTCACGGCCTGACGCGCGCACTGGCCGCGAATGCCGTGGAAGGAGTTTCCAAAGGGTTCGTGCGCGAGCTGGACATCGTGGGCATCGGCTATCGCGCCGAGCAGCGCGGGCGGGTGCTGATCCTCAACCTGGGTTACTCGCACCCCATCGAGTTCGTTTTGCCGCAGGGAATCGAAGCCAGGGTGGACAAGCAAACCCACATCGTCATCAGCGGCGCCGACAAACAACTGGTCGGCCAGGTGGCCGCGAACCTGCGCGCCCTCCGCCCGCCTGATCCGTACAAACAGAAAGGCATCCGTTACAGCGACGAGAAGCTGATCAAGAAGGTGGGCAAGACCGGAGCTGGTGGCAAATGATCCAGAAAGTTCCCAGGAACGAGCGGCGTCTTCGCATACACCGCCGGATTCGCAAGAAGGTACGAGGGACGCCGGAGCGGCCTCGCTTGTGCGTGTTCCGCAGCCTGAGGCACATCTATGCCCAGGTGATTGACGATACCCGCGGGCACACGCTGGCGGCGGCGTCCTCGCTGGAGAAAGGCCGCACGATTTCAGGAGGCAACGTTGCCGGCGCTCGCGAGGTGGGGCGGCTGATCGCCGAGCGGGCTCTGGCCAAGGGGATTCGCAAGGTGGTGTTCGATCGCGGTGGTTATCGTTACCACGGCCGGGTGAAGGCCCTGGCCGAAGCGGCGCGCGAAGCCGGACTGGAGTTTTGACGCTATGGCAGCCGTACCCAGAATCCGACCGGTAGATCCTCAGGGCCTGAACCTCAAGGAATACGTGGTTTCGATCAACCGCGTGACCAAGGTGGTCAAGGGCGGCAAGAACCTGAGCTTCTCGGCCCTGGTGGTCGTGGGCGATCCCGAGGCCAAAGTGGTGGGCTTCGCCACGGGCAAAGCGCGGGAAGTTCCGGCCGCGATCAAGAAAGCGATCGAAGCGGCCAAAAAGAACCTGTACAAAATCAACGTCAAGGGTTATACGATCCCGCACGCGGTGGTGGGCCATTTCGGGGCCGGGGAGGTGCTTCTCAAGCCGGCGCCCGAGGGCAGCGGCGTGATTGCAGGCGCCGTGGTCCGCGCGATGATGGAAGCGGCCGGCATCGCCAACGTGGCCACCAAGTGCATCGGCTCGCGCAACCCGCACAATGTCGTGCGGGCCACCATGGACGCGCTGATGCAGCTTCGCGACCGTGATCAGGTAGCCGAGATGCGCGGGGTGTCGCCCGAAAAGCTCTAGCAGGAGGGTGGCCGATGCAGGAGCGCAGGACGATCCGGATCAAGCTGGTTCGAAGCCTGATTGGCAGGCCGGAAAAGCACCGCCAGATTGTGCGGGGGTTGGGCCTGCGAAGGCTTAACCAGGTAGTGGAGCGGGTGGACACGCCCGCGATCCGGGGCATGATCCGCAAGATCCCGCATCTGGTCCAGATCGTGGAGTAGGCCGGCGAGGAGACGACGATGAATTTGAGCCAATTGAAACCTCCCCCGGGGCAGAAGCATGCGCCCAAGCGGGTAGGCCGTGGCATGGGCAGCGGGCACGGCAAGACGGCGGGCCGCGGCACCAAGGGCCAGAGGTCCATCAGCGGCTTCCGCCAGATGCGCGGCTTCGAAGGCGGCCAGATGCCTTTCCATCGCCGCCTGCCCAAGCGGGGATTCACCAACATTTTCAAGAAAGAGTACGCCATCGTCAACGTGGGACGCCTGGAGCAGCTCGAGGGAGACACCTTTACGCCGGAGATTCTGCTCGAGCGGCGAGTGATTCGCAAGCTGGGCGACGGCCTGAAGGTGCTGGGTCACGGCGAGCTGACGCGGCCGATCCATGTGCGCGCCCACTCGTTCTCCAAATCCGCGCTGGAGAAGATCCAGGCGGCCGGAGGAACGGCGGAAATCATCGAGCCTGGCCGCGGCTAGCGGGGGCGGGAGAGCATGCAGAAGTTTTTCGAGGCGGTCGCCAACATTTTCCGGATCCCGGACCTGCGGAACCGGGTTCTGTTTACCCTCGCCCTGCTGGCGGTGTACCGCCTGGGCGGCCACATCCCCACGCCGGGCATCAACGCCATTCGCCTCGAGCAGTTTTTCCAGCAGAATCAGGGCACCGTCTTCGGGTTCATTGACCTGTTCTCGGGGGGCATGTTCCGGCGGCTGACGATCTTCGCCCTCGGCATCATGCCCTACATTACCGCCTCCATCATCCTGCAGTTGCTGACGGTGGTGATCCCGACGCTGGAGCGACTCCAGAAAGAGGGCGAGCTGGGACGTCGCAAGATCACGCAGTGGACGCGCTACCTGACGATCGGGCTTTCGGCCATGCAGTCGTTCGGGATCGCCACGGCGCTGATGAACTCGGAAGGCGGTTTCGTGCTCAACCCCGGCATCGGTTTCATCCTGATGACGATGCTCACCCTCACCACGGGCACCACGTTCATCATGTGGCTGGGCGAGCAGATCTCGGAACGGGGCATCGGCAACGGGATGTCGCTGATCATTTTCACCGGCATCGTGGTGGGGCTGCCGCGGGCCGTCGCCGAGATTTACACCCACGTTTTCGTGACGCGGCAGTGGAGCGCGTTCCAGTTGATCATAATCCTGCTGCTGATGCTGGCGGTGGTGGCCTTCATCGTGCTCGTGGAGCGGGGCGAGCGGCGCATCCCGGTGCAGTACGCGCGGCGGGTGGTGGGGCGGCGGCTGATGGGCGGCCAGTCCACGCATCTGCCCTTGAAGGTCAACGCAGGCGGCGTGATTCCGGTGATTTTTGCCAGCTCCGTGCTGACGTTCCCGCAGACGCTGGCTTTGGTGCCCGCCGTCAAGAACAATCCCTGGCTGAGCGCCATGCTGGGCGCGATCCGCCACGGCGAGCCCTTGTATGCATTGCTTTACGTGGCGGGCATCATGTTCTTCTGCTTCTTCTACGTGTCGATTATTTTCAACCCGAATGAAGCAGCCGATAATATGCGGCGCTACGGGGGATTCATCCCCGGCATTCGGCCGGGGCGGCAGACCGCCGAGTACATCAACCAGATCCTTACCAGGATCACGGTGGTCGGTGGCCTTTATCTTTCCGTGCTTTCCCTGATTCCCGAAATCATGATTTCGGGAATCAAGCTGCAACACCTGCCACTGATTGGCAACTGGATTGACACGTACTTCCCGCGCTGGCTGCTGGACGGACTTGGCGTTTCGTTTTACTTCGGCGGCACGTCGCTGCTGATCGTGGTCGGCGTGGCCATGGACACGATCAACCAGATCGAGGCCCAGCTCATCATGCGGCATTACGAAGGCTTCACGCCGCGAGCCGGGCGCATTCGCGGCCGCCGGACGGTTTTCTGAACCATGAGCGATGCACTTATATTCCTGGGACCGCCGGGCTCGGGCAAGGGTACGCAAGCAGTGTTACTGGCGGAGCGCCTCGGGATTCCCCATATTTCCACGGGCGACATTCTGCGCGAGCAGGTGGCCGCGGGGACCGAACTGGGGCGGCGCGTCCAGGCGATCATGAGCCGCGGCGATCTCGTGCCCGATGAACTGGTGAACGAAATCATGGAGCAGCGCCTGGCGCAGCCGGATTGCGCCCGGGGCTGCATTCTGGACGGCTATCCGCGCACGACAGCGCAGGCGGAGTTTCTGGCCGGCGTGCTGGAGCAGCGAGGTCTGCGCCCGGTGGTGGTGAATCTCACGGTGGATTACAATGTAATTGTCGCCCGGATTACCGCACGGCGGCAGTGCCCTGCCTGCGGCGCATCCTATAACCTGATCACCAATCCCCCGCGCGAGGATGAGCGTTGCGATCGCGATGGTACGCCGCTGGTGACGCGGGCGGACGATACGGAACCGGTGATCAGGCAGCGGCTGGAAGCCTATGAACGGCAGACGCTGCCGCTGCTGGATTACTACCGCAGGAAAGCGGCCCGTTTCTTCGAGGTTTCCGGCGACCAGGGCGCGCCCGAGGAGATTGCGCAGCGCATCCTGGCGCTGCTCCGTCAGGCATGATCGTACGCAAGACGGCGGCGGAACTGGAGAAGATGCGGCGGGCGGGCCTGCTGGTGTGGCGGGTACTGAAAGAGCTGGAGGCGATGGTTCAGCCGGGCGTTACCACGATGGATCTGGAGGTGGCGGCCGAACGGATGATCCTGGATGCGGGCGCGCGCCCGGCATTCAAGGGATACTACGTGCCGGCCGTGGGACGCCAGTATCCTTACGTGCTGTGCACGTCGGTTAACGAAGAGATCGTGCACGGCATGCCTTCGGCGAAACGGGTGCTGAAGGAAGGCGACATCGTCTCCATTGACACGGGCGTCGAGCTGGAAGGCTATTACGGGGATTCAGCCATCACGGTTCCGGTGGGCCGGATCAGTCCGGAGGCGGAGCGCTTGCTGCGGGTGACGCGGGAGGCGCTCGAGCTGGCCATCGAAAAGGTGCGCCAGGGAAACCGTCTGCTGGATATCAGCGCCACGATCGAGCGGCACGTGACGGCCGCAGGGTTTTCGGTGGTGCGGGACTACGTGGGGCACGGCATTGGGACGCGCCTGCACGAGGAGCCGCAGGTGCCCAACTACGTGGATCGCCGGAACGAGAACCCGCGGTTGAAAGAAGGCATGGTGCTGGCGATCGAGCCGATGGTGGCGGCGGGAAGGGCGGAAGTGGCGTTGCGCCCGGATCGCTGGACCGCGGTCACGCGAGACGGCTCCTATGCGGCGCACTTCGAGCACTGCGTGGCAGTGACGGCCAACGGGCCGTGGGTGTTGACGCGGCCTGAGGAGGCGCCCCATGTCCAGTGAGGATGCCGGGCGAAAAAGCGGCGCGGTGGTGGCGCGAGTGGTGGAGTTGCTTCCCCGAGCCACCTATCGCGTGGAAACGGAACATCGTCAGTTGGTTCTGGCGCACGCAGCGCCAGCCACGCAGCGCAATTTCGTGCGTCTGCGCCCGGGCGACCGAGTGCGGGTGGAGCTTTCACCGCATGATCCGACGCGCGGCCGGATCACAGAATTGTTGGAGCCCGGCGGCGGGCCGCTGTGATCGGGCTGCGGGAGGCAAAGATGAAAGTTCGAGCTTCGGTAAAGAGAATATGCGACAAATGCAAGGTGATCCGGCGCAAAGGCGTAGTCCGGGTCATCTGCGAAAACCCCAAGCACAAGCAGCGTCAGGGGTAAAGGAGGTGCCATGGCGCGCATAGCAGGTGTGGATTTGCCGCCACGCAAGCGGATCGAGATCGCGCTGACCTACATCTACGGCATTGGGCGGTCGCGCTCGAACTCGATCCTTTACCGGGCGGGCGTGGACCCGAACAAGAAGGTGGCGGACCTGACCGAGGATGAGATCAACCGCATCCGCATGATCATCGAGCAGGAAGGTGCGGTGGAGGGCGACCTGCGCAAGGAGGTCGCCATGAACATCAAGCGGCTGATCGAGATCGGCTCCTACCGCGGTTTGCGCCACCGGCTGGGACTGCCCGTCCGGGGCCAGCGCACGCACACTAACGCGCGGACGCGCAAGGGCCCGCGTCGCGGCACGATCGCCAACAAGAAACGGGCAGGCAAGACCTGATTCCGGGGCGGGTTAAGCAGAGATGGCCAAAACAGCAGCCAAGACCACCAAGAAGAAGACCTTCAAGAAGCGCGAAAAGAAGAACGTGCCGGTGGGCATCGTGCACATCCAGGCCACGTTCAACAACACGATCGTGACGGTGACCGATCCGGCCGGCAACACGGTTTGCTGGGCGAGCGCGGGATCGGTGGGGTTCAAAGGCTCGCGCAAGGGGACGCCGTACGCGGCCCAGCAGGCGGCGCTGGCTGCGGCGACCAAGGCCAAGGAAGCCGGCATGCGGCAGGTAGAAGTCCGGGTGAGCGGGCCGGGTGCGGGACGCGAGTCCGCCATCCGCACGCTGGCTTCGGCAGGTCTGGAGATCAAGGCGATCAAGGACGTCACTCCCATCCCGCACAACGGTTGCCGGCCGCCCAAGCGGCGACGAGTTTGATGGTGATGACAGGCAGGCAAGCAGGAGGAAGGCCCGCGAGGGCTGTAAACTGCACCGGCCGAATTCGTTGAGGAGGTTAAAAGAACCGTGGCGCGTTACCTCGGTCCGGTTTGCCGGCTATGCCGGCGCGAAGGAGTCAAGTTGTTCCTGAAGGGCGAGCGCTGCCATAGCGAGAAGTGCGCCATCGAGCGGCGCAACTTCCCGCCCGGTCAGCACGGGCGCGAGCGCAAGCCCAAACTCGTCGGTTACGGATTGCAGCTCCGCGAGAAACAGAAGCTCAAGCGCATTTACGGCTTGCTGGAGCGGCAATTCCGCAACCTGTTCGAGAAAGCGGCCCGCATGAAGGGGCCGACGGGCGAGAATCTGCTCAGCCTGTTGGAGCGTCGCCTGGACAATGTGGTCTACCGCATGGGACTGGGCACCAGCCGGGCCCAGTGCCGACAACTCGTGCGGCATGGCCACATCATGGTCAACGGGCGCCGCGTCAACATCCCGTCGTACCTCACGCGGGTCAACGATGTGATCGAAGTGCGTGAGAAGAGCCGCAGCAACCCGACGATCCTGGCGGCGCGCGACGCCACGGCCCATGCGCCTGTGCCGAACTGGCTGGAGGTGGACCGCGAGGCCATGCGCGGTCGGGTGATCGCGCTGCCCACCAAGGAGGACCTGATGAACATTCAGGTCAACGAGCGGCTCATCGTCGAGCTGTACTCCAAGTAGGCTGGGTGCAGCCGGGCCACAGGCCGCCCGGCAGGAGGAAATCGGATTTATGTACAGGGGCTTTCAGAAACCCAAGAGGCTGGTCGCCAATACCGAGACGCTGACGGATCGCTACGGGATGTTCACCGCCCAGCCCTTCGAGCGCGGCTGGGGCACGACGATCGGCAACAGCCTGCGGCGAATCCTGCTCAGTTCCATCGAGGGGGCGGCGATCACTGCCGTGCGGATCGAGGGGGTGCTCCACGAGTTCAGCCCGATCCCCGGCGTGGTCGAGGACGCCACCGACGTCATCCTGAACCTCAAACAGGTGCCGCTGAAGATGACCGGCGATGGAGTGCGCACGGCGCGCATTCGCGTGGATCAGCCGGGGGAGGTGCTCAGCGGTCACATCGAGACCGACCCGGACGTCGAGGTGCTCGACCGCTCCATCCACATCGCCACGGTGAGCGATGGCGGCAAGCTGTACGTGGACATGCGCATCAAGCGTGGGCGCGGTTACGTCAGCGCCGAGCGCAACTTTGACGAGGACCTGCCGCTGGGCTTCATCCCCATTGACTCGGTCCACTCGCCCGTGCGCAAGGTCAACTTCTACGTCGAAAACGCGCGACTCGGCCAGATCACCGACTACGACAAGCTCACGCTGGAGGTGTGGACCAACGGCGCTATCTCTCCCCAGGACGCGATCGCTCAGGCGGCCAAGCTGCTGCGGGATCACATGACCATCTTCATCAACTTCGAGGAAGTGCCCGAGGCGGTCGAGGAGCCTGCCGAGCGCGCGGCGGACCGGCTCGAGGAGATTCTCAACCGCTCGGTGGACGAACTCGAGCTCAGCGTGCGCGCGTACAACTGCCTGAAGAACGCCGGCATCCAGACCATCCGCGACTTGGTTCAGAAGACCGAAGCCGAGATGCTGCGCACCAAGAACTTCGGCCGCAAGTCGCTGAACGAGCTCAAAGAGGTTCTGCGCGGCTTCGGCTTGCAGTTCGGCATGAAGTTCGACGCCCAGGGCCGCCTGATCCTGCCTGCGGCCCAAGCCGGGGCGCAGGAGCCTGCGCGTGCGGCGGCCCCGCCCGCGGCCGAGGCTCGGGAGGAAACCTCGGGTGCGCCCGAGGCTGGCGCAACCAGCGAGTAGGGGGTGAGCCATGCGACACAAGCGAGCCGGTTACAAACTGGGCCGACCCATTGACGCCCGCTACATGCTCTTGCGCAACCTGGTCACCAGCGTGATTGAACAGGAGCGGGTCATTACGACCGTCACCAAGGCGAAGGCTGCCAAGCCGCTGGTGGACAAGATGATCACGCTGGCCAAACGCGACACGTTGCACGCCCGCCGGCTGGCCGCGGCTTTCCTGAAAACGCCGGCGGCCGTCAGGAAGCTCTTCGACACGCTGGGAGCGCGCTTCGGACAGAGGCAAGGCGGTTACTGCCGAATCGTGCGCCTGGGACCGCGCCGGGGTGATGGGGCCGAGCAGGCGATGCTGGAACTGGTAGGCTCCCAGCTCGTCAAGCGGGCAGCCGAACGCGCCAGGCGTCGTGAGGAACGGCTCCGCCGGATCCGTGAAGGAAGGGAGCCCGACGAAGAAGAGCAGGGCGGGCGTTAATCCCCCGTGATCAGGCAGCCGGCCGGAACCGGCCGGCTGCTCCCGAGCCCTCAGCGCTGATCGCCGTAATCGGGCCGCCCGCGGCGATGCAGCCAGTCCAGCAGGGCGCTGATCCTGCCCGTGGCCAGAGCGATGCAGCTATCGGCGGCGCCGTAGTAGAGATTGATGGTATCCCCGTCATCCCCGATGGTGTATCCGCAGGGGAACACCACGTTGGGCACGTCGCCGTAGCGTTCGTAAGGTTCCTCGGGGCCGAAGATCCAGTCGTCGCCGCGCAGCAGGCAGCGCTCCGGCGTCTCTAAAGCAAAGAGCGCCAGTCCCAGCCGGTACAGACAGCCGGAAGCTGTTTGCCGGACGCCATGGTAGATCACGAGCCAGCCCTCAGGCGTCTCGATCGGGGGCGGCGACAAACCGATCTTGTTGGCATCCCACCATCCACCTCGCCTGGCGCGAAGGATCAGTTTGTGACTGCCCCAGTGCCGCAGGTCCGGTGAATACGAGATCCACATGTGCCCGGTGCGCTCCCAGGTGGTGACGGGACGATGGATGAGGGCCCAGTGGCCGCCGATGCGCCGCGGCAGCAGCGCCGCATCTTTGTCCTCCGGGGGCATGACGACGCCGTACCGCTCGAAGTGACGGAAGTCTTCGGTCAGGGCCAGCGAGACGCCCGGGCCGCCGGCGGAAAAGGAGGTGTAAGTGACTACGTATTTGTTGAGCTCGGGGACGAAGGTGATGCGGGGATCCTCGATTCCCCAGAGCTCTTCGGGGTAATGCTCGGGGTCGGGCATCAGGGTAGGTTGAGGATCGATGCGCCAGCCCGAGTAGCCATCGTCCGAGCGAGCGACACAGAAGTGGGAATGCCCCCGCCGATCTTCCACGCGGCACAACAACAGAGTCGTCCCGTCAGGTAAGCGGGTGGCCCCGGCGTTAAAAACGGTATTCACCGGATAGGGCCAGTCCGAGGCTGCCAGAATAGGGTTGCGACGGTGACGAACAAAGAGCTGTTCGTGGTGTCTGTTGATCAGCAGGCTCATATAAATAAAGACGCAATGGATCAGGAAATGGAGATACCCGCAGGCTGGGTCGCGCGCAGGTGCGCATGGCTGCCCGCGTCTATCACCGCAAAGGCCTCTCGCATTTCGAGGAGCGAGAGCAGGAAGGCCAGGGTGGACTCGGCACCCTCATTCTGGTTCACGCGGTCGGGATGGAGACCGTCGCGGCATCCGCCGGTGGCCGGGTCGTAGAGGGGCAGCCCGAGATCGTTGCGCCCCAGGAACCACTCGAAGGCGCGCTGGGCTTCCTCCTTCCAGCGCTCGTCCCCCGTAACTCGCCACGCGGCCAGGCACGCAGAGACAGTGACCTGGGCTTCCACGGGCTGCTGATCGAACCGGGCGCGCGTACCGCCACGCGGATAAAACCCGTTCGAGCCGATGGGTACGAAATGGTTCCCCCCGGCTCGCTGGACTTCCGTCAGCCAGCTCAGGGCCTCCAAGGCCGTGCGGACCATGTCCGGCCGGCCCATGTCCTCGCCCGCCAGCAGCAAGCCGTGAGGGAGGCTAGCGTTGGAATAGGCGAGGATGGGCTCGAACCAGGGCCAGTCCGGGGCGCTATAGCTCTTCCACAGTTCCATCAAGCGCGCCGCTAGCGTCTCGCGGGCGTTCTGGGCGGCGCGGTCGCCAGGGAAGCGCCGCAGGTAGTGATGGATTCCGATCAGGCAGAAGGCGCAGGCTCGCGGGCTGCGGAAGTTCACCACGGCGGGCAAGGCCATGTCGAACAGGCGGCCTGCGAGGCCTCGAAGGCCTGCGTTGCGCGAACGGCCCAAGACCAACCCCAGTGCGCTCAGGGCCCGACCGTGGCAATCCTCCGAACCGACTTCGTCCAACCAGCGGCGCTCGTAAGAAAGCTCGTTGTGGAAGCGCCCGCGCTCGGCATTGAAAGCGTACCAGAGGAAGGCCAAATAGCGTTCGCCGGGCAGTGGACGGGCGCCGCTTTCTTCCAGCAGGACCGCAGCCTCCAGCGCCCGCGCGTTGTCGTCCGTGGTGTAGCCGTTGGAATAGTTGGGGACGGTGAAGACGGCGTGCTGGAGCAAACCCGTGTCGTCGGTGAGCGCACGCAAGTGATCGGTTTTGATTTCGGGAAGTTCGCCGGACCGCTGGCTGAGCGTGATGGCTTGGAAAGCGGGTCGTGGCCGATAACTGCGCTGCTCGCGGGCGCGCTGGAAGCACTCCAGGTAGCGTTCGGCGACACGCGGCCAGATCATTTCGCGACCGGCCAGGTAGGCCCGCTTGCGCATGGCGTGGCGTCCGGCCTCGTCCTCGAGTAGCCGAATCATCGCGGCCGCCAGAGCGTGGGAATCGCGGAAAGGAACCAGCACGCCGCGCCCGTCAGCCAGCAGCTCTTCCGCGTACCAGTAAGGCGTGGAGATGACGGCCTTGCCGGCGCCCACGGTGTAAGCCAGGGTTCCGGAAACGATCTGCGCGGGATTCAAATACGGGGTGATGTAGATGTCGGCGGCGCCGATGAACTCGACCAGCTCTTCCAAGCTTACGAAGCGATTGTGAAAGATGACGTGCCCGGCCACGCCGCAGGCCCGCGCCAGGCGCTCCAGCGAGAGACGGTAGGATTCGCCTTCGCGCAAACGCACATGGGGGTGCGTGGCGCCAAGCACGACGTAAACCACGTTGGGGAAGCGCTCGAGCACCTCGGGGAGAGCCTGGATGACGTACTCGATACCTTTGTTGGGCGAGAGCAGGCCGAAGGTGAGGGCCACGATCTTGCCCTGCAAGCCGAACTGGTCCTTGTAGAAGTTCGGATCCACGAAGGGCACGTCGGGGATGCCGTGGGGGATGACGTCAATTTTCTCTTCGGGTACGCCGTAGATCTCGCGGAGGAACTCGACGGCGCGGTTGCTCATGACGACCAGGCGGTCGGAACGTTCGGCCAGCTCGAGCATGACGTGGCGCTGGTGCTCGTCCGGCTCGCGCAGCACGGTGTGCAAGGTGGTGACCACGGCCATACGGAGCTCGCGAAGCAACGCCAGGATATGGCTGCCCGCGGGCCCGCCGAAAATCCCGTATTCGTGCTGGAGGCAAACCAGGTCTACGTTGTTGATGTTCAGAAAGTCGGCTGCGCGCTGGTAAGAGGAAAGCTCGTTCTGCTCAATCTCGAAGCGGACACGCGGAGGGTAAGGGTATCCCTCCGGCGTATCATTCACCGGAATGGCAAAGCAGGAAAGAGCGGGATCTGCGGCCACCAAGGATTCGCACAGGTCGGTGGTGAAGGTCGCGATCCCGCATCGCCGGGGCAGGTAATTTCCGATGACAGCAATCCGCCGTATGGAGCCGCTCGTGGAGTTTGCCATTCGTCACACTGATATTCATTATAGGCGGTTGCCGAGCGCACCCGGCGCTGTGGTGGAAACCGGGCCGCGGGGGCGCCGCTTCAGGAAACGCCCCGCGCGGGTGGTGCGTCATAAGTAACGAAACAGAGAGATTCTCGGGAAGGAGAACATCCCTCTCGCCCAGGAGCAGAGGGGCCCGGGGGAGCGGGACGACCTTCCAGCGGGAGGGCTTTGTTATGGAAGCGAAGGAGCTGGAGAAATACCGCGCCTTGCTGGAAGCTCGCCAGGCCGAGCTGCTGGACGTATTGCGCCGGCGCGACGGCATCACCATCGAGAAAGCGGCCGACGCGCTCGACGAAGTTCGTCTGGCGGCCGACCGAGAACTCATGATCCACACGCTGGATCGCGAGTCCCTGCAATTGCGCGAGATTCGCGCCGCGCTCGCCCGCATCGAAGAAGGTACGTACGGCATTTGCCTGAGCTGCGAACAGCCCATTCCCAAGAAACGACTGGATGCCGTGCCTTGGGCCGCCTACTGTGTGCGTTGTCAGGAAGCCATTGACGCGCAGCGAGCCGCGGAGGGCACGCCCAGTATCCTCGAGGCCCTGCTCGAAGAAACGATCTGAGAAGGCTTCAGACCGCGCCTACCTTCGGCAAGTTCGCCATGGCACGAGCGATCGCTTCCTCCGGATGGGAGTAGTCGGCCAGCTTGCCTGCCAGGTAATTGTCGTAAGCTGACAGGTCGAAGTGGCCGTGCCCGCTCAGGCAGAAGAGGATGACCCGTTTGCGCCCTTCCTGGCGCGCCTCCAGAGCCTCGTCCACCGCAGCGCGAATGGCGTGAGCCGATTCGGGGGCGGGCAGAATGCCTTCGGTGCGCGCGAATTGAACCGCGGCGTCGAAGACCGTCAACTGGGGGTAGGCGCGCGCTTCGATGATGCCCTCAGCGAGTAAATGACTGGCCAGGGGCGAGGCGCCGTGGTAGCGCAGCCCGCCGGCGTGGATGCCGGGCGGGACAAAATCGTGCCCGAGGGTGTACATCTTCAGCAGCGGCGTCAACTTGGAAGTATCGCCGTAGTCGTAGGCAAACAAGCCGCGCGTGAGGCTCGGACAGGCCGCAGGTTCCACCGCCATCAGGCGCACGCGCGAGCGACCCGCGAGTTTGTCTGGAACCCAGGGTAGCGCGATGCCGCCGAAGTTGCTTCCGCCGCCGAAGCAACCGATGACCACGTCCGGCTCCTCGCCCGCCAGGGCCATCTGCTGTCGCGCTTCGATGCCGATGACGGTCTGGTGCAGGAGCACGTGATTGAGCACGCTGCCCAACGAATAATTCGTGTCGGGATGCGTCGCCGCGTCCTCCACCGCTTCGCTGATCGCGATACCGAGGCTGCCCGGAGAGTCCGGGTTGGACTGGAGGACAGCGCGGCCGGCGTGGGTGCGATCGCTCGGGCTGGGGTAGACTTCCGCGCCCCAAGTTTGCATGATCATGCGCCGGTAGGGCTTCTGGTCGTAGCTCACGCGCACCATATAGACGGTGCAATCCATCTCGAACATGCGGCAGGCCAGAGCCAGCGCACTGCCCCACTGACCGGCGCCGGTTTCCGTGGCCAGCCGGCGGATGCCTTCGCGTTTGTTGTAGTAGGCTTGGGCTACCGCGGTGTTGGGTTTGTGACTGCCCGCCGGGCTGACTCCCTCGTATTTGTAGTAAATGTGCGCCGGCGTATCGAGCACTTTCTCCAGCCTTCGCGCGCGATAGAGCGGCGTGGGCCGCCACAGCTTGTAAATATCGAGAACCTCTCCCGGGATGTCAATTTCCGGTTTGGGTGAAAACTCCTGCTCGATCAGAGCGCGCGGGAAGATCGGCTCCAGTTCGGCAGGGGTCAAGGGCTCACCCGTGGCGGGATTCAGCGGCGGCGCCAGGGGCTTGTTCAGATAAGGGAGCACATTGATCCAGGCAGTGGGAATTTGACTTTCAGACAGCAAGAACTTCATGAGTTCAGACACCGTGCTAACTCCTGTGGGCGGATAAAGCCCTCATTGTAAAACAAAGTGAGAGGCCGAAGGCTGCCGACCCGTCAGCGCGTGCGGCGCCGTATGCGCACCAAAGAAGTGAGCGAGAGGGAGAGGCTCACCGCACCCAGGCCGCTGATGGCGCCGCGCAGGTACCCGCTGTCCCACACGGGCAACAGGGCGGCGAAGCGGTTGCGTTCCCACCGGTTTGTCCACGGGTAAGCCAGCAGGACGATGCTGGCCAGCAACGGTGCCGCGCTAGCGATAATTCCGCCCACGATCCGGAGGAACGGGTTGCGCCGCACCGCTGCGGCCGGTTCGCAGGACACCGGAGGGGCGGGATCGGACTGGCTCAAGGCAAGTCTCCCGAAGGCAAGGGCAAGCGGAGTTGTTGCGCGGGCGGCAGGCGCAGGGGCTGCGAACAGGCCTGCCGGACTGGCCGGTAGCTGAAGCGGTGATGAGGCGTTGGCCCCCAACGCTCCAGAGCCCTGAGATGCTCGGGGGCAGGGTAGCCTTTGTGACGTGCCAGGCCGTAACCGGGGTAGATGCGGTCCCACTCCCGCATGGCCGCGTCGCGGGCAACCTTGGCCAGAATGGAGGCTGCGGCAATGCACCAGCAGCGTGCGTCGCCTCGCACCAGGCAGCGCTGGGGAATGGGCAGCTCTACGCTCACCGCGTCGAGAAGCACGAAATCGGGTTTGGTGGGCAAGGCTTCGAGGGCCTGCTTCATGGCCAGGCGCGAAGCCTCGAGGATGTTGATTTGGTCGATGACGCAGGCATCCACGCTCGAGACTGCCCAGGCCAGTGCACGCTCGCGGATTTCAGCAGCCAGACGTTCGCGTTCAGCCTCGCTCAACTGCTTGCTGTCGCGCAGGCCGCGGATGGGCCGCGCGGGATCGAGGATCACCGCGGCGGCGAAAACCGGTCCGAAAAGCGAGCCGCGGCCCGCCTCGTCGGCGCCGGCCACCCGCAAGTAGCCGCGCGCCCTTAGTGCCCGTTCGATATCACCGCGGCAACGCTCTCCAGTCCGGGTCGCCAACTTACTCGCGCTCTTTCAGCCGGGCTGCCTTGCCTTTCAGGCCGCGCAAGTAATACAGCTTGGCCCGTCGAACCCTGCCTTTGCGCACCACTTCGATGCGCTCGATCACTGGGGCATTCAGGGGGAAGATGCGCTCGACGCCATGGCCAAAGCTGATCTTGCGGACCGTAATGGTTTCGCCCATCCCGCGATTCTTGCGGGCAATCACCGTGCCCTCGAAAGGTTGGATCCTTTCCTTGTCGCCCTCTTTGATTTTTACGTGCACGCGCACGGTATCGCCCGGGCGAATGTCGGGCAGGTCCGTGCGTTTGTGCATGTTCATGAATTTCTCCAACAACGCGTTCGTCATAATTTCCCTTCCAACTTAGCAGAATCGGCGCCGGTGGGGACGGCCTCCGCAGCCGCCGATCCGGGCGCCGGCGGTTTGGGTTCGCCCCGTCGCAGCAGATCAGGACGCAGCCGCAAGGTTTTCTCCAAGGCGGCCTGGCGACGCCAGCGGCGGATTTCTGCGTGGTGCCCGCTGAGCAGAACCTCGGGGACCCGCCAGCCCCGGAACTCGGCCGGGCGCGTGTATTGGGGATAATCCAGGATAGCGGGTTCGTCACCCTCGGCGCTGAAGGACTCGCTGCGGATCGAAGCTTCGTTGCCCACCACGCCCGGCAACAGACGGGCCACCACGTCAATGATGACGGCAGCGGCCAGCTCGCCGCCGCTGAGTACGTAATCCCCGATAGAAATCTCGTCGTCCGCCAGGTAGAGGGCAACCCGCTCGTCCACGCCTTCGTAGCGCCCGCAGATCAGTAGCAGCTCCTCGTACCGTGCCAGCTCGCGGGCCATCTTCTGGTTGAAGAGCCGGCCTTGGGCCGAGAGAAGAATGACGCGCCTTCCGGGAGTCCGCTCCGGCCAGATCGTTTCTACGGCCTCGAAGATCGGTTCGGGCTTGAGGACCATTCCCTCGCCGCCGCCGAAGGGCCGGTCATCCACGGTTCGGTGGCGATCATGCGCGTAGTCGCGCAGATTGTGGATGCGGACTTCGAACAGGCCGCTTTTGCGGGCGCGCGCCACGATGCCGTAATCCAGCGGCCCGCGGAAGAAGTCCGGGAATATGGTCAGCACATGAAAGATCACGGCTGATTCAAC
The DNA here is from genome assembly GCA_028275505.1 of Bryobacteraceae bacterium. Lineage (GTDB taxonomy): Bacteria > Acidobacteriota > Terriglobia > Bryobacterales > Bryobacteraceae > DTHT01. The sequence continues at coordinate 23,398 of JAPWUP010000004.1, forward strand.
TCTTCCAGGCCCTCGGGCAATTCGACCACGATACGTCTCTGTTCGGGAGCAATCTCGACGCAGATGGAGCGCGCAAAGGGCACCAGCAGAGGCTCGCCGCCTTGCGGGACGCTCACTTCCAGCAACGGGGCGCCACCGGTCTCCAGCCAGCCGGAGACGATGCCGAGCCGGCGTCCAGTGATGCGCTCGATCACTTCGCATCCGAACAAATCCGCGATGTAATATTCGCCCTCCGGCGCCTTTGGGCGCTCGGCAATAGGCACGCACAATTCGGCGCCGCGAAGGGCTTCCGCCTGCGAGATCGAGTCCACGCCGCGGAGCTTGACGATCACCCGCTGCTTGTGGAACTGGACGGACTCGATCTCGACACGCTGTGGCTGCGCCTCGGGATCAGGGCCGAGCACGAATGCTGTGCCCAGTTGGGCGAGGCGTTCGGGCCGGTCTGTGGTGGCGTCCGCGATCAGAGCGCCACGATTGCCCCACGGGCGGGCGAAGATCGCCACGGTGCTCCACGCTGAGCGACGCGATTCCAGAGCGGAACCTCCTTGATTTCTCCGGCCGCGCTGCGCCCCGCGTCGTGCCGTGACCGAGCCGCCCGTGCCTGAGTTATTCCAGGATTTCGAGCGTGAACCGGCGGTTCAGCTTCATGCCGGCTGCGCCCAGGATAGTCCGGATCGAACGGGCCGTGCGGCCCTGTTTGCCGATGACTTTCCCCAGATCGCTGGGCGCAACCTTCAGCTCCAGCACAGTGACCTGCTCACCCTGAACCTCGCGGACGGACACTTGGTCGGGGATGTCGACCAGAGCCTTCGCAATATCCTCCACCAACTGTTTGATCCCGGCCATCCCCTGAGCCTCCTGTACTCTGCCTCAATGATAACACTGTCACCGGGTCGGCTTCACCGGTCTCAGGCGGCCGGGGATTCGGTGGGGGCGGGGTAACGGGCCAGCAGGCGGGCCACGGTATCCGAGAGCTGGGCGCCGTGCTTGCGCCAGTATTCAATGCGTTCGTAGTTCAGGCGCACCTCGGGCGGGTCGGTGCGCGGGTTGTAAGTGCCCACGACCTCCACGGCGCGGCTGTCGCGGGCCCGCTCCTTCTCGATCACCACCACGCGATAGAACGGCTTTTTCTTGGCGCCGAAACGCGCGAGTCGAATCATCAGCATAGGTTCACGCTTCCTCGATTTTGCCTGGCTGGGCTGCTCGCCTCAGGCCGGCGGTTGCAATCCTGGAAAAGGCGGCCACTTGATCTTGCCCATCCGCTTGCCCAGGAATCCGCCGGAGAGACTCTTCATCATCTTGCGCATTTGCGCGTATTCCTTGAGCAGCCGGTTGACTTCCTGCACGCTGGTTCCGCTGCCCCGGGCGATGCGCCGCCGCCGCGAGCCGTTGATGATCATGTGATTGGCCCGCTCTTCGGGGGTCATCGAGTCAATGATGGCGATGACCCGCGTGATCTCCTTCTCGTCCACTTCCACGTTCTTGAGGCCCTTGAAGGGACCGATCTGGGGGATCATCGAGAGCAGGGAGTCCAGCGGCCCTAACTTGCGCAGCTGCCGGAGCTGGTCGCGAAAGTCCTCGAGGGTGAAATCGTTTTCCAGCAGCTTGCGCTGCATTTCCTCGGCCTTGCGCTGATCCATGCTCTGCTCGACTTTCTCGATGATGGAGAGCACGTCGCCCATGCCGAGGATGCGCGAAGCAATGCGATCGGGATGGAAGGGTTCAAGCGCGTCGAAACGCTCGCCCGTGCCCACCAGCTTGATGGGCTGGCCGGTGACGCTGCGAATGGAGAGGGCGGCGCCGCCGCGGGCGTCCCCGTCCATCTTGGTGAGAATGACGCCGGTGATGCCGAGGCGCTTGTGAAACTCCTCCGCCGACCGGACGGCGTCCTGGCCGGTCATGGCGTCCGCCACGAAGAGCACCTCGGTGGGCGTCAGGAGTTTCTTGAGCTGCTCCAGCTCGCTCATGAGCTGGTCGTCAATGTGGAGCCGCCCGGCGGTGTCCACCAGCAACACGTCGCGCCCGCTCAGCACCGCTTCCCTGCGTGCGGCGCGGGCCAGTTCCAGCGGATCGGAGGCCGGGCTGTCAAAGACCGGCAATCCGAGCTGGCGACCGATCACGCTGAGTTGCTCGCGTGCGGCGGGACGGTAAACGTCCACGGAAACCATCAGAGGGCTGTGGCCCTCGCGGCTGAGCAGGCGCGCGAGTTTGCCTGTGGTGGTTGTCTTGCCGGAGCCTTGCAGGCCGACCAGCATCATGACGGTGGGAGGTTCCGTGGCGAAGCGGAGCCGGGCGTGGTGACTGCCCAGCATCTTGATGAGTTCGTCACGAACGATCTTGATGACCTGCTGCGCAGGCGAGAACGCGGTCAGAACTTCCTGTCCGAGGGCCTTTTGCCGTACGTCCTCGATGAACTGTTTGACCACGCGGAAGTGGACGTCGGCCTCCAGCAACGCCACGCGGATCTCGCGCAGCGCGGCTTCCATATTGGCCTCCGTGAGCTTACCTTCGCCCCGGAGGTTTTTGAAGATGCGCTGGAGTTTCTCCGACAGGTTTTCAAACATAGCGGAGGGTCTGGGTAGCTGCGCGCGCAAACTGCCGGCGCGCGCCGGCCAGCCAGTTCTTCCATTATAGATGACTGGCTCTGCGTGTCGCACGCCGCGATTAGGCGCGGAAGGGCATTCGCGCTGCGTGATGCTAAGATGTTTTCCATGTCGCGTCCGGCGCACACCGGCGAGGCGGCTACCGAGACGCCCGCCCCTCCCGTCCAATTGCCCTGGGCCGCGATCGCATGGTTTGGAGGCCTCCTTGCGGCCCTGTATGCTCCCGTGCTGGCGCGCATGGTGTACGAGTGGGCCACGGTGGAGGAGATGGGACACGGATTTTTCGTCTTGCCCGTGTCCGGCTATCTCATCTGGCGGCGAAGGGCGGAAGTCGTAGGCCTGGCACGCCCCGACCTGCGCGGGTTAATTGCGGTTTTGTGGGGTTTTGTTCAATTGGTCCTGGGGACCGCGGGAGCCGACTTTTTTGTCGCGCGCACCGCCTTCCTGATCTCCCTGGTTGGGGTGGTGTGGACCATGGCGGGGATCGAGGTGCTGCGGCGGCTCGCATTCCCCTTGTTTCTGCTGGCCTTCAGCGTCCGCATCCCGCTGTTCCTTTACAGCCAGATCACGCTGCCTCTGCAGTTGCTGGCCAGCCAGATCGCCGAAGCAGTCCTCAACTTTCTGGGCGTGCCCGTTTTGCGCGAGGGCAACATTCTGGAGCTGGCCAGTCAGCGACTTTCGGTCGTCGAAGCGTGCAGCGGCATTCGCTCCTTGCTCTCGCTTACGTTTCTTGCGTTGGTTTACGGCTATTTCTTCGATCACAGACTGTGGATGCGCATCGTGCTGGCGGTTCTGGCGGCGCCCATCGCGATCCTCACCAACGCGGGGCGCGTAACACTCACCGGGATCTTGAGCGAATATCGGCCTGAACTTACTCGGGGGTGGTTTCACGACATCGAGGGCTGGCTGGTTTTTCTGGTGGCGCTGGCCTGTCTGGTCCTGTCGCACCGGCTTCTGTCGGCCCTCGCAGGTTTTCTCGTTCGGAGGAAGGATGCCCGCGTTTCTGCGTAGCCGGCCTGCCCAGGTGCTGAGCATCGTTCTGCTGTTCCAAATCGCCGCGTTCTATGCCATGCCGCGGAGCGAGGCGGTGCCGCTGGTGAGACCGTTCGAGGAGTTCCCGCGCGAGGTGGCCGGTTGGAAAATGCTCGCCGAATTTCCGATCGAGGAGGAGGTTCAGGCTCTGCTCAAGGCTGATGCGACGTTGAACCGCGTCTACCAGGACCCGCAGAGCGGAGCAGCCCTGAACTTCTTCGTGGCTTATTTCCGTTCGCAACGGGCGGGCGCGACCACCCACTCGCCTCGCGTCTGCCTGCCCGGATCCGGATGGGAGACGCGCGATGCGAGGCTGCTTTCGGTTACGCTGCCGGCGGGAGGGGTGGTGCAGGTGAATCGCTGGCTGGTGCGGCGCGATACCCAGCGGAGCGTGGTCCTCTACTGGTTCCAGACTTCGCGGCGCGTAGTGGCCAGCGAGTATTGGAACAAGTTCTACCTGATGCTCGATTCCATCCGCTACCGGCGCAGCGATGCAGCCTTTGTGCGCATCGTCTCGCCTGTGGACGAGAATGCCGAGACGGCAGCCGAAGAGGCTGCCGTGCGCATGCTGCAGGCCTTCTTCGAGCCTCTGCGCAGTTTCCTGCCCCAGTAAGTCGCCGGGGGCCGACTTATACGCGCGGAGGTTTGCTCACGACTTTGAAAGCCTTCTCGTCGAAGTAAAGGATTCGTCCCTCGCGGTACGACTGGACCGCCATGGTAATGAGCACCTGCGCGCAGGCGGCCGTTTCCACATCGAGCGTCGGCTTCTGGCGCGTACGGATGCACTCCAGGAAGTTATTGGCGTGCGTGATCATGGGATCGCGCTGCTCGACCGGGATTTTGACTTCCTGGTCGCCGAACTTGGCCTTGTAGTCGTCGTCAATCACGCGTCGTTCGGGCCGCAGAATAATGTGGTCCGTGGGACGCTCGAACATGCCGTGCTCGACCATGATGATGGTGCCCAGGTGGCCGCGGATGAGGCCGGGGATGTGCTGCGAGTTGGCCATCGAAGAGGTCAGCACCACCGAGTGGCCCTTGGCGTATTCGGCGATCAGGTGGAAGGTGTCCGGGACCTCGCGTTCATCTTTGAATACGTAGATGCCGCCGCCGGCCATGACCTTGTAGGGATATTGCGGCTCTGACCAGCAAATGTTCAAGGGTGCGGCCACGTGGAAGAACAAATCCGTGGCGATGCCGCCCGAGTAATCCCAGTATTTGCGGAAACGGAAGAAGCGGTCGGGATTCCAGGGCCGCTTGGGCGCCGGACCCAACCACATCTTCCAGTCAATGTAGTTCTCGCCGCTCTTGTCGGGCCCGGCCTCAGGGTCAATCTTCCAGTTCCACTCGCCCTCCTTGGAGTTGCGATGATAGGACCCCTGGCTCATGATCATCGGTCCGATGGCGCCGTCGGCGATCAGTTTCTTAGCCTTCCACCACTGATCGGCCGAGGTGGTCTGGGAGCCGACCTGAAGGACGCGCTTGGTTTCACGCACGGTGTTGATGAGCTGGCGCACCTCTTCGATGGTGTGACACATGGGCTTTTCCAGGTAGACGTCCTTGCCCCGGTCCATTGCTTCCAGAGCCATGCGTGCGTGCCAGTGATCCGGGGTGGCGATGATGACGGCGTCTACATCCTTGCGGTTCAGAACCTCCCGGTAGTCCAGGTAGCCGTCGCACTTGTGGGCCTCTTTGGCGGCGTTCAGCCGCTTCTGGTAGACGTCACAGACGGCCACGATCTGGCAGGAGTTGTTCTGGGCGCCGATTTTGGAGAAGACGCGAGCCAGATACGATCCACGCCCGCCCATGCCGATCACGCCCAGGTTGATGCGGTCGTTGGCTCCGATGACCCGGCCTTGCGCGGGCCGCGTCCGACTGAATGCCTGGCTGGCTACGCCAAGTGCGGCTGCGCTGATGAGGAAATGCCTGCGATTGCTCTCCGACATAACTCCCGTTCCTGTTTATAAAATTTGCGCGCCTTCCCTGCGGCTCGAAGGCGGTACCACTATTCTAGGAGTACGCTGGCCCCGCCGTCAAAGCCACGGGTCACGGTTCTGCGGGCTTGCTCCCCCGCCCGCGCCTGGTCCCCTGTTTGACGACGCCATTGACACCCCACCGGCTGCAGTAAGCTAGGCGCTATGCGGCGGACGACGACACGACGGGACTTCCTGCGAATGGCCCTGGCCATGCCGGCCGGCGCGTGGCTTGCGCACTACCGGGCGCTGGCTGCGCCCATGGCGGGCAAGGTCAAGATCACAGAAATCAAGGCCATGCAGATCCGCAACATTGCTGGCAACTGCCTCATCCGGATTGACACGGATGCCGGGCTGAGCGGTTTCGGCGAGGCCGGCGCCTCCGGACCGATGGCTCGGGCGCGCATTCAGGCCATGCGCGGCCTGCTCATCGGCAAAGACCCGCTGGCCATCGAAGTGCATTTCCACAACATGATCACGCTCATGCATCCCTACATGGCGCACATTCCGACGGTCAGCGGGATTGACATCGCCTTGTGGGACTTGGCCGGGAAGATCCTGAACCGGCCGGTGTGCGAGCTGCTGGGTGGACCTTTCCGCGACTCCATCCCGATGTATTCCCATGGCCTGGGCGTGAACATGCTCGATCCCGGCGCCTGCCGCGAGTGGGCAGCGCGCGTGCGTGAGCAGCCGGAGGGCTTCACGGCGTTCAAGTTCGGTATTGATCAAGTGGCCGGGGTCCCCGTGGCCCGTTATGCCGAGACGCTGGATAGCTCGCAGTTGCGGCGGATCGCGCAAGCTTACCGCAACGTCCGCGAGGCCGCCGGAGATGATCTGGACATTGCCGTGCACTGCCACAACGAGTTTGACCTTCCCAGCGCCATCGCCGTGGCCAAGGCGGTCGAGCCCATCAATCCCCTGTTCTTGGAGGATCCGCTTCCCGTGCCGTTCTCCGAAGCCTGGCTGGCGCTCCGGCGCGCCACGCGGATCCCGATTCTCACCGGAGAGAAGCTCGAGCTGGCGGCGGGATTCCGTCCGTTCCTGGATCATGCGGCCGTGGACATCATCCACCCCGACCTTGCCTTTGCGGGCGGCATTACAGGTACGCGCAAGATTGCGGACTACGCTGCCCTGAGCCGCACTCCGGTGGCGCTCCACAACGTGGGCTCACTGGTGCTGTGCTACGCTAACGCCCACTTCGGCGCCTCGATTCACAACTTTTACCGATCCGAAAGCGCGCTGGGCAGGCCGAACCGGTACGTGGAGAGCATGGCCCGCAGCAATCCCCCTCTGATCCGCAAAGGCCGTCTCCAGGTGCCCGGAGGGCCAGGCCTTGGCCTTGATTTGGACATGGACTTCCTGCGCAAGAACCTCATGCCCGGCGAGGAGTTCTGGGGGTGACGCGATCCCTGGCAGCCGGTGACGAGAAGCAGTCCCCTGGGGCGGAGTGAATTCAATCCAACTTACGGGGAAACCTTGGGCAGGAACAGGAAGTGGTACGCCCGGCGCGACTTGAACGCGCGACCTCTTGCTCCGGAGGCAAGCGCTCTATCCAACTGAGCTACGGGCGCACCGGCAATTTCTATTTTACACCGGAACCGCTCTTGGATCGAGCCCCCGGCGTAGCTTTTTTCGGCGTCGCCCCTCCGCCGCCTTCGGCCAGCAGGCTCTCGATCTGGAGACGCATGTTCTTTTCCTTGTCGGCGAAGAAGGGGTCGTCAGCCGAGTACTGGGCGCGGATGACGCCCTTGCGGTCCACGAAGACCAACTGCGGCACCAGCATGCGCAGGAAGGGCGGGTGTTGCAAGAAATCGAGGACGCTCTCTCGCGTGCCGACGCCGACGGGAAAGGTCAAGCGCAGGTCCTTGATGTAATCGGGCACCAGCATCATGGCCATGTCGTTGAAGGCCACCCCGATGGGCTGGAACCCCTTCGGACCGTATTCCACATAGAGCTTTTGCAGAAGGCGGGATGCTTCCTGACAGGCCGGACAGGTGGTCAGCAGGAATTCCAGCGCCACGACCTTGCCCCGGAACTGGCTGAGAAGCAGTTGTTCGCCATTGGGCAACTTGATCGCGAATTCGGGCGCAGGCCTGGGCACCTTGCCTGCGGGGAGCGCAGCAACCGCCAACAGCAGCAAACCAGCCAGGCAGCGTGCCAGCAATATGCACCTCCAAACCCGAGAGTTTAGCGCACCAGGCACGCAGGCGGGGCCGCCCGCCGGCTGAAATTTTCCCACAACTTGTCGGGCGGCTTGTGCGTCATAAACAATGCAAGGAGGGATGCACTGGATGCTGGTCACCATGCCTGCCAAACGAGAAGGGCGTTGGTGGGTGTACTGCCCGATCTGCACGCACACGGTAGAAGCGGCAGTGATCTGGGTTGGCAAAAAGGCGATGGTGAAACCGGGGGAGCGGTGCCCCCGCTGCCAGGCCTCCCTGGATGCCGGTCGGGTGCTGAAGGACCGCGCAGCGGCGGCTTAAGGCCCATGCGGGGGCCAGGTCATAGTACTGGCTGGGGCTCTTGCCCCTTGCACTCGGCCCCGCAAGTTGGTGTATAGTGGGGACGTCGGCATGAGAAGAAAATCGGTTTCGGGTTCCAACCAGGCCGTGGCCAAGGAAATCATGGATCACGCCCGGCGGTCGCTCGAGGGTGAAAAGCCGAAAAAAGCCGCCAAGTGCGTGGTCTGCGGCGGGGAGGTAAGCCCGACTTCAACCGAGTCCCTTTGCTGGGTGTGCCGCCATCTGAAGATCAGCGCTTGGCGCGAAGTCGAGCAGCAGATGCCGGCCCAGGAATAGGGCCGGGGCGCACCCTCTATCGTCTCCCGGGTTCGATCCTTCGGTTTAAACGCGCGCGGGATCCGGCGCCTCTGGATCCAATCCCAGTTCGCGGATCGCTTCGGCTGCTCTCCGCGCATCGAAGCGCCCTTCTCGTGCCAATGCGGCCAGGGCGGCTGCGGCGATGGCCTCCGCGCTCACCTCGAAGAAGCGCCGCAGGTATTGGCGGTTATCGCTGCGACCGAATCCGTCCGTGCCCAGGGAAACCAGTCGTCCACCCAGCCAGGGCGCGATCTGGTCAGGCACCGCCTTCATGTAATCGGTAGCCGCGATGATCGGTCCTTCGGTGCCTTCCAAGACCTCCAGCAAGTAGGGGCGGCGGGCCGGCTGATCCGGATGGAGCCGGTTCCAGCGCTCTACAGCGAGGGCATCGCGCCGCAGCTCGCAATAGCTGGTGGCGCTCCAGACCTGGGCCTGGACGCCGTAGCGCTCGGCCAGCAGATTCTGGGCGCGCAGGGCCTCATTCAGAATGGGACCGCTGCCGAACAGTTGGACCTGGGCCGGGCCGTTCTGGGGGCCGCGATAGAGGTACAGCCCCTTGAGAATCCCCTCACGCACGCCCTCCGGCATCGGTGGCTGCACGTAGTTTTCGTTATAGAGCGTGAGGTAGTAAAAGCGGTCTTCGCCCTCCTGGTACATGCGCCGCAGGCCATCCTGAACGATGACCGCGATTTCATAGGCGTACGCCGGATCGTAAACCGCGCAGGTGGGAATAACCGTCATCAGGAGCTGGCTATGGCCGTCCTGGTGCTGGAGTCCCTCGCCGGCCAGCGTCGTGCGACCGGCGGTGGCGCCGCAAAGGAATCCCTTGCCTCGTGAATCGGCGAAGGCCCACATGAGGTCGCCCACGCGCTGATAGCCGAACATCGAGTAGTAAACATAGAAGGGGATCATCGGCAACCCGAGATTGGCCCAGGCCGTGCCGGCGGCGGTGAAGGAAGCCATGGACCCGGCTTCCGTGATGCCCTCTTCGAGAATCTGGCCATCGCGGGCTTCCTTGTAGTACAGGAACATTTCCTGGTCTACAGGCCGGTAGAGCTGGCCGTGGGGAGAGTAAATGCCGATCTGGCGGAAGAGCGATTCCATGCCGAAGGTGCGGGCCTCGTCCGGCACGATGGGCACCACATAGCGCCCGATCTCCGGGTGCCGCAGCATCAGAGTCAGCAGGCGGACGAAAGCCATGGTGGTGGAGACTTCGCGGCCGCCGGAGCCGCCGAGCATCTCTTCGAAATATTCGAGCGGCGGCGTCTGGAGAGCCACGGCGCGCGGTTTGCGCTCGGGCAGATAGCCTCCCAGCGCACGGCGTCGCTCGTGCAGGTACTTCATTTCCGGGCTGTCTTCGGGCGGCCGGTAAAAGGAGACGGTGTGAATTTTTTCCGGCGGCAGGGGAATTTCGAACCGCCGGCAGAACTCCTCCATTTCCTGCTCGTTCAGTTTCTTTTGCTGATGCGTGATATTGCGTCCCTCGCCGGCCTCGCCCAGCCCGTAGCCTTTGATGGTCTTGGCGATGATGACCGTGGGCGAGCCGGTATGCTGGACGGCCCTCAGGTAAGCGTTGTAAACCTTCTGCGGATCGTGGCCGCCGCGGCGCAGTCGCCACAGCTCATCGTCGCTCATGTCGCGCACCAGTTCGAGCAACTCGGGGTAGCGGCCGAAGAAGTGCTGCCGGATATATGCGCCCCCGCGCGCCACGTAATTCTGGTAGTCGCCATCCACGCTTTCATTCATTCGCTGAATGAGCAGCCCCGTCTTGTCTTTTTCCAGGAGCGGGTCCCAATTGTCTCCCCAGATGACCTTAATCACATTCCAGCCCGCCCCGCGGAACAGGGCTTCCAGTTCCTGGATGATCTTGCCGTTGCCGCGCACAGGACCGTCGAGGCGCTGCAAATTGCAGTTGATCACGAAGATGAGATTGTCGAGCCGTTCGAACGCGGCGATACGCAGGGCCCCGACAGCTTCGGGCTCATCCATTTCGCCATCGCCCAGGAAGGCCCAGACCTTGCGCGGCGAGGGTTTCAACAGCCCGCGATTCTCCAGATAGCGCAGGAAGCGCGCGTGATAAATCGCATTGATGGGACCCAAGCCCATAGAGACCGTAGGGAACTGCCAGAAATTGGGCATCAACCACGGGTGGGGATAACTTGACAGCCCCGGATGTTCCCGCAACTCATGCCGGAAGTTTTCCAGATGCTGCTCATTGAGGCGACCCTCCAGGTAGGCTCGCGCGTAGACTCCCGGCGAGGCGTGTCCCTGGAAGTACACGAAATCGCCGGGTTCGTCGCCGTAAGAAGCGTGGAAGAAATGGTTGAAACCTACTTCCAGCAGAGTGGCCAGGGAGGCGTAAGTCGAGATATGTCCGCCGATGCCCGGATCGTACTTGTTGGCGCGGACCACCATGGCCAGCGCATTCCAGCGAACCAGGCTCTTGATCCGACGCTCGATGACGCGGTCCCCGGGATAGGGAACCTCCTCGTGGCGCGGGATGGTGTTCACGTAGGGCGTGTTCACGGGCGTCGGAGGCGCTGCGCCATGGAGATGGCTTCGCTCCCAAAGTCGCTGAAGAATAAAGCGGGCCCGTTCCGGGCCACTGTGCCTGACCAGTTCGTCCAGGCTCTCCAGCCACTCAGCCGTTTCTAGCGGATTCGGATCTCCGGTTTTGTGCATGGCGAACAGGCTTGTTAACAGGATAGCTTAGCGGAAGCGCGCGATCGTTGAGGGCCTCGCTATAATGACGGCATGGCGTCCACGGCAACCGCTTTGGTCCCTCCGGAAGTGCTGGCGCGCTACGAGGCGGTGATCGGCCTCGAGGTGCACGTGCAACTGGCCACGCGCACCAAGATCTTCTGCGCCTGTCCCACCAGCTTCGGCGCTCCGCCCAACACCAACGTGTGTCCGGTCTGCCTGGGCCTGCCCGGAGCGTTGCCGGTGCTCAATCGCCAGGCGGTGGAGATGGCGGTCAAGGCTGCGCTGGCTTTGAATTGCACGATCCGCCAGCCTTATTCCCAGTTCGCGCGCAAGAATTACTTTTATCCGGACCTGCCGAAAGGCTACCAGATCAGCCAGTACGACAAGCCGCTGGCCGAACACGGCTGGCTTGAGATTCTGGTGGACGGCAAACGCAAGCGCATCGGAATCACTCGCGTGCACCTGGAGGATGACGCGGGCAAGAGTCTGCACGAGGGATTCCGCGATTCGGATCGCTATACCTACGTGGATTTGAACCGCTGCGGCACTCCCTTGATCGAAATCGTTTCCGAACCCGATATGCGCAGCGCTGACGAGGCCTACGCCTATCTGAATGAGCTCAAGCTGGTCATGCAGTACGCGGAAGTCTCCAGTTGCGACATGGAAAAAGGCCACCTGCGCTGTGACGCCAACGTGTCGGTCCGCCCGCGCGGCCAGCAGACCTTCGGCACCAAGACCGAGGTCAAGAATCTGAACTCCTTCCGCTTCCTCAAGCAGGCTCTTGAGTACGAGATTGCGCGGCAGATCGCCGTGATCGAATCGGGCGGCGTGATTACCCAAGAGACCCGCCTGTACAATCCCGACACCGGCGAAACTGTGGCGATGCGCACCAAGGAACACGCCCACGATTATCGTTACTTCCCCGAGCCTGACCTGCTGCCGCTGAGAATCAGCGACGCCTGGCTGGAGCGTATCCGGGCTTCCATGCCCGAGCTGCCCGCCCAGAAGCGCGCCCGTTTCGTCGAGCAGTACGGGCTGCGCGAGTACGACGCCCAGGTGCTCACGCTCAGCCGGGCTTTGAGCGACTACTTCGAGCGCGCCGCGGCCGCTTCGCGTGATCCGCGCGCCGTCGCCAACTGGGTGATGGTGGACTTGCTGGGAGCGCTCAAGGCTGAAGGCAAGGAGATCACGGAATCCCCGGTCAGCCCCGAGCAACTCGCCGAGCTAGTGGATCTCATCGTCAGCGGCGAAATCTCCGGCAAGCTGGCCAAGGAGATTTTCTCCAAGATGTTCGCCACCGGCGAATCGGCGCGCACGATCATGGAGCGGGAAGGCCTGCGCCAGATCAGCGATGCGGAGACGCTGTCGCGCATCATTGACGAAGTGCTGGCGGCCAATCCCAAGCAAGTCGAGCAGTATCGCGGCGGCAAAACCGGCGTGCTGGGCTTCTTCGTCGGCCAGGTGATGAAGGCTACGCGCGGCCAGGCCAATCCCCAGCTGGTGAATCAGCTCCTCAAGGAGAAACTGGGCTGAGCTTGCGGCCCGAATGGTAATTGGGGAAGGGCGGGCGCTGGTGTTTGGGCGGCGGGTTCTTCTCCAGCATCTCGAGCAGCACCTCGACGGCTTTCTCCAGTTGCGGATCCCGTCCCTGGCGAGCGGCCTTGGGATCCATTTCGACCTCGATATCCGGCGCGATGCCGACGTTCTCGGCTACCCACTCGCGCTTGTCGGGGTCCCAGAAGCCGACCGAAGGCGGTGAAACCACACCCCCGTCCACCAGCGTGGGCCAGCCGCTGAGGCCTCCGACCAGTCCGCCCCAAGTGCGTTTGCCGATCAACGGCCCCACTCCCGCCTTGCGGAAATACCACGGCATGGTGTCGCCGCCCGATCCCGCATACTCGTTGATCAGCATCACTTTGGGCCCAAAGATGCCGGCCAGCGGCCCTGTAATGTCCTCGCCATCGCGCATCGTACGATAGTGCAGGAGCGTGCGGCGCAGATAATCGAGGATGTAATCCGGCTGCGAGCCGCCGGCGTTGAAGCGCTCGTCAATCACGGCGCCTTGCTTGCCGGTCTGGGCGAAGAAGTAGCGGTTGAAGCTGGTGTAACCGCCCATCGCGGTGTCCGGCAGATACACATAAGCCAGACGGCCGCCGCTCATCTGGTCCACCTTGCGACGGTTTCCTTCGATCCAGGCCAGGTTGCGCAGGCGAGCCTCGCTTTCCAGCGGGATCACGGTAACTTCGCGCGCGCCGGCGCCGGTCGGATCGGGACCCACGCGAATGCGCACCTGTTTGCCGGCTGTCCCCTCGAAAAAGCTGTAAATGTTGTCCGTGGACCTCAGTTCGCGCCCGTTGACGGCCAGTAAATACTCGCCGGCTCGCACGTTAACACCCGGGCCAGTAAGTGGCGCGCGCAGGTCGGGGTTCCAGCTTTCCCCGGTGTAGACGCGTGCAAAGCGGTAGCGGCCGTTTTCAATTTTATAATCAGCGCCCAGTAAGCCGACGGGAACGCGTCGTACCTCGGGCTGCGCGCCGCCACTTACGTTGAGATGACTCGCAGTAAACTCGCTCATCATTTCGGAGAACAGATAATTCAGGTCCGAGCGGCTGCCGACCGCCTCCAGGAACGGTTCGTACCGCTTCATCATGGCGGGCAGGTCGAGGCCGTGCAGGTTGGGATCGTAGAAGAAATCGCGCTGGATGCGCCAGGCCTCGCGATACATTTGTCGCCATTCCACACGGGGCTCAACGCGCACTTCCATCGTGTCCAATCGCAAAGCACCCTCGCCGGGCTTGATGGGCTGGGTGGCGGAGGCAATCATCCAGCGATCGCCCTGGCGATAGAGAATCTTTTCGCCGTTGGCGGAAAGATCGAAGTCGCGGACGTTGTCCAGAACCCGATCGGTCTTGCGGGTGCGCAGGTCGAACCGGTAAAGGGTGCGCCCGGGCGCCTGTTCATCACTGGCGCGGAAAGGCGTCTCGAGCAGGAACAGGACGCCGCTTCGGCCCGCGTAGAGCCCGGTGTAATTCCGCGCGGGGATGGGAAGAGCGAGGATGCGCTGTTCAATGTCCTCCTCGTCAATCCGGACCTCCGTCACTTTCTGCTCGGCCGCTTTTTCTTTGGCCTCGGACTTGGCCGCCTCGGAGGGCTTCTCCTCGTCGCTTTCAGGCGCCAGCGGCGAGGGCAAATCGCGGCGCAGCACCAGCACATACACGCTGCTGGTAAGTGGCCGGAAGTAACTGGACATGTCGCGCCAGCCCAGATTGAGGCCGGTGTCCGTGCTGGCCAGGAAGTACAGGTGTTTGCCGTCGCGGTCGAACACGGGCAGCGTGGCGTCGCTCATGCCGTCGGTGATTTGCAGGCGGCGCCCGTCGGTGATCCGGTAGACAAACACCGCGCGCAGGTGATTCTTCAGTTGCAAGGTATAAGTCAGCCAGCGGCTATCCGGCGACCAGGCCAGATGGCGCACGCGACGCGGCCCGTCGTAGCGGTCTTTGTCCACGTGGACGGCCTTGCCCGTCTCCAGATCGAGATACCACACGTTCAGCCGCTTGTCGGTGTAGGCGATCTTCTTGCTGTCCGGCGACCACACCGGCGTGTAGTAGAACGAGGGCGGATCGCTGAGCCGGTACCGTTTGGCTTCGCCGGCGCCCGTATGATCGCGCACGTGCAGTTCGTACTCGCCCGAGGCGTCGGAAAACCAGGCGATCCAGCGGCCATCGGGCGACCAGGCCGGATCGCGGTCCGCGGCATCGGGGGAGTTAGTCAGGTTGCGCGGATCTCCCTTTTCGGCAGGCACGGTAAAGATCTCGCCGCGAGCTTCGAAGACGGCGCGGGCGCCGGTGGGCGAGATGCGTCCGCTGCGAATCTGTCGAGCCACGCGTTCCCAGCGTGGCCTCACTTCAGGCAGGTCGCCGCTCAGCGTAATTCTCACCGGACGCAATTTCTGGGACTTCAAATCGAACAGGAAGATGGAGCCGAACTGCTCCAGCACGATGGCGTCAGGACCTGCAGAGGCGTGCTTGAAGTCGAAACCATCGTTGGCCAAAACCTGCGTGACCTTTCGCGTGCGCAGGTCGTAGGAGAACAGCGTCACCGGCCCGTTGCGGTCGGAAAGAAAGTAAATACGGTCGCCGATCCACATCGGGCAGAAATCGTTGGAATTTTCCCGGGGAATTCTGTCAATAATTTCCGAGTCGGCCAGGCGCGCGATCCAGATAGGAGTAGTGCGTCCGCCGCGATAACGCTTCCAGGTGGTGAAGGCGCGGGCCAGGGGAACGTAGGCAATGCGGCTGCCGTCGGGCGAGAACGATCCTTCCTCGGCCATGACCAGCGGCACTTCTTCTGGAAACGCCCCCTCCAGAGGCATCGTGAAAAGCCGGCGGAAACGGGAGTAACTGTTTCGTGCCGAGCGGAACAGGACCGACTTGCCGTCCGGCGTCCAGCCCATCGCTTCGTCGTTTCCGGGATGCCAGGTCAACCGGCGAGGCACGCCTCCCGTGGCAGGCACGACGTACACGTCCACGTTGCCGTCGTATTCGCCCGTGAAGGCGATCCAGCGACCGTCGGGAGAAAACCAGGGATTGCTTTCACGCCCGGGTCCCGTGGTGAGCCTGCGTGCCGTGCCACCCTCGCGTTCGACGATCCACAGGTCGCCAGCGTAATGAAAAACGATGTGGGTGCGACTCAGAGCCGGCTCCCGGAACAGTGTCGGTGGGTCCGCACCCCACAGGAGTCCGCACAGGACAAGCAAAGCAAAACAGAATCGCTGCCGCATTGTCATGGAAGCCTTTCTTCGAGGGAAGGATAATACAACCCGACCGCGCGCGGCTTAGAGGTCGGCAGCTTCGCGAAACCGGGAGCCTTCCAGCAGGTAATCCACGAAACGGCGGCCATGCTCGAGCGCCTGTTCGTAGACCGCCTTGCGCTCCTCTCGCGTGAGGCGATAACCGAGACGGTACCAGCGCTCCAGTCCCTGGCCCACCGTGTACGTGCCCGCGTACGCGATGGCCGCCTTGGGCACCAGACCCGCGCCGAAGGGGATCTTGCCCGCCAGTTCGCGCGCCAGCGCCCGCCAGCCGAACGCTCCCGCCACGATCGAGGCAATCTCCATGCGCTGCTCGCGGTAGCCCACCTCACGGTCGCTGGCCGCCGCCAGCAGGAACGCCATGCGGACCTGATTCATGGTGATGAACGCGGTGTCGGACGCAAACTCGCCAAGGGCCCAGGGGAACTGCATGAGCGAGGGCACGATGTCGGGCACCGCGGTCAGCAGGGCGAAGGCTGCATTCTCGCGCGCGATCGTGCGGATGATGCGCTGCGCCACCGGCTTGCGGAACGGATAAAAGTGGCGCGCCAGCGCCAGGCCCAGATCTTCGCGCACGGCGAGGATCTCTTCCACGGTCCTTTCCGGCGCCTGACGGTAGAACACGAAGGCGCCCGCGGGGCAGGGAAGACCCTCCTCGTAAATCTCGATGTCGAAGCGCGAGGGAGCCCCGGGGTCGCCGATGCGGTGCAGCACGCGCATCAACTCCCAGCGCCGCTGTCGCGAGATGCTCGGCGGGGCGAGAAAGTCTTCCATTGCCGCCAGCGCCTCGCTGGAGACCGCGGCCAGCCCCACGCTCAGGGGCCGCTCGGCCGCAGCGCGGACCTGCTGCGGATTCAAGTGCCGGATGGCGGCGCGAATCTGCCGCGCCAGATCGTGGCCTATCACCGGTTCCTCCCGGCCGCCGCGAGGCTGCGCTCATCGGTCGGGGGCTTGCGCGCCCCGCGCGCGGAACACAATCTGCACTTCCTTCCGCCATTCTACCCCCAGCCCGATGCGCTCCACTTCGATGTCGGGCCGGAAGTATCGCAGGATCGTTTCGGTGGTGGGATGGAACTCAAGGGCGGGCGCGATCAGCAACAGACGCGGCGGATCCGGCCTCAGCGCGACGCCCGGAAAATAGCCGCGCGCCTGAAACTCGCCGCGCTCCAGATGCCAGCGCACGCGGAGCCAGTAATCCAGGGCTTGCAAAGGGAGGCGAATATCCGCGGTGGCCTTCAGCTCCAGCACCGCGAGACGGCCCGTTCGGTCCACCGCCAGCAGATCGAGCACGCCCCGGTCGCCGCCCACGATCGCAGGGACCTGGCCGTAGATCGGCTCGGGCAACAACGTGGCATCAATCCTCCCGATGTGCGCGCGAACTTGCGATTCCAGCCAGCGCTCGGGTTGCAAGCGCCAGGCAGGATTCAAGCGGTCCCTGGCCGCCGCGCTCCGCAGCCGGGCCAGCTCCGCTGCCATTCGCTCCAGCTCGCCCAGGCTCGTCAGGCCCGCACGTTCGCGCTGCTGGATGCCGATCCACACAGAGGATCCCTTCCGACGCGCGAACTCGAGGCCCCGCACGCGGAAGCTGAGGGCGCCGTCGGGCAGGGTTACGACCTCGACGCCGGATACGCTTCGCAGATGTTCGGCCCAGTCCTGGGTCTCCTCGAGTGCGTCCGCGGATTCGCCGCCGGGATGATCCAGCGTGGTGTCGAGATTGCCGTAATCGGCGGGATCCACCAAGTCCTCACCGCCTTCCGCCGTGTAAGCGAAGACGTGGAAACGCGCCGCCTCGGGATCCAGCCAGTTGAGTCGCAGGCACGTCGTCCGCTCCAGGCCGTCGGGAAGGAACAAGGCCAGACCTTCGATCACGAGCCGTTGCTCGCGCCGACGCAAGTAATCGAGCCAGATCAGGCCGAAACTCAGCACACCGTCGGCTGCCGCAGGATCGTCAGGGGCCATCAGCGCGGCCCACGCGCGTTGGCCCTGCCGCAACAGCGCTCGCGGGTAAACGGGCGAGAGACTTTGCTCCAGATTGGGCTCGGCAGAGATCTCGACGATGCGCCAGTTGGGATACTGACGGGCCAGCGCCACGCGCAAACGTTCCCGCAAGACCAGGCGTGCGGCGCGTTGCTCGACGGCCGAACGCTGCTCGCGGGCCAGGTCAACCAGCACCAGACGCCCGGTGCGCCGCGCCAGACGCTCCACTTCCAGTTCCAGGCGGTGGGACCGCTGCCGGCTGATCGCTCGGATCCGCCGCGCCAGGACGCGCCTTTCGTCCCAGGCTTGCAGGACGAGCCTGCCGGAGCGGACCTCGAGCGAGTAATTGCCGTCGCTCAGAGAGAGCGGCTCTTCGCCCGGCTCCCACAAGGCGGGTTGTTTCGATGTCTCGAGGAAGCGGCGGATCGCCGTCTCCATCTCGGCGATGGGGGCATCCGCACCGAGCTGTGTGCCTGTGGCCATGATTCGGCGGATGCGGGCTCGAGGCGCCCGTATTAAACTAGTAGCCTCGCCGGGAGCGAGTGCAGCAGAAAAATCCATCGCCTGGCCCGGCCGCAGCTTGCTGTGTGGGAGACGATCCAGCAGAAGGTGACAGAGATCCGCGAACGCATTTCAGCGGCTGCGCGGCGTGCCGGTCGCAACCCGGACGAGATCACGCTGATCGCCGTCACCAAGGTCTTCCCCGCCAGCGCGATTCGAGCCGCCTACGAAGCAGGCGTCCGCCATTTCGGCGAAAACTATGTGCAGGAATTCGAACGGAAGCGGCCGGAGTTGGGAGAGCTGCCTGGCGCGCAGTTTCACCTGATCGGTCACTTGCAATCCAACAAGGCTCGGCGCGCCGTGCAGATTTTCGATGTCATCCAGACCGTGGATTCGGTGCGGCTGGCGCGTCGGCTCGATGAGGCCGCGGCTGCCCTCAAGCCGGGTGCTCGCGTGCCGGTGATGATTGAGGTCAAACTCTCGCCGGAGGAAACCAAGAGCGGCATTCCGCCCGAGGAGCTCGGCTCGCTCATCGAGTTCGTGCGCGGTTGCGCCCATCTCGAGTTGACGGGATTGATGACCATGCCTCCGTTCTCGGATGATCCCGAGCACTCCCGTCCCTACTTTCGTCGGCTGCGCGAGCTGGCTGCCGCGTTCGCGTTGCCCCAGCTCTCCATGGGCATGTCGCAGGATTTCGAGGTGGCGGTGGAAGAGGGCGCAACGCACGTGCGCATCGGCACAGCCTTGTTCGGACCGCGCGAGGCGGCGTGAAAGTCGGATACTGCGCACCCATGCCCCCGGCGCCCACCGGCGTGGCGGATTACGCTTTCCGTCTGCTTCAGGAACTGCGCCGCTTCGGCGCCGTCGAAGTCAACGCAAGCCGCGCGGACGTGTTCCTCTACCACTTGGGCAACAATCAGCTTCATCGGGAAATCTACCGCCGCGCTCTGGAGCGACCGGGTGTGGTGGTTCTGCACGACGCGGTTTTGCACCACTTCTTCCTGGGCGCACTCGACCGTCAGCGATACATCGAAGAATTCGTTTACAACTACGGCGAGTGGGCGCGGGGGTTGGCGGAAAGATTGTGGGAGGACCGCGCCCGCTCGGCGCAGGATCCGCGTTACTTCCGCTACCCGATGCTGCGGCGGATCACCGAGGTTTCCCGGGCTGTGGTGGTCCACAATCCGGCCGCGGCCCGCATGGTGCGGGAGCACTGCGCGGCGGCCCGGGTGGTGGAGGTGCCGTTCCCGGTATGGCGGCCCGCTGTCGCACCCGAGTGTGAGCTGGTTCGCTGGCGCAAGCAGGCAGGCCTCGGCTTGCGAACCGTGCTGTTCGGTGTGTTCGGCCACCTGCGCGAGTCCAAGCGGCTGGGCACGGTCTTGCGCGCCTGGTGCGAAGTGCAACGCGCCAGGGTTCCGGCGGCGCTGGTGCTCGCAGGAGATTTCCAATCCGAGGAACTGGAGCGCGCGGTGGCGCCGCTGCTGGAAGGCGTGATTCGCGCCGAGCGCCTTTCCGACGCCGAATTCTGGAAGCTGGTCGCTGCCTGCGACGTCGTCGTGAACCTGCGTTACCCTGCCGCGGGCGAGACCTCTGGCGTGGGCATGACCGCGATGGGGCTGGGCAAGGCGGTCCTGTTCAGCGCCACGGAAGAGACCTCGATGTTGCCGCCCGATGCCTGCCTGCGCATCGAACCGGGGATCGGGGAGCGGGCGTCGCTGGTCGAGCACATGATCTGGCTGGCCACGTTTCCCGGGCACGCGCGTGAGATCGGGCGGCGCGCAGCGGTGTGGGTGCGCGAGCATCACGCGCCGGAGGTTGTCGCCGAGCGTTACTGGGAACTGTTGCGGGCGCTGATTTGACACGGGGCTGGTAGCACGATTATGATTTTCGTATGCGCCCAACCCGCGCTCTCTTCCTCCTCATCTTCCCGCTGCTCGCCGCAGCCGACCAGCGCCCCACAAATGCGGCGCAGGACAATCCCTTCTTCCTCAAGCAGGAGATCACAGTCACCGCAACCCGCACCGAGGTCGAGCCTTCCAAGGCGCCCGTTTCCGCCTCCACGGTGGTTGCGGACGAGATCCGCCTGCGCAACGTCCAGGTGGTGGATCGCGCGCTGGACGGCGTTCCGGGCGTCCACCTCAGCCGAGGAAAGGGATTTCAGGACACGCTGGCCGGCGTGGGCATGCGCGGCTTTTCCGGACGTGGCAGCCTTCAGAGCCGCACTCTCGTGCTGCTCGACGGGCAACCGCTGAACGATCCTTACACGGCGGGAGTTGCCTGGACCGCGCTTCCCGTGGACGAAGTCGAGCGCGTGGAGGTCGTGCGCGGCCCGTTCTCTGCTCTTTACGGCAGCAATGCGATGGGCGGCGTCATCCAGATCCTCAGCAAACCGGTGGATCGCCGGCGCCTGGACCTCCGCGGAGACTACGGCGCCCAGGAAACTTTCCGCTACGGCGCGCGGATCGCGGATCGTTTCTTCGACCGCTGGGGCCTTTCCCTGAGTTACGATCGCCTCCAGAGCGGAGGCTATCCCTCCCAATTAGTAACTTCTGCCGGAACGGTGGGTACAGGCGGAACACCGGTCACAGGTTTCATTCCCACGCTTACCACGACCGGCGCCCGCACGTTTATTCTCGGTGATGCCGGAAAGAATTCGTGGGAGCAGACCGCCTGGCGCATCCGCTCCGACTACGCTTTCAACGAGCGAACCAGCCTGAGCTTTCAGTATCTTCGCCAGGCCTCCTGGTACGGCTACGACGCTTACCACACTTACCTGCGGACTCTGGACGGGCGTCCCTTCGATTCGGGTATGGCCTCGATTTTCGCCGATGGTGTGAGCCGCCGCCTCAGTGTGACACCGAGCATGTTTTTGCCCGGGGACGGGGGGACGCTTTCGCGGCTGGCGTCGGTCAGACTTTACCGATCGTTGTCGGCAAACACGCGCATCCGGGTGGGTGCGGGCATCATGGATGCGCCAATGTCCTACTACTCCACGCCGGGCGCTGGCGCTACGCTGGCCGGCGGGCCAGGCACGATCAGTGACCGTCCCGGCCGCGCCTGGTTTGGCGAAACCCAGCTCAACTGGGACCCCGGCAGCGCGCACTCGGTTACGGCCGGCGCCGATCTGCGGCGGGACGCCTCCCGCGCCGTGGAAAATGCGGTTCCCAATTACGCCCGCCGAAACGAGTCCGCCACACTGACTTACTGGGCTGAGGGTAAGTCGTATACCCAGGGAATTTACGCCCAGCATCAGTGGCGTGCGGCCGAAAGGATTTTAGTGGTCTGGGGTGGGCGCTACGATTACTGGCGCACTTTCGAAGGCAAGATCCAGTTGAGCCCCTCGTCGCCTCTTGGTTACTACGAACCGCGCTCCAATCACGCGCCGAGCGGCAAAGCGGCAATCCTTTTGCGGGCGCCCGCTGGAATCGCGCTGCGCGCCAGCGCGGGCAACGCCTACCGGAATCCTACGATTTACGACCTTTACCGCACCTGGCGCTCTTCCGCGGGAACCATTTTCGCGTCGAATCCGGATTTGAAGCCGGAGAAAGTAATCGCCTGGGAGGCTGGGGCAAACCGGCGCTGGACGGGTGGCTTCGAGCTCGACGCCGTGTTCTTCGACAACCACGTGCGCGATCTGATCTACCGCTCCACCGATTTCAGTCGCGACCCGCAAGGCCGCTATCGGCCTGTCATCAACGCCGCCAGAGCACACAGCCGGGGCTGGGAAGTGTCGGCGCGGGCTCCGCTTCTAAGCTGGCTCTTTGTGCGCACGGCCTACACCTGGACGAAAGCCGAGATCACGGACAACCCCGTGGCGCCGGCGACGATGGGCAAGCGCATTCCTTATGTTCCCTCGCATGCCGCTTCCGCCAGCCTTTTCACCGTGCGCAAGCGGTGGAGCGCTTCTTTTACCGGGCGGTACGTTTCTTCTATGTTTTCTACCGACACCAATGCGGACACCACCAAGGGGGTCTACGGCGCCTTCGATCCGTTCTTCGTGGCCGACGCCAGCGTCTCGTTCGATTTGACGCGGTTCCTCGTCTTCCAGCTCAGCGTGGATAACTTGCTGAATCGCGTTTACTACAGTTACTACCCCGTCCCGGGACGCATGGCGCTGGCCGGGCTGCGGATCCGCCTATGAAGGCGCTTGCGCTTCTGGCCGCCTGGGCGGCGCTGGCCTCGGCCGAGG
This sequence comes from Bryobacteraceae bacterium, assembly GCA_028275505.1. Classification (GTDB taxonomy): domain Bacteria; phylum Acidobacteriota; class Terriglobia; order Bryobacterales; family Bryobacteraceae; genus DTHT01. Next base: position 46,002 of record JAPWUP010000004.1, read on the forward strand.
AGCCGTTGCGCATCGCCGTACTTACTCGCCTCACCCAAGTGATGCCCGAGGCCGAGAAACGGTTTGTCCAGCGTTGGGGACCGAACCGGATCCACCTGATTTATGGCGACTTCGAGGCGCCGCCGGAAGGCTGGAAACAGGCCGACGTCATCTTCACGTACCTGATGCCACGCGAGGCTGCCGCGCGTCTTGCGCCCGGCTTCCGCGAGGCGATGGCTCGCGGCGCCAGAATCCTGGCTCACTGGCCCGAACCAGCGCGACGCCAGGCCGGCATCGAGCAGGATGAAACGCTGCTGGCCACCGCCGTCCAATATTGGACATACGGTGGCGCAGAGAACATCGCGCGCTGCCTCGCTTTTCTCTATGTGCGCCTGGGCGGACGACAGGGAATCCCGGTCGAGCCTCCCGAGCCCACGGTTACTGTCGGCATCTATCATCCCGAGGCGCCCGGGCCTTTCGTGCAATTGCGAGACTACCTCGATTGGTATCGCCGCTCGAAAACGGAACCCGCGGACGCTCCTGTCGTGGGAGTGCTTTTCTATCACACTTACTTCAAGAATCGGGACCTGGCCCACATTGACGCGCTGATCGCCGCCCTCGAGAAGCACGGCATGGTTCCGCTGGCCGTCTTCGGCTGGCCCCCGCCCGAGGCCGAGCCCTTGCTCGTGCAGGATGGACGGGTCGTGGTGGACGGAATCTTTGCGCTCAATCTTGGCTTTGCGCGGCCCGCGGATCAGGAATTCTTCAGTCGCCTCAACGCGCACGTGATCAACCTGATGACCACGCGTCAGAGCCGAACGGATTGGGCCGAAGCGCCGCTGGGCTTGCGATCCGACCAGATCGCCTTGCAAGTGGCCTCGCCCGAGCGCGCCGGCGCTACCGAGCCGATTACTTTCGCCGCCACGCAACGCAGCGCGGACGGCAAATCGCAGGTCACGGTTCCGATCGCGGAGCGCGTGGAAGCGGCTGTGCGTCGCATGGCTCGCTGGATCGCACTGCGCCGCAAGCCCAACGCGGAAAAACGCGTAGCCATTCTTTACTACAACAACCCGCCGGGCAAGGGTAACATCGGCGCCAGTTACCTCGATGTGCCGCGCAGCCTGGCGGCGATCCTGACGCGTCTCCGCGAAGAAGGCTATCGGACTGGGAACGCCGTTCCCGGCGAACAGGAGTTACTCCGTATGCTGGAGGCGGGCGGTCGCAACGTGGAAGAGTGGGCGCCGGGGGAGCTGGACCGGATCGTCAACCAGGGCGACGCGGTGCTCATTCCCATCGCGCAGTACCGGCGATGGCTCGCCGAAACGCCGCTTGCATTTCGCGAACGCCTGCTGGCTGCCTGGGGACCGCCCGAAAAATCGCGCCTGATGACTATCCGCTCGCGCGATGGCGAGCCGTTCTGCGTCTTTCCCGGCTTGCGCTTCGGCAACATTTTCGTCGGGCCGCAGCCCTTGCGCTCTTCGTTCGAGATGGCCGGCAAGACGCAGCACGATACGACCATTCCGCCGCCGCACTGTTACGTGGCCGCGTACTTGTGGCTGCGCCACGTGTTTGGCGCCGACGCCATCGTGCACCTGGGCCGTCACGGCACGCTGGAGTTTCTGCCCGGCAAAAATGTGGGCCTGGCAGGCTGGGATGCTGCCGAGGTTCTTCTCGGGGACACGCCCTCCCCGTACTTTTACATCGTGGACGGGGGTGGCGAATCCACCACCGCCCGCCGCCGCGGCCACGCCACCTTGATCAGCCACCTGACGCCGCTGTTGACCCGCGGAGGCGCCCAGGACGAGTTTCGTGCGCTGCGCGAGGCGCTGCATGAAATCGAGAAAGTCGGCGGTGACTCTCCGGGTCTGCGGGCCGAATACGAGACCAAGGTGCGCCAGGAAGTCCGCAGGCTCGGCCTGGAAAGCCAGCTCGGTTTCGATCTGGACCACACGCCGTGGCAAGAAGTAATCGAGCGAGTAACTGACTTTCTGGAGCAGACCGAAGCCGGCCCGATTCCGCTAGGAATTCACGTGCTCGGGCGCTTGCCCCCGGAAGACCTCCAGATCGAGGCCCTGACCGAGTTTCTCAAGTCCGGCTTCGATCCCGGGGAGCTGACACGGTTGGCAGATAAGCTGGAACAATGGGCCCGGGAGCTGGCCGCAGGCGCCGAACCGGCGGTTGGCCCGGAGTGGAAAGGCTCGCTGCGGGACAAGATCCTGACGCAACTGCGAGCTGGCGCCCGTTGGATCGCCGACCTGCGCGTGTCGGCTGCCCTGGAACTTACTAACTTCGTCCGCGCCCTCCGTGGTGAGTACCTGCCGAGCGGGCCTTCCGGGGACCCGCTGCGGGCGCCCGCCGCGCTGCCCAGTGGCCGCAACCTGCACGATTTCGACCCTTCGCTCATCCCCACGCCTGCGGCTTGCGAGCTGGGCAAGAAGCTCGCCAACCAGTTACTGGAGGAACAACGGCAACGCACCGGAAAGTATCCCGAGAAAGTAAGTCTGGTGCTCTGGTACGGCGAGACCATCCGTCATCAAGGCGCCATGGAATGCCAGGCGCTCTATCTCATGGGAGTGGAGCCGCAGTGGAATTCGCGCGGGGTGGTGGACGGGCTGCGCCTGATCCCGGAATCCGAGCTCGGACGCCCGCGGGTGGACGTAGTGATCACGGTGGCCGGAATTTACCGGGACGGCTTCCCGGACAAGATGCTGCTCCTGGATCGTGCGGCGCGCCTGGTCCAGCAAGCGGGCGATAACGCGCTCAGCCGGAATACGCGGCGCATTGCCGAGCAATTGCGGCGTCAGGGCGTGGCGGCGGATGTGGCTGAGAAAGCGGCCTCGGCGCGCATCTTCGGCCCCGCGCCGGGCGACTATGGCGCGGGCATCGCCAACTTGATCAAGCAGAGCCGCGACGCCGGCAACACGGACCTGATCGTCGAGGCCTACCTCCGGCACAACAATTTCGCCTATGGCGAACAGGTCTGGGGAGAAGCGGTGCCCCATGCGCTGGCTTCTCATCTCAAAGGCAACGAGGTCGTGGTTCATTCCCGGAGCACGAATCTTTACGGGGTCACCGACAACGATGACTTTTTCGATTTCGCAGGCGGGCTGAACCTGGCTACCAAAGTGGTCAACGGCGGACGGCCCCCCGAGTTCTACGTGGCCAACCTTCGCGCCCGCGGCCGGGAGCGCCTGCAAGATTTCCGGGCGTTTCTCGCAGCGGAAGTGAGCAGCCGTTTCTGGAACCCGAAATGGATTCGCCACATGCAGGCGGCCGGTTATAGCGGCGCCCGCGAGATTGCTGATCAGTTGGAAAACCTCTACGGCTGGCAGGCGACCACTCCGGACAAGGTCGGTTCAGCTTACTGGGAGCGGACTTACCAGGTGTATGTCGAGGACAGGCACGGGCTGGGGCTGCGCGAATTCTTCGACAAACAGAACCCGCACGCGCGGCAACTCATGCTGGCCCGTCTGCTCGAAGTGGACCGTCAGGGCAGTTACCGGTTTGCACCCGAACAAAGAGCCAGACTGCTGGCCGAATACGCCCGCTCGATCGCACGCTTCGGCATCGCCTGTTCGGCGAACACTTGCGGCAACCGCAGGTTGCTGGCCGCCGTGCTCCGCGGCGTGCGCTCGATGAGGGTCTTGAATGCCGCCGAGCTGGGCGCCTTCCGGCAGCGGCTTCGGGAGGCGCTGGCTTCAGTACGCCCGGCAGGCGGGAACATGGTTGGGCGGGCGCGCGCGGGCCCCGGCCGGATCCGCATGGGGAACTCCAATCCGCTATCGCTCATCGAGGTCCCCATGCCCCGGTTCGACCGGGTCGAGGTAATCATCCCGTTCGGGCTGGCCCTTTTCGGCTTGTTTCTCGCATCGAGCGGTAGCCTCGGCGCGCTGCAAGCGCTCTGGTTCAGGCGGCGCGGGGCAGACATCGAGACCCTGAAGCTGTAGCGCCGCGGCTTCCGAATTCCGGTTGACAGCCCGGGTATGGTCGCCTAGAATCGAAGTGGGTAAGCCTCAAAGCTACAGGGGGTTGCTATGAGGCGTCTAACATCGAACTTACTGGTCTTGGGAATCCTCTGCTTGTTCGCGGGGACCGCTTGGGCCCAGGAGGTCCGGGCCACCATCACCGGGCTGATCACGGATCCCAGCGGAGCCCCGGTGGCAGGCGCTACCGTTACCGTCACCAACGTCGCTCAGAACGTATCCTTCACCGTAACCAGCAACGAGAGCGGTAACTACGTCACCCCGTTCCTGGCGCCGGGCGTCTACCGGCTAACCGTCGAGCAACCCGGATTCAAGCGCTTCGTACGCGAAAACATCGTCTTGCAGGCGCAGGACAAGCTCCGGCTGGACGTGACGCTGGAACTCGGTCAGTTGACCGAGAGCGTTACGGTGCGTGAATCGGTTTCGCTGCTTCAGACGGAAACGGCCACGCGCTCGCAGGTCATCGCCAACGAGCTGATCAGCATGGTTCCGACCCAGGGCCGCAACCCCTTCCAGATCGCGTGGGCGGCGGCTGGGGTGATCAAGGCGGGCGACTGGCGTTACCTGCGCTCCTTCGACATCGCCGGCACCTCGGGTATCTCGATCAACGGCGGCAAGAACAAGGAAAACGAGGTGCTGCTGGACGGCATCAGCGACGTGCGCGCGGACCGCACCGTGATTCACGTTCCCACGATGGAGGCGGTGCAGGAGTTCCGCGTGCTGACCAACACTTATGACGCCCAGTACGGGCGCACGGGCGGCGGCATCATCACGATCGTCACCAAGTCCGGGACCAATGAATTCCACGGCACTTTGTTCGAGCACTTCCAGAACGACAAACTCAACGCCAACACCAGCGAGTTGAACCGCGGCGGTCAGCCGCGCCCGCCCTTCCACATCAACCAGTTCGGCTTCCAGCTTGCCGGCCCCGTCTATTTGCCCAGGCTGTACGACGGGCGCAACCGGCTCTTCTGGATGCTGAACTACGAAGGAATGCGGCAGCGTACGGGCGATCCCGGCGCGCGCACCTTCCCGCTGATGGAGTGGCGAACGGGCGATTTCTCCACGCTTTATAACGCCCAGGGACAGCCCGTGATCATCTACGATCCGCTGACCACCACGCGCGATGGTCTGCGCCAGCCCTTCGCCGGCAACCGCCTGCCGCCCAGCCGGATCCACCCGATCGCGCTCGAGGTCTTCAAATACTATCCGCCGCCCAACTGGCAGGGTGAGGGTCCGGCGCACATCAACAACTACATCTTTCGCTCGCGCTGGAACTGCGGCTTCGATCAGTGGACCGGGCGCATGGACTTCGTGCTCAACTCCAAGAATACCTTCTACTTCCGCTACGGCCAGAACCCCTTCGAGGAATACCGTGCCTTGGTGTGGCCCACGCCGAACCCCGCCGAGCCCACGGGTAACGCGCCGCTCAAGCGCAACGGGCGCACCTGGGTGTTCGACTGGACCTCCACTCTCAGCCCGCGCATGACCTTCAACCTGCGCGCCGGCCTGAACCGCTGGGAGGAAACCACAGGCAACAGTTACGGCGCCGGCTTCGATCCGAGGCGGCTCGGGTTCGATCCCGCTCTGGTCGCCCAGTTCACCCGGCTGCAGTTCCCGCGTTTCGATCTGGGTATCTACCAGGCGGCGGGCGCTGACCGCCTGCTGAACACCTCCACCAACGACACGTACAGCTTGCAGCCCAACGCCGGGCTGGTGGTGTCGCGCCACTATATGAAGTTCGGCTTCGAGGCGCGGCAATACAAGGACAACATCGCCAACCCGGGCATGGCCAGCGGGCGGTACAGCTTCGGCAGGAACTGGACGCAGGCCAACGCGCTGCGCGCCGATGCGGTCTCGGGCAACGAGATCGCCACCTTCCTGCTCGGTTACCCGACCAGCGCTTGGGTGGACCGCAACATTGATCCCACCTTCCTGCACCGCTATTACGCCGTCTTTTTCAACGATGACTGGAAGGTTACGCCTCGGCTCACGCTCAACCTCGGCCTGCGCTGGGACTACGAAACGCCCAACTACGAGCGGTTCAACCGCATGGTGCGCGGCTTCGATTGGAACGCGCCCAGCCCGATCGCCGACAAGGTCAAGGGCTTGACCCTCAAGGGCGCGGTGTTGTTTGCCGGGGTGGGCGGCCAGCCGCGTTACGTCTTCGAACCGGACCGCAACAATTTCCAGCCGCGCCTGGGCGTCGCGTACCGCGTCAGCGATCGCTGGGTGGTGCGGGGCGGCTACGGTCTCTACTATCTGGGCCAGAACGAGAACGGCTCGACGCAAGGCTTCAGCCGCCAGACCGTGGCCGTGGTGAGCACCGATGGCGGCCTCACGCCGGCCGTCACCCTCACCAACGCTTTCGCCAACCTGCCCGGCGGCCGCCTGCTCGAACCGATCGGCTCCAGTCAGGGCGCCGCCAGCTTCCTGGGCGAAAGCATACCGGGCCAGTACTTCGACCGGCCTCTGCCCTTCTCCCACCAGTACTCCTTTGACATCCAGCACGAGCTGCCCGGCAATGTGCTGGTCGAGGTCGGCTACGTCGGCAACGCCCAGCGCAAGCTGCCGGTGAACGTGGGGCTGAACTACATCCCCGCATCCGAACTCGGCCGGCGCAAGCCTGATGGAACCATTGACACCGCTTACTACACCGAGCGCGTGCCCAACCCCATGGCGGGTTTGATCCCGGCCAACCCCACGCTCAACGCACCCACCATTCCGCGCCAGAACCTCATGGTGGCCTTCCCGCAGTACGCCAGCGTCAGCCTGAACAACGTGCCTATCGGCAAGATGCGCTACCACGGCTTCCAGTCCAAGGTCACCAAGCGCTTCTCCCACGGATTGAGCTTCCTGGCCAGCTACGGGATCATGAAGAACCTCGAGCAGGTCTCTTTGCTCAACGCGCAGGATTTCGTGCTGGCCCGGCCTGAGGACACCAAACTGGAGAAGCGCTCCGCTGGCACTGTGGACATTCCTCAGAAGTTCGCCATCGTGGGGATTTACGAGTTGCCGTTCGGGCGGAACCGGCGCTTCGGCGCCCACTGGCCGCGCGCTGTGGATCATGTGCTCGGCGGCTGGCGGCTGAACTGGGACATCACCTACCAGAGCGGATGGGTGGTGGCGTATCCAAACGCCAAACAGGTGCGTCCCGGCTCAGCCAAGCTCAAGAACCCCACGCCCAATCGCTGGTTCGATACCTCGCTGTGGGACGACCCCGTCACCGGCCGGCGCGTGCCGCCGCAGGAGCCGTACACGCTGCGGGACTTCCCGTCTCTCTTCAGCGACGTGCGCGTGCCCGGCTACAAGAACTGGGATGCTTCGCTGACCAAGATTTTCGCGCTGCAAGAGCGGATGAATCTCGAGTTCCGCTTCGAGATGATCAACGCCTTCAATCACCCCTGGTTTGCCAATATCGCTTCGGTGAACGTCACCGATCCCCGTTTCGGCCAGCTCGATCCGACGCAGCGCAACCTGCCGCGCAACATCAAGCTGGTCTTGATGCTGAAGTGGTGAGGACGCGCCCCGGAACCACCCTGGCGAGTGGTTTTCGGGGCGCGCTCACCAGTTGATCTTGCCCAGCACGACGGCGCGCCGGGCGCCAGTGGCCGAAGGCAGGTTGGCCGGATGGCGACGCCAGGTTTCGTACGCCAGCACAGCGAAGGCAATGGCCTCTTTGGCGTCTGCGTCCACCCCGTAATCGGTCGAGCTGGCCAGGCTCACGCCGGGAAGGAAAGCGGCAAGCTGAGCCATCATTTGGCGGTTGTGGACTCCGCCGCCCGAAACGATCAGCTCGTCAACTGGCATCCGCGGGCGAACGAAACGCTCGATGCCCATTGCAACAGCCGCGGCCGTAAAGGCCGTGGAGGTCGCGATCAAGTCGAGCAGCGACAGGCCGGTCTGGAGCAGTCGCTCGACGAATTCGGCGCCGTATTGCTCGCGCCCGGCCGTCTTGGGTGGCGGCTGGCGAAAGTAAGGGTCCTTTAACAGCCGGTCGAGGAGTTCCCGGTTGACGTGGCCGCGCGCCGCCAGTCGGCCGCCCCGGTCGTAGCTCCAGCGGCCCTTGGTGTACCGACGGGCAAGCGCGTCCACGACCATGTTGCCGGGGCCGGTATCGAAAGCGATCACGTCTTCCGGGCCTGCCGAGGGCGGTATCGCCGTAATGTTCGCTATGCCCCCAATGTTCAACGCGACGCGCCCCAGCTTCCGGTGCCGGAAGAGCATGTAGTCCACGTAGGGGACCAGCGGCGCGCCGCGCCCGCCAGCCGCGATATCGCGGGGGCGAAAATCGGCGACCACAGGGATCCCGGTGCGCTCGGCCAGAACGGCGGCCTCGCCAATCTGTAGGGTGCTCGCGATCCGCCTGCCCAGGTACTTCACCGGCGCCCCTTCGTGAAAAATCGTCTGCCCGTGCGAGCCGATGAGCTGGATCGAGTCCAGCGGGATGCGCGCGCGCCGGGCCGTGAGCCGGAGGGCTTCAGCGTAAAGCTCGCCGAGCAAGAAGTTCAACCGCGAGATCGTGGCGGTGTGGGTAGCGGCGTTCGAGACGCTGAGGATGGCCTGGCGGACGTCCTCGGGGTAGGGGACGGTGCGGAAGGCCAGGGTCCGGATGCGCTTGGCCCAGCCGCGGCCGGAGATTTCGACGATGGCGACGTCAATACCGTCGAGGGAGGTGCCGCTCATGAGACCGGCTACGCGCATGGAACTTCTTTATTTTCAGTCAATCTGGAGCTATCTTTTGAGTTCTTCCTGAAGTTCCGCCAGCAGCCGCAACGCCTCGATCGGGCGCAGCTCGTCCAAATTCAGTTTCCGGATCCGCTCGGCAATCGTGTGGCTTACTGGTTCGAACAGCCGGATCTGGATCGGACCCGCAGCAGGCTCCGGGCGCGGCGACAGTTCCTCGGTCACCTCGTGTTCCGTCCGCTCGTGCAATGCCAGGACCTCGCGTGCTCGCTCAACGACAGCCGCGGGCAGACCGGCCAGCCGCGCCACCTCGATGCCGTAGCTGCGGTCGGCAGCCCCCGGCTCCACCTTGCGCAGAAAGATGATCTGGTCGCCTGCTTCCTTCACGGAAACTCTCAGGTTTCGCACGCCAGGCAGTTGCTCGGCAAGCTCGGTCAGCTCGTGGTAGTGGGTAGCGAACAGCGTCTTGGCTCGGAGCCGGTCGTGGATGTACTCGACCACCGCCCAAGCCAGCGCAAGCCCGTCGAAGGTTGCTGTCCCGCGCCCGATCTCGTCCAGCACGATCAGACTGTCGGGCGTGGCCGTGTTCAGGATGGCAGCTGTTTCCGTCATCTCGACCATGAAGGTGGACCGCCCGCGCGCCAGGTTGTCCGAGGCCCCGATGCGGGTGAACACGCGGTCTATCAGCGGCAGCGTGGCTTCTTCGGCCGGGACGAAGGATCCCATCTGCGCCAGAATCGCGATGAGCGCGACCTGCCGCAGGTAGGTGGACTTGCCGCCCATGTTCGGCCCGGTGATCACAGCGATGAACTCGCCCCGCGGGTCCAGGTAGACGTCGTTGGGAATGTAGCGCGTGCCCTCGCGTTCGCAGAGCTTTTCCACCACCGGATGCCGACCGGCGAGGATGCGCATTTCGCCCGCCTCGGAGAAGCGTGGCCTCCGATAGCGGTTCTCGGCCGCCGTTTGCGCCAGCGCTGCCAGCACGTCCAGCTCCGCCACCGCGGCCGCCGTGGCCCGGATTCGCGCCGCTTGTGCCGCCGCGAAGCTGCGCAATTCGGCGAAAATCTGTTTTTCCAGCTCCAGGATCCGTTCCTCGGCGGCGAGAATTTTCCCTTCCAGTTCTTTCAGCTCGGGCGTGGTGAAGCGTTCAGCGCCTACCAGCGTTTGTTTGCGTTCGTAGTCCGGCGGCACCAGGTGCAGGTTCGCTTTCGAGACCTCCAGGTAATAGCCAAAGACGTTATTGAAGCGGACCTTGAGCGATGCGATGCCGGTGCGTGCGCGTTCCCGCTGTTCGATTTCGGCAAGGTAGCGCCGGCTGTTACGGCTCACGTCCCGCAGCGCGTCCAGTTCGGGGTGAAAGCCGTCCCGGATTGCGCCGCCGTCGGCCAGATTCGCCGGAGGCTCGGGATGGATGGCGGCGAGGATGCGGTCGCGCACTTCTGCCACCTCGTCCAGCCGGTCGGCCAGCTCGCGCAACCGCGCGCTGCGAGGCTCGCCTAGAATCTCCTTGATTCGCGGGATGCGTTCCAGGGAACGCGCCAGCGCAAGCATTTCACGGGGGCCGGCGGTGCCTAGCGTTACGCGGGCCAGCAGCCGTTCCAAATCCGACATCCCGGCCAGTTGTTCCCGGAGTTGCCCGCGCATGACGGTTTGGTTCAGCAGTTCCTCGACCGCGTCCAGCCTCGCCTCGATTTCCGCGCGATCCAGCGAGGGCCGCAGCAGGCGCGCCCGCAGGAGCCGTCCGCCCATGCCGGTTTTCGTGCAGTCCAGCACGCCCAGCAGGCTGGCCTCGCGGATTCCGCCCATCTCGGGAGGAAACAGCGGCTCCAGAAGCTCCAGATTGCGCACGGTGACCGCATCCAGGCGCATGTACGCGCTGCGGTCGAAGTAGCGCGGCGGCTCCAAGTGCTCCAGTGCCGCCCGCTGCGTTTCGCGCAGGTATTCCAGGATGGCGCCTGCCGCGGCTACAGCCAGCGGCCGGCCTTCCAGCCCGCAGCCATCCAACCCGATCAGCCGGTAGTGCTCGCGCAGGATTCGCGCGCCGTGCTCGGGGTCGAAGGTCCAAGGCTCGCGCTCGCTGCGTGCGACGGTTGCGACCGTTTCTCCCAATGTGACATCGCGGCCCGCCGGGTATAGGATTTCACGCGGCTGCAGGGTCTCCAGAGTCTGCCGCAGTTCCTCCCACTCGGATTCCGTCGCGCGGAATTCTCCGGTGGACACGTCCACCCAAGCAGCGCCGGCGCGTTCCTTTTCACGGATCACGGCGGCCAGGTAGTTGTTCTCCCGGCTGCGCAGCACAGCCGTTTCCGTGGCCGTGCCCGGCGTGACGATCCGCGTGATCTCGCGGCGGACGAGCTTGCGTGCCTGCCGCGGGTCTTCCATCTGATCGCACAGGGCCACGCGGTAGCCGCGCGCCACCAGCCGCGCAATGTAGCTTTCGGCGGCGTGATAAGGGACGCCGCACATGGGGATGGGGCGCCCGCTCTCCTTGTTGCGCGAGGTGAGCGTGATTTCCAGTTCCCGTGCCGCCGTGATGGCGTCCTCGTAGAACAGCTCGTAGAAATCGCCCAGGCGGAACATGAGCAGGGCGTCCGGGACCTGCCGCTTGATGGCGTGGTACTGCCGCATCAGCGGCGTGGTGGCGTCCGTGCTCATGCCCGGCTGCTCCCCCCGCCGCGTACTCGCACGGCCTCAAGCGTAGATGCCGCGCAGCTTGATGGCGAAGGCCACCCGATCCAGGGCCAGCATATACGCGGCAATGCGATTGTTGACCCCGTGCTTGTCGGCATAGGCCGTGACGTCGCGGAAGCTGTTCACCATGATTTCTTCCAGGCGCGTGTTGATCAGGTCTTCGTTCCAGAAGTAGCCCTGGCGATCCTGGACCCATTCGAAGTAAGAGACTGTGACGCCTCCGGCGTTGGCCAGAATATCCGGGATCACAAAAACGCCCTTTTCGGCGAGGATCTGATCAGCAACGGGCGTGGTGGGGCCGTTGGCGCCCTCGCAGATGATCCGGGCCCGGATACGTTCGGCGTTGCGTGAAGTGATGACGTTTTCCTTGGCGGCGGGCAGCAGGATCTCGCATTCCAGGTACATGGCCTCATCGCGATCCATGTTCTCGCCGCCCGGAAAATCCAGGATCGAGCCCGTATGCTTGCGGTGCGCGAGCAGGGCAGGGATATCCAGGCCTTTCGGATTGTAGACCGCCCCGTCAATTTCGATCACGGCGATGATCTTGTAGCCGGCCTCCGCCATCAGTTTGGCGGCCATGCCGCCCACGTTTCCGAAGCCCTGGATCACGACGCGCGTGGAACGGGGATCCATGCCGAAGCGTTTCAGCGCCTCGTTGCAGACGATCATGCAGCCGCGCCCGGTTGCTTCCCTGCGCCCGCGCGAGCCGCCCAGATCCAGCGGCTTGCCCGTGACCACGGCGGTGGTGGTCTGCCGCACGTGCATGGAGTAGGTATCCATGATCCAGGCCATCACCTGCTCGTCGGTGTTCATGTCGGGCGCCGGAACGTCAATCTCCGGGCCAAGGAAGGGCAGCAGCTCAGCGGTGTAGCGGCGGGTGATGCGCTCGAGTTCGGCTTCCGACAGCACGGAAGGATCGCAGACCACGCCGCCTTTGGCGCCGCCGAAAGGAATGTTGACCACCGCGCACTTCCAGGTCATCCACGCAGCCAGAGCGCGAATCTCATCCAGCGTGACGTCGGGGGCGTACCGGATGCCGCCCTTGGCCGGTCCGCGCGCGATCGAGTGTTGCACTCGATAGCCGACGAACACTTCCAGGCGTCCGTCATCCAGTTGCACCGGAATGTAAACGGTGATCTCCTTGGAGGGAGTCCGCAGGATTTTCGCCAGGCCGTTGTCCAGGCCCAGCCGGGCCGCGGCCTCATCGAAACGGGCCTCTGCCGCCAGCCACGGGTTCAGTTCCTGCTCGAGCGGGATCTGGGTTGCCGCCGTCATGCTTTCACCTCCCGAAACATTATCCCACCAGCGTCTGGCCTGGCTTGCGCACGCGCTGTCCCAGTTCCTCGATGCGGCGCAGCATCTCGCGTCGCGCTTCCGCGTAGCCGGCTGCGTCCGGCTTTCCCTGCCTGAGGTAATCCAGCAGGAGGGCTTCCGCGGCGGCGTACTCGGCGGCCACGTCGGGAACCTCGTCGGCGATCTCCACGGGGATGTTGATCACGCCGTTGGCGTCAGCGTGCAGCCAGTCGCCCGGGTGGACCGTCAGCCCGCCCACGCGCACAGGCTCGTGCAGGGATGTGAAGTGCGTGTAGCCGTGCGCGCAGATGACGCCGCTGGCGAAGGCCGCGAATTTCAGGCGTCGCACTTGCTCCAGATCGCGCGCCGCCCCGCTGGTGATGATGCCCACCGCTCCGAACGCCTGGTAGCTGGCGCACATGACTTCGCCGAAGGAGGCTGCTACGGGCGGATCGTCCAGATCCTGAATCACCACGATCGCCGGGCCGGGCAATTCCTGGAACCGGCGGATCTGTTCTTCCAGCCCGTGATAGGCGCTGCCCGCCGGGCGCGGGAACGCGCAGTGCATCGTGGCGGTGGAGGCGCAGCCCACGATGGGACCCAGCTCCGGGAACAGGGCGCGGATGCGAGCGTCCATGTAGCCGGTGTGGCGAGGGCGGACGCCGAACAGTTCGATGGCGTTGGCGATGGTGGGCGTGTCGAAGGAGCGCAGCCGCTCCACGGTCGCACGGGAAAGTTCGCGATAAGGCATAACAGCCTTTATAGCGCAGCTGGGCGGGCGCTCAACGCAGCGCCCCGAAGCGATCCAGCGGCCAGTAAACGAAGACCGCCTTGCCGTAAATGTTGCGGCGTGGCACCAGGCCCCAGTTGCGGCTGTCGTTGGAGGAGTTGCGGTGGTCGCCAAGGACGAAATAGGTGTCCGGCTCCACGGTTACCGGCGGCATGTCTTGCCAGTCGCGGAACTGCCGCGGCACGTAGTCCTCATGGAGCGGCTTGCCGTTGATCAGCACGACGCCGCGCTCGATCGCCACCACTTCGCCAGGCAAGCCGATCACGCGCTTGATGTAGGACTTGTTGGGATCGCCCGGGAACCGGAACACGACCAGGTCGCCGCGCCGGATCGGGCTCAGTCCGAGCCGGTAAACGAACTTGTTCACGAAAATCCTTTCCTGATCCTCCAGGGCCGGCATCATGCTGGTCCCTTCGACCTTAACCGGCTGGTAGACGAAGACGATCAGCACGATGGCGATCGCTACCGAGACAACAAGATCGCGCAACCACGAGAGGACAATCGCCACGGTACGGCTGCGCTGATTCCCGGAGGAGCGGTCGGGATTCTCCGGCATGGTCGCGAGGCTCTGAACTTCAGATTATAGCCCGGCTCGCCAGCGCTGCCTGTTTGGCCTCTACAGCAGGCGGGGCGTTGCGCAGGCGGCCAGTCGGCGTTTCAATCGCTCGCGGCGCCGCTCCAGCTCGGGCGTGGCCTCGATTTCGAGAGCGCGTTCGGTCCAGGCCAGGGCCCGCGCGTAGTCGTTCTCGACGTGCTCGTAGTGCTTGGCCAGTTCGATGAGCGCGGCGAGCTGGTAGCGGTTGCGGCAACCGGCCAGTTCTTCGAAGAGCGTCAGGGCTGCGGGCAGATTCTTGAGGCGCTTTTCGAGCATGGCCATTTCCCACAGCGAGCGGAAGAGCAGATCATCGGGCAGGCCGCACTCGACGGCCCGCCGCAACAGCACGAGCGCTCGCCCGGCGTCGCCCGTCTTCAGAACCCAGCGGGCCAGGCCCAGGAAATCCGTGCCGTGCGTGAAGCGCACTTGTTCCGGCGAACGGTAAGCGAAAGGCACGATCCCGGTCAGGCAGGCCAGCGTGAGGATATCCATGGCGTTGTGGTGGAAGATGGGCACCAGCCGGAAGGCTTCTCGCGTTCGCAGGTACTCGAAGTACACGTAGGGGATCATTTCGCCGGGCAGGTCGCCTTCGCGCTCGAAGCCGAGGATCTGCGCTTCCAGGTCCACCAGCCGGCAGCTCTCCAGTCGCAGCTTCCACAAGCGGCGCGCCCCGTAAAGCAGGTCGAGGTGACGGATACGGTCAAAGGGCGGTCGCGTGCGGGCGAGCCGGTAGCGCGTTTCCAGCAACGGCTGGTCGTAGACCTTGCCGTTGTAGGTGACCAGCACGTCGAACTGGGCCAGGTGCTGATCGAGCGCCCACAGCAGGCTGGCCTCCTCGCCGTAATCGCGCATGAAGAACTGCCGGATGCGGAAACCTTCGGGAGTGATGCGCCCCACACCGACCAGGAAGGCGTACGTTCCGGTGCCTCCCGCAAGACCCGTAGTTTCCGTATCGAGGAAGGCCCAGCGCTGCGGCGGGCAGTCGGGAATTTCGCCTTCCGACAGCGGGCCGAGCAGGTCCTCGGGCAGCTCGAGCAGCGCTCCGATGTCCATGGAGCCGTGGCGGCGATGGTTTTCCCAGAGCCGCTCCGTTTCGAAATGCTGCCCGCAGGGCGTCTCCACGACCTGGCCCGAGATCCAGCGTTCGATGAAATAGCGGGCGGGGCGATCCGGATCAGGGCGTGCAGCGGGCTGGCTGGCGGGGCCGCCTTGGGCGTACTTTCGGTTGATGCGCTCGATGCGGCGCCTCAGGATGGCGAGCAGGTCCTGAAGATCCTCGCCCATGCTTCGCCTTTTCTTTGCCTAATATACATCCGCCCCCTCGGCCTGCTCAACCACCTGTCCCAGCTGCTCCCACTCCGCCAGCGCCTCTTCCAGGCGCTGCCGCTGCTCGCGGAGCTGCTCGTGGAGGCGGCGGGAATGTTCCGCGCTGACGAAAACAGAAAGTGACCGTTCTGTTTCGGCGATGGCGGCCTCCAGACGCGCGATCTCCTCTTCCAATTCCTCGAAACGCTGGCGCATCTGCTTCAGCCGTATGGGGTTGATGCGGCGGGGCCGGGAACCAGACCGGGCCTCAACCTCCTGCAACGCAGCTTCTTCGGTCTCGGTTGCCGGCGGGGCCGCAACGGTACCGGGCGCGGCCGAGGCCGCCTCCGCTTGTGCCACCTGTTGCTTGTGCCACAGATAGGACTCGTAGTTGCCCGGGAAGCTTTCCAAAGTGCCATCACCCAGCGCGAAGATGCGCGTGGCCAGCCGGTCTATGAAGTAGCGATCGTGAGATACGAACACCAGCGTGCCCTCGTATTGCTGGAGGGCTTCGAGCAGCACGTCTTTGGCGCGCAAATCCAGGT
>JAPWUP010000219.1 GCA_028275505.1 Bryobacteraceae bacterium
GGATGTATATACTTACATGTTCCCGGCACTTGCCGGCAGAGCGGTATGGATCGGGCTTCCAAAGATGACCTTGATCTTTCGGCGCCGGAGCGAGAGGCGGCCTTGTTTTACGGGCTGTTCCTGCGCGGACATCCGCCCGAGGTCTTGCGGCAGGACATTGACGTCCCCCGCAAGCTCTTGGAGAAATGGATGCGTGCGCCGGACTACGAGCCCTCGTTCCGCCGCACCCTCCAGCGGATTTACCGCTACCGCAAACAGGTCCTGGCGATCTTCGACGCCTTGGTGGGGAGCGACCGGCAGCGCGCCCCCATCCAATGAGTTCCTGCGGCAGCCGCGTCAGCAGGCGGCTGCTGTGAGTCCCTTTCTCCTCACCCCGTGGATTCCTGCGGCGGCGACACGCCGCCGCCTCGGAGGCTTTGCATGAAAACGCCTGTCATCCAAAAGCAAGATCTGCTTTCTACCCCCGTGGAGCCTTTTGACCCGACCTCAGTCAGCAGCTTCTCGGACTTGCTCGAGCGCATGAGCCGGACAGCCTTTCAGGGTCGCCAGCTCGGGGAAGCCTTCCGGGTCTGGAAGAAAATGCTCGCCTCGGACTGCATCATCCTCATGGGGCTGGCCGGCGCCATGGTGCCCGCCGGAATGCGCCGGCTCGTGGTGGAGATGATCCGCAATCGCCTCATTGATTGCCTGGTATCCACCGGCGCCAACCTCTTCCACGATATGCACGAAAGCCTGGGTTACCGACACTACAAGGGGTCTCCCGACGTTGACGATACCCTGCTGGCCCAGCACATGATAGACCGCATGTACGACGTTTACGCTGACGAAGACGAATTTCGCATGCATGACCGGTTCCTGGGCGAATTTGCGGCCAGCCTCGACCAGTCCCGCCCGTACACCACGCGCGAGTTCCTCTACCTGCTCGGGCGCCGGGTTTCGGAAATCGCGCGCGAAGAGGGTATCCTCACCGCCGCAGCCAAAGCCGGGGTGCCTGTTTACTGCCCGGCCCTGGGCGACAGTTCCATCGGCATCGGGATCGCCGCCCACCGGCACACGCACGGCAACCGTCTCATGTTCGACATCATCGGCGACGTTCTGGAAACGGCTTACCTGGCTAACGCAGGCCCCACCGGCGTCATTTACTTTGGGGGCGGAACGCCCAAGAATTTCATCCAGCAAACGGAAGTCACCCTCCTGAACATGAGCGAGATGGCCGAGGGGCACAAGTACGCCATCCAGATCGTCACCGACGCGCCGCACTGGGGCGGCCTGTCCGGCTGCACCTTCCAGGAGGCTCAAAGCTGGGGCAAGATCGCAGCCGATGCGCACATGGTGACGTGCCACTGCGATTCCACCATCGCCATGCCGATCCTGGTCACCGCCCTGCTCGAGGACCGCGAGCTCATCGCGCGCAGGCGGAAGCCACAGTTCGACGTTAGCGGACCCAAGCTCACCTTTCAGTTGCCGTGGGACTCCCGGTCGTGAGCGCGAACCGGATGATGCGACCGTGAGCGCGGTGCCACCACTGCGGCAGGAGTGCGCCTTTTCCCTCTATGCCTTCCGCTTCACTTTCCGCGCCCAAGACCCCTTGTACTTTCCGCCCGCCAAGGCCGGCAACATAATCCGCGGCGCCTTTGGGACCATCTTTCGCAAGTTGGCGTGCGTTCCGGAATGCACGGATCCGCGCACATGCCCGGTGCGCGCAAGCTGCCCCTACGCTCGCATGTTCGAGCCACACGGAGAGGGCGAGGGGCCGAGCGGGCTGGCCGACCGCCCGCGTCCCTTCGTGTTCCGCGCTGCCCACCTCGATGGCCGCAGAGTTTCCCCGGGCGAAACCTTTCACTTCGATGTGCACATCTTCGACCTCCGGGATCCTGCGCTCGCTTACTTCATCCTGAGCTTCGCCCAACTGGCCCGCGAGGGGCTGGGACCGGGCCGCGGCAAGGCGGAGCTGGTTCGCACCGATCAACTGGGAGAGGACGGGACGCCGCGAGCGCTCGCTTTCGACGGCAGCACGTTGCGAGCGGGAAGCCTGTTGCCTCCCATCTCGCTGTCGCTCGAACCTTCGCGGCGGCCCGTTCATCGCGTGAGGGTAACGTTTGTGACCCCTACCGAACTCAAAGCCGGCGGCGAACTGGTATTGAAGCCAGAGTTCGGAGTGCTGTTCGCACGGATCCGCGATCGCCTGAGCGCGCTCTCCGCTTTTTACGGCCACGGCCCCCTCGAGCTGGACTTTCGTGGGCTGGCCGAAAGGGCTGCGCGGGTGCGCCTGGTCCGATCCTCGCTCCGCTGGACGGAAACCACCCGTCGCTCCAGCAAGGCCGGCCAGGAGCATCCCTTCGGAGGCTTCACGGGACCCGTGGAATACGAGGGCGAGCTGGGCGAGTTCCTGCCCTATCTGGAAGCGGCCCGTTGGACGGGCGTGGGACGCCAGACCGTTTGGGGCAAGGGAGAAATCGCGGTGGCCGTGCTCGAGTGAACACCGGCTGAAGCCACCGCCAGGCGCCGGCGCACGGCGATTTCAAGCATACCAAAACGGGCAGGGCTGCGCCCCCGCGCGGCGACCTCGTGGTACTATAATCGGCGATCGGCGCGAGTTGCCCGATCAAGGGGGTCCGAGATGACTTTCGGCAAGTTCCTGGCAGTGCTTTCCATAGCCGCCGCCTGCGCCTTCGCACAGGATCCGCGCGGCGCCATAACCGGCACGGTCGTGGATGCGACGAACGCCGTCATTCCGGGCGTGACCGTTCGCGCCACCAATGTGGAAACCGGGGTATCCGCTTCTGCCGTGAGCAACGCCGCAGGCAATTACAACATTCCGTTCCTGTTGCCCGGGCGCTACCGGGTGACGGCGGAGTTGCCCGGCTTCAAGCGGTTCGTGCGCGACGGGGTCGAAGTGCGCGTGGGCGAAACCGTAGCCTTGACCATCCAAATGGAGGTCGGGGCGGTGACGGAAACTGTGGAAGTCACGGCCAGCACGCCAGTGTTGGACACGACAGCCGCTTCCCTGGGGCAGGTCTTCGATCAGCGGCGGATCCTCGAACTGCCGCAGCGCGGCTACAACCCGATGGAGCTCACTCTGCTGACGCCTGGCGTCGTCAACACAACCAACATGCGGCTCCGCAAGGCCATGGCTCCCGAAGCTACCTCCCAGATCATGGCCGACGGCGCCGGCCAGTACAACAACGAGTTCCAGATTGACGGGATCACGAACATGTCCACCGACCGCGGGCGCGGTTACTCGCGCATCGCCTTCAGCCCGCCCATCGGCGCGGTGCGCGAGTTCAACATGCAGACTACGTCTTACGATGCCAGCGTGGGACGGACCATGGGCGCGGTCATCAACGTCAGCACCAACAGCGGCACCAACGAGTTCCACGGGGAGCTGCACTACGTGCTGCGGCACAGCTCGCTCGACGCCCCCAACTTCTTCAACAATAAGGCAGGCACGAAAAAGAACGTTTACCAGGACCACCGCTACGGCTTCTCGGCGGGCGGCCCGCTGGTGCTTCCCGGAATTTATCGCGGCAAGAATCGGACATTCTGGTTCTACGTCTTCGACGACAACCGCTTTGGCGTGCCCGAACAGTACACATCCACGGTTCCCACCGCCGCGCAGCGGGAAGGCGATTTTTCGGGCTTGCTCCGTCTCGGCGCGCAATATCAGATCTATGATCCTTTCACGACCCAACCCGCGCCGGGCGGACGTTTCAGCAGGCAGCCTTTTCCGGGAAACATCATCCCGCGGTCCCGGCTCGATACGGTAGGTCTCAATATCGTCAGCCTCTATCCCTTGCCGAACCAGTCGGGGACCGCCGACGGGAGGAATAACTTCTTCTTCGCAGGCAAGGCGATCCAGAAAATCTATCAGCATCTACTGCGCCTGGATCATGCCTTCAGCGAGAATCATCGCGGGTTCCTGCGCCTGCACTACGACTTCTGGAAAGAAAACAAGAACGACAGCTTCGGCACCGGCATTCAGGGTCTGTTCTCCAACCGTCCCAACCGGGGCGTGGCGCTGGACGACGTGATCGTGCTGAATCCATCGCTCGTGCTGAACTGGCGCTACGGCTTCAGCAGCACCAAGTGGTGGGAGCTGCGTCGCACCCGCGGCTACGATCTCGCCAGACTGGGCTTTTCCCCCGCGCTGTTGAAGCTCATCAATCCCAAGCTCGCGCCCATCCCTCGCATCCAGGTTGGGGCTTACACAACTCTGTCGAACTGGGAGAACGGCGACGGCGCCAACTCCAGTCTGACCCACAGCTTCGCCACGAATGTCAACAAATTGCTGGGCAAGCATAGCATGAAGTTCGGCGCCGATTACCGCGTTTATCGCAGCTTTTTTGCTCGCCAGCCGCAAGGCGTGGCGCCCGATTTCTCTTTCGGTACGACTTACACGCGCGGGCCGCTGGATAACTCGCCGGCCGCCCCCATCGGGCAGGACCTTGCTTCCCTGCTGTTGGGGATTCCCGACGGCACGATGGGCATCATCG
This sequence comes from Bryobacteraceae bacterium, assembly GCA_028275505.1. Lineage (GTDB taxonomy): Bacteria > Acidobacteriota > Terriglobia > Bryobacterales > Bryobacteraceae > DTHT01. The sequence goes on from JAPWUP010000219.1 coordinate 4,494, forward strand.
CCAGCGCCGCCCTGCAAGACCAGTACATTGCCCTGTACTGGCACGATGACTTCAAGGTTACTCCCCGACTTACTCTGAATATCGGAGTGCGTTGGGAGTACGAAACCCCGTTGACCGAGCGGTTCAACCGTCTGGTTTCGGAATTCGACTTTGAGGTTCCCAACCCGATCGAGGCCCAGGCGCGAGCCAACTACGCCCAGAGGCCCATTCCCGAGATTCCTGTGAGCGAATTCCGGGTACGGGGCGGCCTGACTTGGGTCAATCAAGGAGGCCGGGGGCGGAGCCCGTTCCGCGGCGAGCGCAACAACGTAATGCCGCGCTTCGGCTTTGCTTATCAGCTCGACAACAGGACCGTGCTTCGCGGCGGCTACGGCATCTTCTATAACCCGAACGGAACCGCGGTAACGGTGCCTATCCAGACGGGCTTCACGCAGATGACTCCGATCCAGGCCTCCCTGGATAACGGCCTGACTTACCGGGCGACCACGGCGAATCCCTTCCCGGACGGATTACTTCAACCGCTGGGGCCGGCAGGCGGACTGACCACGAACCTCGGCCAGGCCATTGAGTTTTATAATTACAACGAGAAGTACGCATACGCGCAGCGCTGGTCCTTCGGCGTTCAGCGTCTGCTGCCCGGGCACATGGTTGCGGATATCTCCTACGTGGCGAACCGGGGCACGCGCCTGAGCGTAACTCGCCAGTACAACGCCTTGCCCAACCAGTATCTGAGCCGCAGCCCGCTGCGCGACCAGGCGACGATTGATTACCTGAGCGCTACGTTCCCGAGCCCGTTCCGCGGGCTGGCCCCCGTCTACGGCGCCAATATCTCGCGCGCCAGCCTGTTGCGTCCTTACCCGCACTTCGGCGATATCAGCGCCGAGGAACCCGTGGGCTACTCCTGGTATCACTCCTTGCAGACCCGCGTCGAAAAGCGCTTCAGCCAGGGCTGGACGCTGCAGCTGGCTTACACGTTCTCCAAATTCATGGAGGCTACCTCGTTCCTGAACCCGGCGGATCCGATGCCGTACGAGGTCATCTCTTCGCTCGACTTCCCGCATCGCTTGGCCGCCAGCGCCATCTGGGAGATCCCGGTGGGCAAGGGTCGCCGCTTCGGAGCCAACATGCCGGCGGTGCTGAATCACGTGCTGGGCGGCTGGCAACTCGGCGCCATCGTCACGCGCCAGAGCGGCGCGCCGCTGGGTTGGGGCAACATAATTTTCATCGGCGACATCAAGCAGATCCCCTTGCCGAAGAGCCAGCGCACTGCGGACCGCTGGTTCAACACGGAAGCCGGCTTCAATCGTGACTCGCGGCAACAACTCGCATACAACTGGCGGGCTTTCCCGCCCCGCTTTGCCGGCATCCGCGGCGACGATCAGCGGAGCTGGGATTTTTCCATCACCAAAGACTTCCCATTGCGCGAAGGCCTGAAGCTGCGTTTCCGCGCGGACGCTTACAACGCTCTGAACCAGACCAATTTCGCATCGCCCAACACCACTCCGACCAGCACCGCCTTCGGCACGATCACCAGCACGGCCGGCGATCCGCGCAACTGGCAGCTCAGTCTGAAGGTGGTGTTCTGAGCCGTCCGCGACCGCTCAGCGAGCCAGGCCGGAGCTGCGTCGCGGTCCGCATGGCGACCTGCATTTGACAACCGTCGCCCCGCCGCAGTAGCATGGGAGCCATCACTGAGAAAGGAGGTGGTCCAGACAATGTCATCAGGCAGTAGTCAACCACGCGAGGTGGCCGACGGTTAAAGCGACGGTTCCAAAGCTCAGGCCTCGACAGTGACGGGGCCGCAGTTCCTGTGGACCGGTCGCCTCGTG
>JAPWUP010000220.1 GCA_028275505.1 Bryobacteraceae bacterium
TTCGGAACTCCTCGATGAAATCATAGAGTAGCGCAGGCTTGCCAGGGCGGGGCTTGTGAAGGAAACCAATGGTCAGGTTCAGCCCGACTCGCACCAGTACGACCAGCAGGCGTGAATAAAGGATGCCGTAACCGTAATTGAGCAGCGAATTCACCAGATCGCCGGCCCCTTTGCGCACACGACCTTCGAAACCGGTGTTCTGCCACAGCAGCGCCTTGACAGCTCGCCAGTAGCTGGAAGCGGCTTGACCTTCGGCTGAAAAAAGCCGCTCACGTTCCAGTTCCAGATCTTCGCCGAAATCGCGTCTGAGGACGCTCTCCTCGATTTTTCTCATTTCCCCGATTGCTGTGGCCGCCTCAGGCAGAAACTCGGTACCCCGACGTCGTTCGGGGAACTTGGCATAATATCGCAACAGATTCATCTGGTTGCGAATCTTGCCCACGACAAAGGTGCGGGCCAGCTCCAATCCTTCCCGTGTGCCCGCCAGTTTCGCCTGAGCTAACGAGAGCTGATAAGAAGGAGCTTCCGGCGGGCCCACTCGCACGGCCGGCTTACCGTCTGGGCTGAGGATATGGAACGAGATGCCGCGCTCGGCCGCTTCCCGCATCAGCTCGGCCGAGATCGAAGCTGCCGGAGTCAACAAAGTGATGCCCCGCACCAAGCCGAGCGGGATCTCGGCGACCCGCTTGCCCTCGCGTCGGACCAGCAAGCGCTCGCCCGCGCGCCCGAGGTACGTGCCAGGCTCCGCGATCAGGACCTCCTCGACCTCATCTCTTTTTTTCCGGAGGTCCCGCTTGCGCTTCTCCACCGCTTTCCGCACTGTCGGAGACAGCGGGGGAGGGAGTGGAGGACGGCTTCTGGCCAGCAACAGCTCGATCCATTTGAGCTTCTTGCGAGGATCGGTTTCCGCCGGTAACTCCAATTCCGTCAACGTGGCCTTCAGCTCGACGGCTGAGGTCCGCCGGCCCGATCCGCTAGAGCGGTATCGCTGAAGCCAGCAAACCAACAGATCGAACAGGTGCTGTTGGAGAATCTCCAACTGCTCCCGCGTATCGGGGCTGGATCCGTAATAAGCACGCCAGCCGGCCACCGACTCGGTGAGGGCTTTTACCAGGCCTTGCAAGTCGTCCGGATAGCTGCGCAGGTGCGTGGCCAGGGTCAGCTTTTTCTGCTCAAGTTTGGCGGGCGCCATGATGCGCCGCCCGTCGCAGAAACGAAAACCAAGAAAGTCGAAACCTTGCGAGTAGGAGGCAAACACGCGGCTGTCGGGGTTTAAATGCAGTTCACAGGTCTCCTGGAGGAACGTCTCCGCCCGATCGAAAGCTTCGCGGACGATGTCGGGATCCTGCGCCAGCAGGATGAAGTTGTCGGCGTAACGGACCCATTCGACGCCCAAACCGTCCAGGAAGCGATCGAACTCGATCAGGTAGACGTTGGAGAGCAAGGGAGACAAAGGGCTGCCCTGTGCGATGCCACGATCCGATTCAACCCACTCCAAGTACCGTGTGGCGCCCATGTAAAGGTAGGTTTCCAGCAAATCGAGCACGGGCCTTTCCCAGATCGTGCGGGAAAGGATCTTCATCAGGCGCCGGCGGTTGAGCGAGCCGAAGAAGTCATCAATATCGCCCGTCGCCACGTGTTCCAAGCCGTATTGCAAGCACTTTTCCACGCGCTCAACCGCCTGAAGCGCGCTGCGGCCCTTCCGGTAGGCATAACTGTGAGAGAGGAATTGGCGTTCGAACAACGGTTCCAGGAGCCGGTTGAGTAGTGTTAGAACGATCCGGTCCTCCGGCTTCATTAAAGTGATAGGCCGCTGCTCCTCGGGGCGGCCGGGCTTCGGTATGTAAATCAGCGAGGCAGGCTCGGGTGTGAAGGTTCCCTCGCGCAGTTGAGCTGCCAGGCGCGCGAGGTTGTGGCTGCGGCGGCGTTCAAACTCCTGAAGATCTTTGGGCAGGGACTGCCTGGCGTAATGGCCGAGTACCTCCAGCCACGCCTTTTCGAGTTCCGGCTCCGCACACAACCTGCGGAACAGATGACCCTGGCGCTGCCGGCTGCTCTCCTCGGGCACGGCAAATGGTAATATAGCACCGGCTATGACCAGTAGCAGCCAGGACACGCTTGCCCCCTGCGTCGTAGTGGCGGGGCCGGCCCATAGCGGCAAGAGCACCTTCCTGCACCAATTGGACCAGGCTTTGCAAACGCACGGGTCGCGCCCGGAAGTGTACATTGTCAAGGGCAGCCCGGATGCCACGGGACGGTGGCTGTATCACATGCCTCCCGAGCAACGGAGCGCGTTGGAGCGGCAGCTCAAGGGAGTTTGGACGCCCGAGGCGGTGGAGATGATCTGCCTGTGGATCCTCGGCGCACGCCGACACCTGGAGTTGGTGCTGGTGGATCTGGGGGGCAAGCTCGGCCCCTTGAATCCCATGATTCTTGGCTGCTGCACACACTACATCCTGTTGGCGCGGAAGCTGGAGACCCAGGAGCAGGAGCAACGAGAAGGCATGTCCGCATGGGATTCCGCATGCTCCGGAGCTGGGCTGGTTCCGGTGGCGCGCATCCGATCGTTGTGGAAAGACGGTCAGGCCGGGGTGACGCAGAACGAATCCAGCCAGCCGCTGGAAGCCACCTATCGCGCCGATGCGGCAGTTCCGGGTAACACGACGAACGATGCCGTAATCGCGGCGGTCGTCGAGCGGCTCTTGAAGCTCCGTCTTCAGCGAACAGTTGCCGCTTATTTGAATCTGCGACTCGAGCGCGACTGGGGGACCGGAGATCTGGTGGATCTAGCCGGGCTGCTGCCCCGGTTGCAGCAGCAGGCCGGCGAGGATGGCCGGGTGAGGCTCGGGGGCCGCGCCCCCATCTGGGCGTACGCAGCGGCTATGCACCGAGCATTGGACGTCAATCCCGACGCCGTGATCGAGGTATTCGAGCCCAAGCTGCCGAGTGGCTTCGTCCGCATACCGGATGCGTTTTCTTCGCAGACGAACTTCGCCAGTGGTTGGGATGACTGGTTAGAAGTTTGCTTGTGCACCTCTCGCTGGGGCCCCAAGCTGGAGCTGAAAACCATTACCCCCGAGCGGATGCTGCCTGTCAGCGCCACGTTTTTGCTGGGAGCCGTTCCTTTGCCGGAATTCGAGCGGCCCGAAAGCATTTTCGTAAGCGGCGCGGTCCCCATCTGGCTGCATCTGGCTTATTCGCGCCGGTTACGCCAGTGGGGCGTGAAAGAGATTGGCCACTGGGATGGGCGCCTCCAGCAGCCGGTGTTCATATACCGCGAAGGCGCCGGCAAGGCGGGAGCGGCCGGCTTGGCTGCGGGATAAATCGCGGTAACCAGCAGCGCTCGAAGATTTGCGCCTATGAATGCGGAGTTTCTCGCCCGGCTGAGCTGGGTTAAGGTGCTGCTGGATTTCGAGGTAGTGGACGCGCTGGAGCTTCCGGCGTTTTGCGGACCGACCTTCCGCGGTGCACTGGGCCACGCTTTCCGCCCGGCCTTGTGCCAGCGGCGGCCACCCTGCCGGAGCCAGTGCGCGGCGCCGGAAAATTGCCACTATTACGCCTTGTTTGAGCAGAGCCGTGCACGCGGGGGGAGTGGGGTGAACATCCCCAAGCCCATGATCCTTGAGGTTCCGGTGCCCGAAGAACTCAAAGCGATCATCGAGGGCGGCCCCGTGTGCTTCCCGTATCGAGTGGGCGGCCCGTCGCCCGGAGCCAGTATTCCGTCCCTCAACTGTGAGCATGAGCTGAGAGTGCCCCCTGGGGCCAGGGTCACGATTGGGCTGGCGTTCTTGGGCCAGGTGTCGGCCGCCATGCAGCCAGTGGTGGAATTTCTCAGTCGGCGCCTGCTAAGCTGTGCGAAAGGAAGGCTGCTGCTGCGCAGGGTCATTGACGCGGATGGTAGCGGACGACCTTTGTTTGACCGCCAAATCTCGGGCGCCGTCGTCGAGTCCCCGCGGATTCAAAGCCTCGGTCCGGAGCAACTGGGCGTGGACCGTCCGGTCCGGCGACTGCGGGTGCTGTTTTACACGCCGACTTTGGTGAAGCTGGGCAACTCCGTGTGCTTCGAACCCGAAAAGCTGGCGCAGGTTTTTGCGGAGCACTGCCTGGTCCGCGCGGTGCAGGTGTACAATGCCTTCTTCGCTCCCCAGGGGGAAAAGCTGCCTCGCCTTTCACTGCCCGATCTCCAGCTTCGCCTGGTCGGTCATCGCCTGTTCCGGTATGTGTTGCCGCGCCTCAGTTTCCGGCAAGACCGCTGGATGCGGTTTGACGGGGTAGTGGGCTACCTGGATCTGGAAGGGGACCTGACGCCGGCCATGCCGTTCGTGCGAGCGGCCGAGATCCTGCACTTCGGCCAAAAGGCCACGTTTGGGCTGGGGCAGGTGAAATGTGTGTGTTTGGATCCGTGAGGGCATAGCTTGCCCTCTACGCCCTGCCTGGTGAGGTCCCACCGCCCGCAGTCTTATCGCGGCCTTCGTCAAAGCTTGGGGAACTGGAACAAGGAGTCCGCCCGAAGTCCAGCTAGCTCCAGAGCCACCCGAAATAGGTCTCGCGCCACCTCCTCTTTGACCGGTTCCCAGCCGTGCGCCAGAATGCTGTTGTTGCGGGCCTCCAAAGGTCCGCCATCGCCCAGCCAGCGGGCAAGCCCGGCCGCGACGAACCGTTGACCGAGATCATCGCCGCGTTCGTCCAGAAGCCGGTAAGCCTGTTGTAGCCCCAACTTCGCCGGGTCGGACTTCTCCTCCAGCTCGGAGCGCACAGATTCGGGGATCTCCTTGAGCGGCACCCGATTGGTTTCGATGCCGTATTTGTCGAGCAGGCGCACCTGGGCTATAGCCTCGATAGCGCGGTAAGAACGGGCTGTGGCGTCATCGAAGCGCCCCTCGTCGAGCCGGCGCTGCGCGTTACTGAGCAGGTCTTCGATCAGGTCCCGACTGGGATGGTGAGAGGCCAGCTTCTTTAAGCGTTCCCTCCAAGACGGGATTTGACGTAAGAGATTATCAAACCGGTCTGCGTCCAAGATATATTGCAAATCGCTGGAGTTCTTGTAAACGGTATCGAGCTGTGCCAGAGCCTCCGCATGCCGGAACCCGTCCCAAAACCAAAAGACCTCGCAGAGCGCCCGCAGGCTTTGCAGGACACGCTTGACGTGAGAGTCATTGGCCCGGCGAGCCGCTTGATCCAGTAAGCGACAGGCAGCTCCATAATCCCGTTGGTTAAACAGAGCGGTGGCCTGCTCCGCCGCCTCGTATCCGAAGAACAACCAAGGGTTTTCGCGGTAGATAATGAGCTCGCGCCCCGATACCACCACACCCAACTCGTCCTTAGTACGCCTGACGCCGCCCACGTAACGGAAATCTACTGGCGAGGACCGGCAAACCAGGCCCAGGGCTACGGACATACACTTGGTCCCACCGGTAAAGTCCACAATGACGCGATGGTCAGGCCCGCGGTTGAGCCAGTCGGTCAATTTGGGGAGGAGCTTCAATCGGATTTGCTCCACACAGGCTTTCAGATCTTGCGGGTCGGACAGCTCGACGATATCGAAGCGTCCCGGATCCAACGGCTGTTTTTCGCGCTCCAGGCGTTGGAGGATGCCAGCCTGGTCCAGGCACTCGTGCACGGACTCGTTGCAGATGGGGCACTGACGATCCCGCCTCTCGATACCCTCAGGGTGGTCAATGACCCGTCTGCTGCCTGCGGAGCAGACAAAAACCACGCGATTCGCGGGCTGAGGGGTGTGGTACAAAACGGAAGCGACGACCGGCTCTGGCGCGCCCCCAACCGTGCAAACAAGCAAATCCGGCATTTTTGCCTCCCGTTGGTTGGCTTCCGAGCTTAGACTTTGGCAGGCAGCCGCCGACTTGATTCATCATGACCGCTACTGCGGCGGAGTCGCTGGAGCTGCCCCAAGGCTATCAGTCGCACCGCTGCGTGGATCCTTCCTTACACCACCCGGGTTTTCCCCTTTTTTCCTGGGAACAGAAAAGTTTCAGTCGCACCGCTGCGTTGTTCCTTCCTTACACGCAGTTCGGAGAACCCCACGACGGGATGTCGTATCCCGTTTCAGTCGCACCGCTGCGTTGTTCCTTCCTTACAGACGTGTACTCCCGAGATGGGATCCTGCTCAGTCACCCCAGCGGTTTCAGTCGCACCGCTGCGTTGTTCCTTCCTTACAGTAAAGAGAAAGGAGGTGATAACAGTGGGTCACCTTAGCGGTTTCAGTCGCACCGCTGCGTTGTTCCTTCCTTACAGGTGTGTGGGCTGTCGTCAAGTGCGCGCGTGGCGGCTGGTTTCAGTCGCACCGCTGCGTTGTTCC
>JAPWUP010000064.1 GCA_028275505.1 Bryobacteraceae bacterium
GCCCCAGTGACGCAAAGAACTGCCGCGGCGATCCACCGTGCTTGCATATTGCGAACCCACGCCTGGAAAGGCGGTCGAGTGCAGGCGTGAAACCATCAGTTTACCAATCGGGCGGAGGGTTCCATGCGGATCGCGACCAGGTGCTGGCCGCGGGGGAGCATGAGCAGGAAACGCGCGCGCTCTTCGAGCACGGGGAGACGCGCGGCCTCGCCGTCCAGCTCGATTTCTGCCGGGCGGCGATCCAGCACGGCGATGGCGCGTGAGGAGCTGCGATAGGCGAATTCCAGGCCGCCGGGCATGACGGCGGCGCTGATCAGCTCCGCGTTCAGATCCAGCAGGCGGAGGAATTCCGGCCCGGCAGCGGCCTCGAGCACGTGCCGTCCGGCGGGCAGCCAGGCGTGTTCGTCATCCCGCACAGGCCAGGGACGGCCATTGACTCGAAGCGGACCGCGCCAGCGCACGCCCAAAGGCTGGCGAGCTTCGACGATGAGCTTGTCCCCGCGCGGTTCGAGCCGCGTCGCGGGCGCGGCCGCAGCGGCCAGCAGCGGCAGGTCCGGAGGCAACAGGGAACTCTCGAAGTACAAAGCGACGCGCGCAAAACTCTCGGCTGCGGAGCGCACCAGCTGAAACAATTCCGTTCCGGTTTGTTGCTTTGTGGGATAGACGTCCTGGTAACGCTCGACGATGTTGATGTCCACGCCCAGCCGCTCGGGCCGTGCCACCAGCTCGGCGTAGCGCCGGGCTATTTCCGCATAGCGTTGCGGCCCCAGATGCCATACCGTGGCCGGATCCTCGACCAGGAACGTGAAGGCGTGCTTGTCCAGCAGGGGCAGCAAGGCGGCCGCATCCGCCCCGATCGCCTCGCGCATGTGCGTATCGAAACGATCGTCCACGTGCGTCAAAACCAGGTCGAGATGGGGACGGAGCGACCGCAGCGAGTCCAGCTCCGCCAGCCACTGGCGTTGCAGGCGCGCGGCGAGCCGTGCGCGGTAATCCAGAAAGGCCTTCAAACCCTCGGGGTTCCGCGAGAGGTGACGGGGCGAGGCCGAATCAAACAGCTCCAGCGGATCGAAGCCCGCCAGTTTCCGGAACTCGCGGCGCACGTCGTCGTTCATCGGCGTGAAGCGCGCCGGGTTGGCAGCGCCCTCGAGCGATTCGAAGTACAGTTCCGCGAGGTTGACTCCGTCGAAGTCGAAGCGCTCGATGAGGCGACGCACGCCCTGACGCACGGCGCGGGCACAGTCCGGATTGGCCAGGTTCATCAGCTTGCGCCAGTCCAGGTGCGCGTCCTGGAGCAGCGCAGTTTTTTCGCGCCACTCGGGATGTTCCTGCCAGAAGCGCTCGCTGACGTGGGGCAGCTCGAGCCAGGCGTAGACCAGAACCGCGTTGCGGTGGCAGGCTTCGATCAGGCGGGCGAGATAGGCATCGCGTTCCGGATCCGGCTCGAAGAAGTGCCAGGCTGCGACGTGAAGCGCGCTGAAGCCGGCGGGGCGCCAGCGGCGGGCGAAGTAATCGAGATCCACGCGCAGGCGGTACGAGGAATCGAAGAACGCCCACAGTCGCCGGCTGCGAAGAGGCGGATCGGCGCCCAGCTCCGCGAGTGCATGCGCCAGATATGGGAAGCGTGCGTAGGGTTTGGGACCCGGCGGGCAAGCCAGCCACAGTACGGCGCCCTGGCCGCGGCGCACGACGGCCACCAGCGGCGTCCGTTCCCAGCGTTCCCAGGCGAGCACGCGCGCACCTTCGGGCACGGCGAAGACCGGCAGTTCGAGCGGTTGCTCCCAGACGATGCGCAGTTGGGGTCGGTGAACGTCCTGGACGCTGCGCGCGACCACGCGCCGACCCGTGGCCCGGAAACCGAGTTCGGCGGCCAGCGGCGACTCGCCCTCCACGATCAGAACTGCGCCGGCCGACAGCCGCGCCTGCCAGTCAGCCGGCGGCGGCCCGCCGCCGAGCACCAGGATTCGCGCCTCGGACGCGGACGGGGCAGGGAAAAACCCGACGGATCCCAGAATCTCGCGCCACACGGGGCTTGAATCCGCCGCGTGGAAGGTGGCCATTGGGGCTGCCGCAGCCAGCAGCGGGTAAAGCAGGCACAGGCTAGCGCGCAAAGGCATACCAGAATCCTGCTCGCAAGTCCCAGTAATTGGGCCGGCGGGGATTGTAGCGATTCAGCGTGTGCACGCCGCGCAGGCCGTCCACACTGAGATAGAGACCCGGCGGCCAGCTCTGCCAGCGCAGGCGCAGACCGGGACCTGATTCCACGAAGTTGGCCCAGTACTGGCGCCGCGCGTCCGTGGCCGCAATCACGTTCCAGCACCACTGCGTCGCCAGACCGCCCAGCTTCATGGATACGGGCGCCGTGTAACCCATCCGGTTGCGCCAGTACAGCAGCAGATCGTTGTCGAAGCGGCTGATGAAGACGGCGTCGGCCCCGGTTTCGAAAAAGCCGCCGGAGCCTTCGCTGCCGAGCTGCCGGCCAAAGACGCGACTGAAAGCCAGGCCGCCCCGGTAGTCCGACCGGGCGCGCCCGCTTTGCGGCTGCCTCATGTAACTCAACGCCACCCCGGCTTCGGCCCACAGCAGCGCGCCGCGGTAGCTGCGCGTCATGATCCCCGCACCCAGAATGAAGGCCGTCTCCGAAAAGTACTGCGGCACGGCGCCGCCCGGACGGCTGCGCGTATCTCCGATAAAGCGCATCGAAAGATATGGCCGGAACGGCAGCTCTCCCGACCGCAACTCGGTTTTCAACTGTGAGTAAGTGAAAACGTCGCGCCAGCGAGATGAGTAAAACGGCAATGCCCAGAAAGAAGTGCGGACGCGGCTCAGTCCGGGACTGAGGTTCCGCCAGGCTCGGGTCGCTTCGGCGGCAATGGCGGGATCGGGACTGTAACGTGCCAGCTCGAACCAGCGAACGGCTTGCCGGTCCTGGCCCAGCAAGTTATAGGTCCAGCCTAACTTCAGCATGACGGCAAAGTCGGCGGGATCCGCGTCGTGGGCCAGTTGCAGGTATTTCAAAGCATCCTTGAGGTAACCTGCAGAGTAACTTCGCTCGGCCATCGTCTTGGCTTCGACGGGCGCAGTGCTTTGCGGCGACCTGGGCGCAGCGCGCGGCGCGGTTTCCGGCATGCCCAGCGTGCGGCGCACGCGCGCGGCCAGCTCGTGGTCGCCTCCCGCCAGCACGCGTTCGATCAAGGGGGCGGCGGCGGCTCGCTCCCCGCGCGCCAGCAGCAGAAAAGCCAGTTGGGCAGTGGAGAGCAGGTCTCCCGGATCGGTCTCAACGATTTTTCGGAAGTGGCGCTCGGCGTCCTGGGTGCGCTTCATTTCGAGCAGCAGATAGGCCAGCTCGCGTCGCAGCGGCAAGTTGGCCGGATCCAGCTCGAGGGCGCGCTCAAATTCGTAAACGTAGGGATAGCGTGCGGGCAGCAGTTCCCGTGCGCGGTCGGCCGCGTAAGGTTCGGCGCCGCGCGAGGCCGCCAGCAGCGCCGCCAGCCCGCGCTCCCGATCGCGCTGCTCGAGCCACACGCGACCGAGATCCACGAGTACGCCACGCCGTTCCGGCCGCAAACGCCAGGCCTTCTCGTAATGCTCCGCGGCCAGCGCCAGCTCGTCGCGTTCCTCGGCCAGCCGCGCCAGCTCGAGATGGCTCCCGAAATCTCCCGGGTTCTTTTCGACCGCCTCCTGCCAGCGCGAAATGGCCTCAGCGAGCGCGCGGTCTATGTTCTGGAAGGCCTGCTCCGCAGTCGCCCGGGAGGCTGGGTCACCCACACGGCGGATGCGGTCGAACGTGCGGCGGGCTCTCGCGCGCTGCCCGGTCTCGTAGCACAGGAATGCGTATTCGAGCGCGGCGTGGTGATCCTCCGGGGCCAGGCGCACGACTTCCGCGAATTCCTCCCGCGCTGCCTCGTTTTCGCCGATTTTGAGCAGGGCGTAAGCCAGGTCCTTGCGGATGGCAACCTTGCCCGGATCGGCTTCGATGGCGCGCCGGAAGCAGGCGATCGCTTGCTCATAGTCGGCGGCCCGCAGCGCCGCATAAGCCTTGTCCAGCCACGGGTGCGGGGGATCCGCGGACTGACCGCAGGCCAGTCCGGCCGCCAGAACCAGCCACAGGCCGCGCTGCCACATGCCGGCTACCAAGATTAGTGGCCGCGCGGGCGGATTTTCGCAGTCCGGATGCGGCCTAACGGAAGAGTGCGTTGAAAACCAGCTTGAACGTGCCGTGGGTCTGGGCCCGGTGCTGGGCGCGGAAGCCGATCAGCACGACCTCGCCCTTGCCCATCCGGGCACAGATCATCGCCGGCTTGCCCGCGATCGTTTGCTCACCGATGAGCCAGCCGCTGGCCAGCAGGTCGCGGTCCGCATAGCGCACGATCGTTTCATAGCGGTCGTTGAAAGCCGAGGGCAGAATCTCGAAGACCGGGTTGCCTGCCAGGTACAGGGCCAGGCCCTCCTCGGGCATGCCGTAGCCGAGCGGGTGCGCGACGTCGAAGCGCACGCGCAGCGTCGAGCCGGGGCACCAGAATTCCCGCGGCGACTTGCCGGCCACCACGTTGCGCAATCGCAGACCCAGCTTCTCGATGGGAAACATGGATGCGTCACCAAAGGTCACCAGCCGTCCGCCCTGCTCGACGAACTCGCGCAACGCCTTGACGCCTTCGTCGCCGATGCCGCTTCGGTATTCCGGCGGGTACTCCTCTTCCGGCGGCGCGCTCTGGCTCTCGCGTTCGCGGCGCTCGCCCGTGATCCGCGCCGTGCTGTCATCAGGCAGGATGAAGACGTCGTAGTTTTGCCGCAGACCGCCCTTCTTGATTTCGGCATCCATCACGCTCTTGTAAGGGAAGCCGAACTGCTCCAGCAGCAGCCGCGTCCAGCCTTCGTCCATGTTGCCGCCCCAGTAACGCTGGTACATGCCGATGCGCAGGCGCTGGAGCGGGCGTGCCTGCTCGCCGGGATCCGCGGAGAGCGGGATGAAGTCCACGCCCGTGCGTCGCGCGATTTCGATCAGCGACTCCGCCGGCGCCGCGACCATGAAATCGCCGGGCCGGCGATCTTTCCATGGGCGGTGGAAGCGGCGCACTGCGATACCGCGATCGAGCAGGAGATTCACAGCGCGGAAGCTGTCGTTCAGCCGCCCGTCCAGCGCGTAGAGCGCCGCGCCGGCCGGCACGCGCCCCTCGGGCGTCAGCTCCGCGGTGACCTTTTCCAGATCGGCGCGCACCGGCTCATCCGAGGGATCCACGCGCACGCCCATGAACTCGAACATCGTGTCCGTGGCCAGATCGTAGGGACGCATGGGTGTGCCGTCGCGGGCGCGCGTCCACTCGTTGTCGGGATAGAACGTTCGTCCGAGCAGGTAACGGATCAGTCCCATCTTGGGCTGGGCCAGCGAGACCACGAACGTGCCCGCCGGGTAGCTCATGCCTGAAGAGAGCGTGAACGGGGCACGCGCGCGGTGGACTTCGACGCCCTGGGCCAGAAGATTGTTCACCATTTTGGCGGCCGTGAGGGGATCGTGCTGCGTCGGCGGGATGAGATAGGCTTTGGGCGTGCCCTGCGCGCCCCGTTCGGTCTGCCGTTTCGCCTTGTAGAACGCGTTCCACAGCACGGTTTCGCGGTTGCGCGCCGCCAGATCGAGCACGGCCCAGGCCGAGACCTTCTGCCGCTCGATGATGTCCCGCAGGCGCCACCAGCCGCCCGGCCACGGGTTGGGGAACGTGGTCTGCGGCGCGTAGGCGGGCAGGCCCCGAGCATCGCCCCGCAATTGATCCGGGTGAATGTAGATGGGGCTGGCGATGCGCGCGCTGGCCGATTCGGTCAGCATGCCCGCGATGTTGTGGAACGGCGTGATCCAGTGGAAGCCGAAGTGGCCCCAGCCGGAGAACTGCGCCGCGTTGATGATCCCGGAAAGCCCCGCTTCCTCTTCCTTGTAGGCGATGTGCGCTCCGTACCACGCCATCTCGCGCCAGACCAGCGGGTCAGCGTGCGGGCGGATCGGTTCGGCGTACGGCGGCACGTAGAGCCTGGGGCCGTAGCTGCCCATGTGGTGGTGGTCCACGTAGGCCTGTGGGATCCACTCGCGGAACAGGATGCGGGCGGCGTAGCGCGATTCCACGAGATTGAGCTGGAAGGCGTCGCGATTGTTGTCATGGCCGGCGTACTTGTGATAGAGCCAGGGCAGGTTCGAGCCTTCATACTCGGTGCCCAGCGTTTTCTCATACCAGTCGGCCACCATGACGGCGCCATCGGGATTGAAGCAAGGGATGAGCAGGAAGATAACGTTGTCGAGGATGCGACGGGTGTCGGCGTCGGTGCGCGAGACCAGCTCCCAGGCCAGCTCGGGCGCCATTTGCGTGCCGCCGATTTCGGTGGCGTGCAGGCTCATGGACTGGCAGACGACGGCTCGTCCTTCGGCCACCAGCCTGGCTGCTTCCTCCTCGCTGAGTCCGCGCGGGTCGCTCAGGCGCAGGTTGACCTGCCGCAGGCGTTCCAGGCGCGCCATGTTTTCCGGCGCCGTGATGATGACGAGCAGGAACGGGCGGCCTTCCGTCGTCGGCCCCATTTCGACGACCTTCAGCTTGCCCGCGCTTTCGCGCTCGAGCAGCCGGTAGTATTCGACGATGCGATCCCAGCGCGCGATCTTGCGATCGCTGCCCAGTTGAAAGCCGAAGAATTTTTCCGGCGGCGTGATGGCGGGCGTTTGCGCCCCCGCGACCTCAAGCAGCGCAAGCGCCGCCACGGCGCACAATCCGCGAGCGAGCGAACCCATGCGTGCCTCCGTTGCCTCGATCGGGTGGGGGATTGTATCACATCGGCGCGCGGCGCGGTGATGAGGTCCCGCGGCTGTGGTCAGGCGTTGGTTCCCGAAGGGGTTTGATCTTCGCTTACCCCGTGGCTCTGGCCGCCGTTGACAATGGCTGCCTGGCGCAGCTTCTCCAGCTCGCGACGCGCAATCGCCGCCCAGGGGCTCACAGGGTCCAATCGCAGGTAAATCTGCCAGTGCCGGACCGCCTCCAGCGGGCGGCCGCTCAACTGGTAAAGCAACGCCAGGTTGTAGTGGGCGTCCGCGTAGTTGGGGTCCAGACGGATGGCCTGCTCGTAATGCGCGATGGCCGCGGGACGGTCGTCCAGTTCATCGTAAAGGTTTCCGAGATTGTAATAGGCCAGCGCGTAGTTGGGTTCGACCTCGAGTGCTCGCCGGTACCACAGCTCGGCCTGGGCCCACATGCGCCGGTGGAAAAACAGGGTGCCCAGGTTCACCATGGCGCCTGCCGAGGTCGGATCGAGCGTCACAGCCTTCAAATAGGCTTCCAGGATCTGATCGAAGGGCGCCCCCGCGCGTTCCAGCTCCAGACCTTTTTCGAACCACTGTTCGGCTTCACGTGCACGCGCAGCCGCCGAGCGCGGCGCAGCGCGCGAACCGGGGAACTTCACCAGCCGGTCGAGTTCTTGCTGATCGAAGTCAAGCAGGAGCTGGCCGGACAGCGGCTCCATCTTCTGGCCGCCGACGATCACCGCGATGCGGCGGCCCTCGCGCACGATGCGCAGTTGCTTGAGCGGCTCTTCCAGTTCGCCGACCTTGCGCCGCACGGCGTTGAGGATCGAGCGGATACGGCCGGCGGAGAGGCGCGAGCTGGCCAGCTTGTGCAGGGTCTTGAGAGCCAGCAGATCGGCAAAGCGAAATTCCTGCTGGGCGGGGACCAGTTGCGCGCGCTCCCAACTGCGCAGTTGCGCTTCGGAGATGCCGAGCAGGCGACGCACCTGCGCCCGTGTGTAAGTGGTCTCGGCGCCGAGCACGCGCATCGCGGGCCTGTGGAAGTCAGATTGTATCATGCGCGGGACAAGCGTCCTTCCGCCGGGGACGAGCGAGCGTCGCTCGCAGCGGACTTCGAGCAGTTCAACCGGCCCTTTACGCGGGACCCCTGCGGGCACTTGACACGGAAAATCGGACATAGGATACTGAATACTTGCTGCAACTCAGTTTCAATAAGACCGCCCTCGACCTCGATGAGCCACGCCCGGCCGAAGCCCTCCGCACGCTGGCCGAGCTGGCCGAGGGTGAAGAGGCCATCCTGGTCGAGCTCGACCTGCCGGAGGAGGCGGCGCGGCGCCTGATGGCCCTCGGCTTCGTTCCCGGTTGTCGCGTGCAGGCGGGGCGCACGGCGCCGGGCGGCGATCCCAGGGTTTATCGGGTGGACGGCGCTGAAATCGCCTTGCGGGCGGAGACGGCGACTCGTTTGAAGGTGCGCACCGACGACCACGGGGCTTGCCCATGATCGGCGCCTGCCAGTGCGAGAGCTGTGCGCTGGCGACCGCGCGGGGTGCAGGCAGGAGCAAACCCACCGTCGTTGCCATCGTCGGCCCTCCCAACTCCGGCAAATCCACGCTGTTCAATCGGCTCACCGGACTGCGCCAGAAAGTGGCCAACTATCCCGGCGTTACCATCGAACAGCGCGTGGGCCGGGCGCGGATGGCGCGCGGTCACGAGGTCACCCTCATTGACCTGCCGGGCATCTACAGCCTGACCCCCTGCTCCGAGGACGAGCAGATCGCGCACGACGTCCTGACCGGGCGCATGCCGGGCGTGCCGAAGCCCGACGCCGTGATCATCGTGCTGGACGCCAACATGCTGAGCCGTCATCTGACGGTCGCGGCGCCCGTGCTCGCTCTGGGCTTGCCCTCCATGGTCGTCCTCAACATGGGCGACGAGTTGCGCGAGCGCGGCGGGCACGTGGACACGGAGGCTTTGTCCGAACATCTGGGAGCCCCGGTCGCCCTGATCAGCGCCGCCCGCGGCGAGGGGCTGGGACCCATCTTCGAGTTTCTGGACGGAAAACTGCGCGCGGTCACGCCCCGCATTGATCGCGCGCTTCTGAACGACATCCCGCGCTGCCGGCTGTGGGCATTGCATGTGGGCGCCCAGACTTGGCGTCCGCCGGGACCTTCGCGCACGACCCAGCGCCTGGACGCGGTCTTCCTGCACCCCGTGGCCGGGCCGCTGATCTTCCTGGCCGTCGTGGTGGCTGTCTTCCAGACCATTTTCCTGGGCGCGCGTCCGCTTATGGACGCGTTGCAGTCGCTCATTCAGGCTTCCGGCCAATGGGTGGGCCGCGTGGCGCAAAATGAGACGCTGCGTTCCCTGCTGGTGGACGGCGTGTGGGCGGGCGTCGGCTCGGTCGTGGTCTTCTTGCCGCAGATCCTGCTGTTGTTCCTGTTCATCGGGATCCTTGAGGACTCGGGCTACCTGGCGCGCGCGGCTCTGATTGCGGACCGCACGATGGCCCGCGTGGGCTTGCAAGGCAAGTCGTTTATCCCGCTGGTCTCGGCATACGCGTGCGCGGTGCCCGCCATCATGGCCACGCGAACGATCGAGAACCGGCGCGACCGCATCGCCACGATTCTGATTGCTCCCCTGATGACCTGCTCGGCCCGGTTGCCGGTCTATACGCTCATCATCGCCGCCTTCGTCCCGGAAAAGCCGCTCCTGGGTCCCTTGCTGGGAACGCGAGCGGCGGCGCTGCTGGGCCTCTACGTATTGGGTTTTCTGGCCGCCATCGCCACGGCGGGCCTGTTGAAATCCGGGATCCTGCGGAGCGAACGCACGCCCTTCGTGCTTGAGCTGCCGCCTTATCGCCGTCCGACGCTGCGCTCGCTGGGCCTGCGGCTGCTCGACCGCACGCGAATCTTCCTGACCCGCGTCGGCACGATCATTCTGGCCGTGACTCTCGTGCTTTGGGGGCTGGCGAATCTGCCGCGCGAGGACGGTCAGGCGCCGCCTATCGAGTACAGTTACGCGGGCAGACTGGGTCACGCCATCGAGCCGTTCATCGAGCCGCTCGGGTTCAACTGGAAGATCGGCGTCGGGCTGATCACATCCCTGGCGGCGCGGGAAGTCATCGTGAGTACCCTCGGCACGATCTATGGCCTGGAAGCAGAGGGGGATCCCGCCGCCTTGCAGGAGTCCGTGCGCCGCGATTTGACGCCGGCGGGCGCGCTGGCCCTGCTTGTGTTTTTCGCCTTCGCGCTCCAGTGCATTTCGACCATCGCCGTCGTTCGCCGCGAAACGGGAAGCTGGAAGTGGCCCGCCTTGCAGTTTCTCTACATGGGGACTCTGGCTTATGCGGGCGCCTGGGCGGCCTATCGGTTGGGATCCGCGCTCTGGGGTTGAGCCTTTCCTGCCTGCGCCTCGCGCGTCCTGCTAGCATGTGAAGCTGGATCGAATCTATGCGGAACCTCATCATCGTTGGTTCGGGCTGTGCAGGCAATACGGCGGCGATCTACGCCGCGCGGGCCAATCTGAAGCCGCTGGTCGTGACCGGGCACGAACCGGGCGGCCAGCTTTCCTTGTCCACGCTGGTGGAAAACTTCCCGGGTTTTCCCGATGGCATCCAGGGGCCGGAGCTGGTGGCCAACATGCGCAAGCAGGCAGAAAAGTTCGGCGCCGAGTACGTACAGGGATCGGTGACCGAGGCGGACCTGTCGCGGCGTCCCTTCCGGATCCGCATTGACGATACCTGGGAGGAGTGCCGGGCCCTGATCATCGCCTCCGGCGCCAGCACGCGCTGGCTGGGCCTGCCCAGCGAACAGAAGCTCATCGGGCGGGGCGTCAGCTCCTGCGCCACGTGCGACGGATTTTTCTTCCGCGACAAGCTCATCATGGTGGTGGGCGGGGGCGACTCCGCCATGGAAGAAGCCATCTTCCTGACGCGATTCGGGCGGCAGGTCACCATCGTCCACCGGCGCGATCAGTTCCGGGCCTCGAAAATCATGCTCGAGCGGGCGCGCGCCAATCCCAAGATCCGCTGGATCACCAAGGCCGTAGTGGACGAGGTCTTCGACGTGGAAAAAGGCATGGTGACGGGCGTGCGCTTGCGGGACGTGGAGACGGGCCGCACGTGGGAAGAGCCGGTGGACGGGCTGTTCATCGCCATCGGTCACGTGCCCAACACGGCGCCGTTCCGCGGCCAGATCGAGCTGGACGCCGACGGCTACATCGTTTCCAAGGGCGGCGCGCGCACGAGCGTTCCCGGCGTCTTTCACGCGGGCGACGTACAGGATCGGGTCTACCGCCAGGCCATTACTGCCGCGGCGGCCGGCTGCATGGCGGCTATCGAAGCGGAGCGCTTTCTGGAGGCGGAGGGTCACTGACGCGCAGCAACTGCTCCCGTTGCTCCAGTAGACGCCAGCACTCCTCGCAGTAGTCGGCGTCGCGCGCATCAATCTGCTCCACCGAATGGGAGGGCCGCATCACGCAGGTCGGTTCGTGGCAGTGCACCAGACCGGCCAGATGACCCAGCTCGTGAAGCAGCTCGCGCAGGGCGCGCTCCACCAGGAGCGCCGGATTGGGCGGCAGCCCGTAGAATTCCTCGCGCAGGCGATAGATCGAGAAAACGGCCGCCCGTCCGCCCAGCTCGGCCTCACCAAAAACGTAGCTGAAAACGGGGATGAAAAGATCCAGCCGCGCGGCGCCGATGACCGGGACGCCGTAACGGTTGCGCAGGGCAACGATCAGGCGGGTGGAATCCAACTGACCGCGTGCCGGATCGAGAGTGGATGAGGGATCGAAGCGCCCGCTGAGGCGAGGAATCCCCGTGCGGCGAGAGAGTTCCTCGAGCAGGGATCCAGGAAAATCGCCGATGGCGACGAGCCGGACTCCGGGTACTGGAGGCGGCCTGTTCACGCCCGCGAGAGTCGCGTCCGCTCGGGCGGCTTGAGCCCGTAGCGGCGAATCTTGTGGTACAGGGTCACGCGGTCAATACCCAGGGCTTTGGCGGCCTGAGTCTGGTTCCAGCCGAAGTCCTCGAGCACGCGGAGGATGTGCTTCCGCTCGACCGCCTCCAGGGTCAGATCTTCCGGGGTCTCGGCGCTACGGACTATGGCCAGATCGGAGGCGCGGATCAGCGGCTCGCGCCCGACCACCACAGCGCGCTCGATGACGTTCTCCAGCTCGCGCACGTTCCCCGGCCAGTGGTAACTGACCAGAGCCTCCATGGCCGCGCGGTCGAAGCCGGTGAACTTTCGGTTCATCTGGCGGCTGAATTTTTCCAGGAAATACTGGGCGAGCAGGGGCACGTCACCGTGACGCTCGCGCAGCGGCGGCAGGTGAATCGTGAATACGTTGAGCCGGTAGTAAAGGTCGGACCGGAAACGGCCTTCCTTGACCAGTTCGGCCAGGTTGCGATTGGTGGCGGCAATGACGCGGAAGTCCACCTTGATCGGCTGCGTGCCGCCCACGCGCACGATCTCGCGTTCCTGCAAAACGCGGAGCAGGTCGGTCTGGGTCTTGAGACTGATGTCGGCGATCTCGTCCAGGAAGATCGTGCCGCCCATGGCGGCTTCGAACTTGCCTTTCTTGCGGTACTGCGCCCCGGTGAAGGCGCCTTTTTCGTGGCCGAACAGCTCGCTTTCGATCAGGGTCTCGGTGAGCGCGCCGCAATGGACCACGACCATGGGGTTGTAGCGGCGCGGGCTCAGGCGGTGAATGGCGCGCGCCACCAGCTCCTTGCCCGTGCCGCTTTCGCCTTCGATCAGCACGGTGGTGTCCACCGGGGCCACGGTTTCGATCTGTTCCTTCACGCGGCGCATGGCTTCGCTCTGGCCGATCAGTTCAGGCACGGCCTGGGATTCGGCGAGCTGCTCGCGCAGCATCCGGTTTTCCCGCTTCAGCCGCTGCTGCTCGAGCGCGTTGCGAACCACCACCGAGAGATCGTCGGGATCGAAAGGCTTGGTGATATAGTCGAAGGCGCCGTGCTTGAGAGCGCGCACTGCGCTTTCCACACTGGCGTAGCCGGTCATGATGATGACGGCGGTATCGAGCTGCTCGGATTGGATTTTTTCCAGTAGCTCCAGCCCGTCCATGCCGGGCATGCGAATGTCGGCGATGATCAGGTCCACGTCGCCGGACGCCAGTCGCGCCAGGGCTTCGGCCGCCGTGGCGGCCGCTTCCACGCGATAGCCCTCCTCGGTGAACCACTGCACGAGCGAGTCGCGCACCACCTGCTCGTCGTCAACGATCAGAAGGGACGGCTTCGGTTCGGACATCGGATGCCTCCGGGTCGCGAGCGCCGGTCTGGCCAAGCGGCAACAGGACGTGGAACGTGGTCTCCTCCTCGTTCGTCTCCACGCGAATCTCGCCGCCGTGACGCTGAACGATGCCGTAAGCTACGGCCAGGCCAAGACCGACGCCGGCCGTGGCCGGCTTGGTCGAGAAGAACGGTTCGAAAATGTGCGGCAGCACGTCCTTGGGGATCGGCGGCCCGTTGTTGCTGATGGCGATATCCACGTGGTCATCGTCGGTGACGGTGGCGCGAATGCGAATGCGGCCAGGTCGCCCTGGACGGCTGCCGATGGCGTCCACCGCGTTCACCAGAATGGCGGTCAACACCTGCTGGATCTGGGAGCCGTCGCAAGGGATAGGCGGCAGCTCGGGGACCTCTTGAATCACTTCGATGCCGGCGCCTTGGAACTTGGGCTCCAGCACAGCCAGGGTGTAGCGCACGATGGTGCGCAAATCGCAAGGCGCAGTCTGCGTGGGCTGCTTGCGGGCGAACACAAGCAGGCTGTTGGCAATGTCGCCACAGCGGCGACTTTCACGCTGGATGGTCTGCACCCATTCGAGGGCCGGGCCGGAAAGCGACGCCTTTTTCTCCAGAAGGCGGGCGTACGTGTAAATGCCCGCCAGCGGATTGTTGATCTCGTGCGCCACGGCCGCCGCCAGTTGTCCCAGCGACGCCAGCTTCTCGGTGTGGATGAGCTTTTGCTGCGCGGCTTCCAGTTCTTCCGTCTTGCGTCGAATCCGCTCTTCCAGGGTGCGATTGGCCGCCTCCACCTGCTCGGCCATGTCATCGAAGGCTCGCGCCAGAGCGCCGATCTCGTCACGGCGCTGGAGCCGGAAACGGAAGGAAAGGTCGCCTCGCGCCAGCCGATTGATTCCCTGGATCAGATGACGGATAGGACGTCCCACCAGCAGCCACACCAGGGCGGCGCCCAGCACCACCAGCACGCCCGTCGAAATCAGCACCTGGGCCCGCAGGCGCCGCTCGTGCTCTGCCAGCACTTCGTCCACTGTTTTCAGGGAAAGCACCACGTCCAGCACGCCCAAAATCCGCTGGGACGGCGGATGGGCATGACAGTAGGCGTTGGCGCAGCCCGGTTCGTTCTCGATCGGGCGGATCAGGCCGATCAGGCGTTCCTGACCACTGCGATAGAAGCGGTAGGTATGCTGCACCGCGGGCTTTTCCAGCGGCGTGGCCGAGGAATGGCAGGCGTAGCAGGCTTCCGCCCGCTTGTCCACCATCTGGCCGACTTCTCCCACGTTCGTGGAAAGCTGAATGGTTCCGTTCTTGGAGAAAACCCGGATTTTGCGCACGCCCTCCTGCGCGCCGATGCTGTGGATGATGTGCAGGAGCTCTTCGCGGTTGTTGTCCATCATGCTGTCGTGGGTCGCCCGGAAGATCACGTCGGCCATGTTGCGCGCCGTCACCACGGCCGTGCGTTCCAGGTTTTCCCGCAGCAGGCGGAGGTTCGCGGTGCCCAACCACAGCATGACCGCGGCCATAATTGCGGCCAGGCCAGCGGTCAGTTTGACGCCGAGTCTATGCATACCGGGCCAGCGCCGGTTTCACCTCCGGGGCCTCGCGGACCCTCGGCGAGGGTCCGAAGACTGCCAGATGCAGGACCGCGAATCGGAACGCCGCAATCCCCAACGTCACCAGCATCAATGTTACCGCCACTTCCATCCAGGAGGGGAAGTAGCGCGAACCCGCCGCCAGCGCCGTGGTGGACACGTTGAGCCGATGCAGCAGGAAGCCCGCCACCACCGTGCAGGCAAGCGCGAAGAGCCGCTGCGGGTGAAGCCGGATCCGATCCGAGAGCGCCAGCGCCGCCGGTCCCAGCATCAGCAGCGCTTCCAGCCAGAACATGGCGGCATACAATGCTTGGGGACCCGAGAACTGGAAGGCAGCGCCCAAATGCCCGCGATGGCCCAAGTCCCACAGGCGCAGGAACCAGAACACGCCGAGCAGCACCGCCATCGCCCTGGCCAGCTTCTCGAGCACGTCCAGCTCCAGCGCGCGACCGAACGCACGCGCGCTCATCCCGCTCTCGAAGATTACCATGGCCAGCCCCGCCCCGACCGCCGAGAACCAGAACAGCCACGGCAGCAACGGGCTGTACCACAACGGGTGCAGCTTGGTGGGAACGATCAGGTACAGGCTGCCCAGGGAAGACTGGTGCATCGTGGAGAGGATGAAGCCCGCCACGGCCAGCGGGACCATAGCCGCGCGCGCCCGCTGCGATGCGCGCCGCCATCCCAGGCGATCGAACAGCAGCGGCGAAAACTCGACGGCCAGGACTGTGGTGTAGAGCATGACGCACCAGGCCACTTCGAACATGACCGAGCGCGGGTTCCACATCACCGTGGGACGCCAGATGTTCCACGGCCGGCCCAGATCGTAAATCAGGGCCACGATCACCAGCAGGTAGCCCAGGAAAGCAGTGAGCACGGCGGGCCGGACAATCGGCCGCAGCTTCTCAAGGTGCAGGATGTAGACCGCCATGGTGATCGTGAAGCCCCCGGCCGCCAGTCCCACGCCGCAGAGCACGTCAAAGCCGATCCACAGGCCCCACGGCATCTGGTCGGAAAGGTTCGTCGCCGCTCCCAGGCCTTTCGTGAAGCGGACGATGGTAGCATAGGCGCCTGCCGCCAGAATGGCGAGCGCCACCCAGCGCCAGAACAGCATTCGAAGCCGCGTCATCTTAGTCCCTCCCGTTCAGTCCGCCCCGATTCTTTGCGGGCCACCTCGTGCTTGCGATTCGTCAGCCACCACAAGCCGGCCAGGATCAAACTGGCCGTGCCTGCCAGAGGCGGGATCTGGGAGAGCGCCCGGTGCGTGTAAGCGGGCAGCGGGTCGTGCGGCAGATTCTCGGGCAACCCCAGCGCGCTGAATGGAACGTGCGAGATGTACAGGACGGAAGTCCCGCCGACTTCGTGCTCGCCATAGATGCGCGGCAGGTACTTACCGGGCTCCGCGGCGATGCGGGCGCGGGCCTCTTTCAGCAGCTCGTCGCGCTCCCCGCACATGGTAGCTCCGGTCGGACAAGCCTCGGCGCACGCCGTCGTACCCCCAGAAGCAAGGCGCTCTGCGCAGAAAGAGCACTTGCCCAGCTTTGGTGTCAGGCTGTTCCACTCGTAGCGGGGAACCTCGAACGGGCAGGCTTGCAGGCAATACCGGCAGCCCATGCACACCGAGGGGTTGTATACAACGGGGCCTTGGGCCGTCTTCCTGAGTGCGCCCACCGGGCAGACCGAAGCGCAGGCCGGATCCACGCAATGCATGCACAAGCGGCGGTAGTAGACCTCGCCACGGCGGGTGCGAACCTTCCGTACGACGGTGTAGCGGTACGGCCCCAGTTCCGTGGACTCCTCGAGCGGCAGGTGGTTCTGCTCGCAGCAGGCGGCCACGCAAGCGCCGCAACCCACACACTTGGTGACGTCAATGAGCAGGGCTCGCATGGCAGCCTCCTCAGGTCAAGAAGAACCGGCGCGTGAGCTGGCGCCAGCGTTCCCGATCCAGTTGCAGGCCCAGCTCGGGCTGGAGTCTTCCGCCGTCCAAGGCAGTGGCGAACGCCTGAGGCGCCAAGGCTTGGCGCAGCTCGGTCACGGCCCATTCCATCCAGCGGCGAGCCAAAGCGCCATTGAGGAGGTTCCGGAGGCTCACCTGGGCGTCCGGTGAGTAAACCTCATAAAGCCAACCCTCTCCATACGGGTCCCGGGTGATCAAAGACGGGTCCTCGAGCACTCTTTCGTTGACCGCGACAATCTCCCCTTCGACCGGCGCGACCATGGCTGCCTCGCCATGTTCGGTGATCACGGTCCACCCCTTTTCTCCCTGCCGGAGCCAGCGCCCCACCGGAGGGCCTTCGATACGCTGGACGCGTCCGAGCAAGCTGGCAGCGAACTCGTCCACGCCTATCCGGATCCGACCATGGCCTCGCTGAAGCGCCCAAGTGTGGCCGGGGTGGTAATTCAAAGGATCAGGCAGCGCGACGCCGGCTACGACGGGCGCCGGTGCAGATTCGGACGGTGGCACTGGCTCCGCCACGGGAAGGCGGTACTTCTCGCGGTGGAGCAGGTAGTCCACGATGATAAAACCAACGAACGTTGCAAGAACCAGCAGGGCAACCATGGTGCGATCTCCTTCGCACCGATTAAGCGCATTTCGGTAGCCAGTCGGGGAAAAATGCTATAGGTCTCGCTATCTCATTGCGGATCAAGCGATTGTGGGAAACAACCGCGGCTGGCAGCTTCCACCGCCGCGAAGGAGGGCGCTTATTTTCGCAACAACCATGACAAAATCGGTCCTCAAGTCCTTCGGTATCAACAAGTGCTGGGATGATGATCTCTACAACGATCTGATGTCTTTTTCAGCGATCAGGGTGCTGGACGGGACCCGCGGCGCCATCGCGGTAGAGGCCCTTGGCCCGGATGTATTCCAAAACCGGCTTGGGGATCTCCGGTGGTTCCTCGCCCGCCGCGAGCCTCGACCGCAGTTCGCGAGACGACACGGGCAGGGCCAACGTGGTCAGGGGAATGACACGGCTGCCCGCCGGGACTTGGTAGTTATGGCCGGGGCGGCTGGCCACGATGAAAGTGACCAGGCGTACGACGTCTTCCCAACGGTACCATGTCGTCAGCTCGGCGAAGGCGTCGGCGCCGATCAGGAAAAACAGTTCATCGTCGGGGCCGAGGGTGCCTCTGACTTTCTCGATCGTGTGGATCGAATAACTTACCCGCTCGCCCTCTTCCAGCCGGGAGACCTCGAAGGCGGGTTCGCCTGCGCACGCCAGCTCCAGCATCCGAACCCGGTCCTCGTACGGGGCGACCGCCACGCCCCCTTTGTGCGGCGGGTGGGAGGCTGGGACGAACAATACGCGATCGAGGCGGCAGTGGCGGAGTGCTTCACGGGCTACCTCGAGGTGCCCTGTGTGCACGGGATCGAACGTTCCCCCAAAGATTGCAATGCGCAACAGTCCGGACCTCGCAAGTTCAAAACATCAGCGTCAACAGGATTTCGAACTGGTTTCGGCGGTTCAGGCCGCGGCCGTCGGGCGCGGCGAAGGCTTGCGTCGTCCACCGGGTGTAACGGATCTCCGGGATGAACCGCGGGCCGAGCAGGTTCCCCTCCAGTCCCAGTGAGACCGTGAATCCCTTGGCCGTTCTCTCCCTGAGTTCGCGAGGGTCCTTTCGGCTCACCTGCACGGGCTGCCGGGGCAGAGAGCCGCCCAATTCAGTACCGGTTTGTTTGAGGCTGGCGAATCGCTGCCATACCACGCCTCCACCCACCAGCGGCGACACCCACTTGTCGGACAAGCGAAACTTGCCCAACAGGGGCAAGGTCCAGGCGTGGCCGGTAGTCACCAGGTTCTCGCCCGAGCCTGTCGAACGGTACTCGATCGAGCGGTGAAGGATCTCAGTCGCCACGCTCAGACGAGCCGGCAACATCAGTTCGAGGACGGGCCCCAGCACCCACCGTCCGCTCGAGGCCTCGTAGCGACCTCCGGGCCAGGATTGGTCGCGGAAGGTGTCGGTGGCGGGCCAGCCGATTTTGATCCCGAAGGAAGGCCGCTGGCCGAAGGCAGCGGTGGCAAGAGCCAAGATCAGCGTGACTCTCACGTGCAGCGCTCGAACCATCATTTCAGCCCCGCTTCTCCTGAGCTGTCATCTTCGCACGCGACGCAATCTCGGCGGCGGCGCGGGAGGCCAGCTCATCCGCGCGCAGATTGTCCGGATCGTCTGCGTGCCCGCGCGTCCAGATCCAGCGGGTGCGATGACGCTGGCTCAGCTCATCAAGTTCCCGCCACAGATCCTGATTGCGTACGGACTGCCGCGAGGCCGTCGCCCATCCAGTGCGTTTCCAGCGGGGCAGCCACTCGGTGACGCCTTTCTTCAGATACTCGGAGTCCGTGACAATCTCGACTTCGCAAGGTTCCTTGAGCGCCCGTAATCCCTCGATGGCGGCTTTCAGTTCCATGCGGTTGTTGGTGGTGTGCGGCTCGCTGCCGACCAGTTCCTTGCGGTGGGGACCATAAATAAGAATGGCGGCCCAGCCGCCCGGCCCGGGATTACCCTTGCAAGCACCGTCGGTAACCAGGCGGACCTTCTTCATGCTGCCCGGGCCTCGAGCTCGCGCTGGAAGAACTCGTCCACCAGATCGAGGATCTCCCGGGGCTCCCGCGCCTTATAGACCGCAGCTCGCAAGTGTGCGCCATTGCGCACGCCGTGAGTGAACAGCGATGCGAATTGCTTCATTTTTCCGACGGTTTCCGGATCGCCCCGCTCGATGAGGCAGGCGTAGTAGCGCCGCATCAGCTCGTAACGATCGCGCTCGGAGGGCTGCTCGTAGCTGCCGCGGCTCTGATACTCGGCGATTTGCCGGAAAATCCAGGGATTGTAAGAGGCGGCGCGCCCGATCATGATGGCGTCGCATCCGGTTTCGGCCACCATGCGCACGGCATCCTCGGGCGTGACGATATCCCCGTTGCCGATCACCGGGATCTTCACGGCAGCTTTGACTTGCGCGATCAGGCTCCAGTCCGCCCGTCCGCTGAAGCCCTGATCCCGCGTGCGCGGATGGAGCGCGAAAGCGTTGAGGCCGCAATCCTCGGCCAGACGCGCCAGCGGCACAGCGACGATCTCCTGCTGGCTCCAGCCGGCGCGCGCTTTGGCAGTCACCGGGATCTGCACGGCGGCGCGTACGGCGCGGAAGATCCGTTCGACGAGCTTGAGGTCCCTCAGGAGTCCGGAACCGCCGTTGCTGCGGCAGACTTTTTTGGCCGGGCATCCGAGGTTGATGTCCACGATATCGAAGCCCAGCGCTTCGCACTGGCGCGCGGCCTCGGCCATCACGTCCGGATCCGCGCCGAACAGTTGGGCGGAAATGGGGTGTTCGTCCGGCTCGAAGGCGAGATACCTGAGCGTAGGACCGCGCCCGCCCGCGCGCATCGCGTTGACGATCCCGTGCGAGCTGGTGAACTCGGTCATGATGAGGCCGCACCCGCCGAGTTCCCGGATCAGTCGGCGAAACACGGTGTCCGTGATGCCCGCCATGGGCGCCAGGACGGTGGCGGGCCGGATCTCGACGGAACCGATGCGCAGGATGGGCGGAACCCCGTTCATTCCAATTCCCATTGTACCGGCCCGCTCCGCTGACAGCCATGCCGGAGCGATGCTAGCATAAGTTGTTCGCGGAGGACGCCATCGTTCGGCTGTGCGTTTTGGCCAGCGGCAGTTCCGGCAACGCCACCCTGGTGGCGACGCCGCAGACCCGTCTCCTCATAGACGCCGGCCTCAGCGCGCGCGAAATCGAGCGCCGGCTCGCGGCTGCCGGTGAGACGCTGGACCGGCTGGATGCGATCCTCATCACCCATGAGCACGGCGATCACGTGGCGGGTCTGCCCGTGCTCGCTCGCAAGCTCGGGCGCCCGGTCTTTCTGAGCGAGCTGACGGCGCCCGCCATTTCCTGGAACGGCGAGCCGCCGCCCCTGGAGCTTTTTCGCGCAGGCGCGCGATGGCGGATCGGCGATATCGAAGTCACCAGCTTCAGCGTTCCCCACGATGCGGCGGACCCCGTGGGGTTCTGCCTGGAGGCCGAAGGCCACAAGATCGCCATCGTCACCGACCTGGGCTACATTCCCGATTCCATCCGCTTTCAGATCCGTGGGGCCGAGCTTCTGGTGCTGGAGTCCAACCACGATCTGGAAATGCTCAAGGTGGGACCCTACCCTTGGCCCGTGAAGCAACGGGTCATGAGCCGGCAAGGCCACCTTTCCAACGATGCGGTGGCGCAATTCATCCGCAAGCATCTGGAGCCGTGCACGCACACGCTGGTGCTGGGGCACCTGAGCGAGCATAACAACCACCCCGATCTCGTCCGGCTGGTGGCGGGCGATGCGTTGCGCAGCCGCGGATTGTCCACGCGTCTGGTGGTTGCCGAGCATCGCTGTCAGACCGAGGTTTTCCAGCTATGATCCCGCGTTATACGCGGCCGGAAATGGGCCGCATCTGGAGTGAGGAGAACAAGTTCCGAACCTGGCTCGAGGTGGAGCTGGCGGCTGCGGAAACGCTGGCCGAGCTGGGCCAAGTCCCCAGGGAAGCTGCCCGCCAGTTGCGCGAGCATGCCGGCTTCCGGCTGGAGCGGATCCACGAAATCGAGCGGGAAGTCAAGCACGACGTCATCGCTTTTACGACCGCCGTCGCCGAGCACCTCGCCGCCGCCGGTTATGCCGACGCTTCGCGGTGGCTTCACTACGGGCTGACTTCCTACGATGTCGTGGACACCGCCCTGGGTCTCCAGCTCAAGCAGGCCACAACGTTGCTGAAGACCGGACTCGAGCGGCTCATGACGATCCTGAAACGTCGTGCCTTCGAGTTCCGTGACTTGCCGCAGGTGGGGCGTACCCACGGGGTCCATGCCGAACCTGTGGTGTTCGGGCTGAAATTTGTCCTCTGGTACGACGAGGCGGAGCGGAACGCCGCACGGCTTCGCGCCGCTGAGGAGGAGGTCTGCGTGGGCAAGATCTCCGGCGCTGTGGGGACCTACGCCCACCTGGCCCCCGAGGCCGAGGAAAAAATCTGCGCCCGGCTCGGCCTGAAGCCGGCCCGCGCCAGCACCCAAGTCGTCTCGCGGGACCGTCACGCGCACTATTTGTGCGTTCTGGCGTTGATGGCCGCCCTGCTCGAGAAAATCGCTTTGGAAATCAGGCACTTGCAACGGACCGAGGTGCTCGAGGCCGAGGAACCCTTCGCCGCCGGCCAGAAAGGCTCCTCCGCCATGCCACACAAGCGCAACCCCGTCGTCTGCGAACAAATTTGCGGCCTTGCCCGGCTGGTTCGCGCGAATGCCGGCGCTGCGTTTGAAAACATCGCTCTCTGGCACGAGCGCGATATCTCCCATTCCTCGGTCGAGCG
>JAPWUP010000005.1 GCA_028275505.1 Bryobacteraceae bacterium
GCGCGGAGGTGAAGCGTGCAAGTGCTGTGCCTCGTCTGGGGAATCCTGGCCCTGCTCGGGATGGTTGTGGCGTTCTTCCCCTGTCTGGGCGCGCTGAACTGGATCAACATTCCGTTCTCGGCGATCGGGTTGGTCTTGAGCATCGTCACGGTGGCTACCACGCGCGATCCGCGCAAGGGACCGGCCATCGCCGGTCTGGTGATGTGCGCGCTGGCGGTCGTGTTCGGGACGCTGCGCCTGATTCTGGGCGGTGGCGTAATCTGAGGCTCGACGCTTCGCGCGCTTCGGGGCGCCGCACTGCGGATCGGCGAGCCGATGACAAGCCGTTGCGGTGCAAGGCTGCGCGGGGCGTCTGCCAGCCGCGCCTGCTGCCTGAAAACCCCAAACTGCGAGCCGGTCGCGGGACCGATCTATGAAAGTCTGGATTGCGCTTTTCGAAGAAGCGGAGTTGGTGATATAATCCGGGCCAGCCGGCTTGGAACCCGCAAGGTCCCCGGCAGGTAACTGGCTCAGGAATCAACATGATAGGCCAGCGACCCCGGCCGTGCCCGGCTGCCGGGCGCCCGGAGCCGTTTGGCCGCTCGATTGCGGAATGTGAAACTAGCTGGGTAGCTCCTCGCTACCACTCGGTAAAGTCAGGAGAAGCAGTCATGACCAAGAGAGCGAATCGGATTGCAAACTTGTTCCTGGCAGCGGTCCTGTGCTCTGCAGGTTTGTCGGCGCAAACCATCTACGGATCGCTGGCGGGCACGGTCTTTGATCCAACGGGCGCCGTGATCCCCAAGGCGAAGGTCGTGGTCCGGAGCCTGGATACGGGCTGGCAGCGGGAACTGACCACGGACGAGGCGGGTTTCTGGCGAGTGCCCGCACTGCTCCAGGGACGCTATGCCGTCGAGGCTTCTGCGCCCGGGTTCGAGACGCTGGTCCGCTCGCCGATTCTGGTTGAACCCACGGTTGAGCGCCGGGTGGACCTGACGCTGAATCCGGGCCAGACCACGGAAGTGGTAACCGTACAGGCGGAAGCTCCTTTGATCGAGTCCACCAAAGCGCAGCTCAGCCGCGGCGTGGATTCAAGCGCGATCCTGGCGTTGCCGGGTTTGAACACGCTGAATGGTCTGGCGCTGCTGGCTCCCGGCACCTTGCCCAATGCGCAGGGCCGTCCGGGGTCGGGCTTCGTCGTCAACGGAGCCCGTTCGCGGTCCAACAACTTCATGATTGACGGGGCCAACAACAACGATCAGTCGCTTTCGACGCCGCGGCAAACCGTGGCTCCCGAAGTTCTGGCCGAGTTCCGCATCATCACCAACAACTTCTCGGCGGAATTCGGGCGCAACTCGGGCTCGGTGGTCCAGCAGATCACGCGGTCGGGCACCAATGAGTATCACGGCATCCTGCGGTGGAGCTGGCTGGGCAACGGGCTGGATGCGCTGACCACGGGCCAGCAGCGGACGTTCAACGCGCAGAAAGCCGCCGGGCGCTCGGATTACGACGCATTGCGCCGTTCGCGCGGAGTGCTGGTGCGCAATCAGGGCGTAGCCAGCGGCGGAGGGCCGATCAAGAAGAACCACACCTTCTTCTTCACCAGCTACGATTTCGACCTGCGGCGCAGCAGCGCCTCTCCTGTGGTCACCACCATCTCACCGGAGGGCTATGCCGCGCTGGAAGCCAATCGGGCGGCGTTCGCACCCGGGGCAGTAGAGTTCCTGAAGAAGTGGTACCCGGTGGCCAACGATCCGACGCCACGCGGCAGCCTGAGTGTGCGGCTGCCGGACGGGCGCACGATCACGGTTCCGCTCCAGCAGTACAACCGGGCCTCGGCTGAGGGCACGCTGCCTTACGCGCGCAATTTCCACCGCGGCTTCATGAAGGTGGATTCCAAGCTGACCGACAACGACAGCCTCAGCGTGCGGTACGCCATTGACGACGACTTCGATCCGGGCGCGCCGAACGCGCTCAAGTTCAACCAGATCGGCAGCGCCGGGCGCAATCAGAACGGCGCGATCCACCACGTGCGGGTGTTCCGTCCCACACTCATCGCGGAGAACCGCGCCGTCTACGGGCGTCGCTCGTTCCACTTCCCGGAGAACCTTCCGCCCCAGTTCAGCATCACGGGCAGCGGCTTGCCCGTACTGGGCAACGCGAACTTCCCGCAGTATCGGACGGACAATCTGTACGAATTCAGCAGCACATGGAGCTGGATTCGCGGGCGCCACAGCTTCCGCTACGGGGCTCACGTGTTGCGCTACCAGTTGAATTCCTTCTTTGCACCGAACATTCGCGGGACGGTAACTTACCCGAGCTTCTCCGACTTCCTTTTCGACCGCAATGCTTCCTTCTCCCAATACGCAGGAACCGGTTTGACGCCGGCTCGCACCACCGAGTTTGCGGGCTATTTTGGCGATGACTTCCGCGTGACCTCGAGCGTGACGCTAAACCTCGGAATTCGCTACGAGTACACCGGAACGCCGTTCGGCTACTTCTCCAACGCCAGGCCTGACATCAACAACTGGGCGCCACGGTTCGGTTTCGCGTGGTCGCCCCGCGGCGGCGGCTGGCTGACGGGCAATGGCAAACTGGCCGTGCGCGGCGGCTATGCCATCTCCTATGACCAGATCTTCCAAAACATCCTGCTCAACAACTCGCGTAACTATCCGCGCGGAGTTACGGTGACCCTGGACGGCATCAGTGGCCGGCGGCTGTGGGACCCGGCCAATTTCCCGTCTCCTCCCACGCCCGAGGATTTCGTCCGGCTGGGTGGCAATCCCAACTTGCTTCCTGTCCGCTTGTACTCGCCGGACAAGCGGGTCGCACAGCCCTACGGTCAACAGTTTTCCTTTGGCATCGAGCGCCAGCTTTACCAGGATTTCGCGCTCAAGATCTTCTATGTTGGCTCGCGGGGCGTGAAGCTGGTACGCGAAGTCGAAGCCAATCTGGGCTTCACGGCCGCAGCCATCAACGCCAATCCGTCCGTTTACCAAAGCGTGCTGCCCACGCTCAAGCCGGTGCTTGGCGCGGGTGGCGTCATCACGGCCTATCGCCGTGATCCGGACCGCGGCTCGATCCTGGTGGGCGACGGCTACGCCCAATCCGTGTACCACTCCTTGCAGGTCAGTTTCGACAAGCGGTTCCGGCGTGGCCTGCAATTCCAGAACAGCTACACGTGGAGCTCGTTCATCAACGACTCGGACGATATCCTGGGAGGCCAGGCCAATCGGACCCTGCCGTCGAATCCCCTGAATCTGCGCCACGACCGTGGCCGCTCAGGCTATGACCAGCCGCACCGCTTCACCTCCGGCTACATCTACGAGTTCCCCAATATCCGCGAGGGTCGCGGCGTGCTGGGCAGGATCGCGGGAGGCTGGTCGCTGTCGGGCGTGACCACGGTGGCTTCCGGAACACCCTACAGCATCTTCAACAGCTTCAACGCTCTTGGGATTCTGCCCGGCCAGATCTCAACGATCCATCTGTCCCAGCGCGCCAGCTACAACCCGGCAGGCCCTCCCAGGACCGGAACCAACCCGACCATACCGACGCCCCGGTTCATCGCCAATCCTGCCAACTCGGGGATCGTGGGCAACCTGGGCGCCAACACGGAGCGCGTGGGCAGGACCGTGAATTTCGACGCAGCCCTGTCGAAACGGATTACCACCTGGGCTGACCGCGGTCACGCGCTCGAGCTGCGGTGGGAGGTCTTCAACGCGCTGAACCATCGCAATTTCGTCTTGATTCCGGCCAACACGGTCAGCGCCAACACGGATCCGACCACGTTCATGAACTTGGGCTTCACCGACGTGGGCGGTCGCAGCATGCTATTCAACGTGCGCTACCACTTCTAGACGGCCAGACTGCGGCGTGCTGGCGGATTCAATCCCGAAGCGCCGCTTCGGGAGGAGGGCAGACGCGTTGCCGGTAGAGGCGGCGGTCCGCCTGGCGGGCCATGGCCTCGCAATCGAGCGGCATACCGAGGAAGTTCGCAATCCGCCGGGCCTGCTGGAACGGGTCCGCCAGCACGTCGTGATAACGGACCGTGCACAGAGCGACCCCTGGTATCTGGCGTACCAGCGCCAGCACCTGCTGCTGATGAGCCGCCAGGGCTCGGACCAGGGCCTCGCCTTCGAGCGGCGCAGCCCCGCCATGCCGGCGAATCATCGCTACCTGGGACGCAGCCACCTCCGCCAACGGGCGTTCCATGTACAGCACGCGGTATTCATACCCTGGCGGCAACGCCCACAGTAGCGAGGAGACGATCTTGACCGCCTTGCCCTCCGCCATCCGGATGAGTTCAGGCTCGCGGGGCAGGCGTTTGGCAGGCTCCCACTCGAAATAGCCCCGCGGGTTGTCCTCGTCGGCCACGCGCAGCCCGTCGGTGAGCACGGGCAGGCCGCCGGCTTTCAGCATCTGCATGAGCAGCGACGTGCCCGAACGGGGAAGGCCCGAGACCACGACGATCACGTCCGAGTGCTCTCCTGTCGCTCTCGCAAGAGCTGATCATAGCGCAAGCGGTGCTGGACCGCTTTGCCCGGATCGCCTCCCGGACGCCCGTAGAGCGCAGCCAGCCAGCGATGCGCGCCGGCCAGACCCGGCTGCATGGAGAGGGCGAGTTCGAAAGCCTGGATGGCGCGCTCGTAACGCCCCAGACGCGCGAGGGCGATGCCCAACAGATAATGGCCCGCGGGCAGAAAGTGCTCCAGCCCCACGGCCTCCAAAGCCGCTTCCGCAGCTTCCTCGAAGCGCTTCTGACGCAAGCGCACGCGGCACAGACCCAGGTAGGCGGCGGGCAGATCCGCGTCCAGCTCCACAGCCTTCAGGAAGGCGCGCTCGGCATCCTCCAGCCGACCCAGTCTGAGATAGGCCGAGCCTAGACGGACGTAGAGAGCCGGCAGCCTGCTTTCGTCCTTTTCCAGGCGAATCAGCCGCTCCAGAGCTTCGTCCGCCCGCTCCTCAAGCAGGTCGGTCATCGCCAGCAGCCATTCAGCCCACGGCCTCCGCTCCTCGCTTTCGAGCAGGCTTCCGAGGAGCTGGCGGGCGCGTTCGCGCTCCCCCAAGGACAGAAGGCACTGGGCCAGCGGAACCACGTAACGCGGCTCGCCGGCGTGGTCCCGCACAAGTTCCTCCAGGATTGGCAAGGCCAGGCGCGGCCGCTGCGTATCGAGGTACACCTGGGCCAGATTGAATCGGGACTCGCGGACCGCCATCGCGACGGCCTGGGAGCGTTCGGGCGACGGTGGTTCGATGTAGCCCAGCGCCACGAACTGCTGGATCAGGGCCTGTGCCGCTACGGGATCCACCCGCTGATCGGCGCCGTGCATGCCTGCCTCGCCGGGAACCTCCTCCCAGCTCGGGATCGTTTCCAGGCGGGGAGGTTTCTCGAAGACCTGCAACAGAACCTTCCCGTCCATGTCGCGCCCGACGGGCAAGCCGAACAAAGCGAGCACGGTCGGCGTAATGTCGAGGACGCTAGCGCCGTAGATCCGTTCGTCGCGGCGAATCCCGGGGCCAGCCAGACAGAAGATTCCCACCGGCCGGTGGGCGACGGCGGGTCCGGCGGGCTCGCGCGGGATGCGCCGTGGCAACAGCCGACCCGAATGGAAGCCGTGGTCGGAGACCAGCATGACGGTGGCCTCCGGACCGGCCAGTTCGAGCAGGCGTGCCAGCATCATATCGTGGAAGCGATAGGCCCCGGCCAGTACGTCGCGGTAAATCTCGCGGTCGCGTTCGGGCACGCCTTCCATCGCCGGGGGATGATAGGCGGCAAAGGCATGAGAGAAATGGTCCAGCGCGTCGTAGTAGACCGCGGCGAAGTCCCAGTCCTCGTGCTCCAGGATCCACGTGATCGCGTTGTGCACCGAAACGCACTCGGCCAGGATGATGGCGAAGCCTGCCAGTCGCCTGTCACGGTCTTGGTCAATCTCGGCAGCACGAGGGATGAAAGGAAGAATCTCTTCTTCCCCGAATTCGCCCGGATGAACGCGAAGAGCGGCGAAGGTTTCGCTCAGTTGCTCCGGGTGGATCGAGCCCGAGGGCAAGGGCCAAGGCTGCCCATGGGGCGCCGTGGCGCGCTGGAACAGGGGCGAAACCGCGATCCCGCGGATCGGCTCAGCCGGATGCGTGGCCATCCACGCCACCACGTGGGTGCGCAGGCCTTGCTGCGTCAGGATGTTCCAGACGGCCTTGACCTTGCGGGACTGACTGGATGCAGGCCGAACGCCTCCGCTCACCGGATCCGGCTCCATGAAGCCGAGAATTCCGTGCTTGTCGGGAAGCTTGCCAGTGGCGATTGAGGTCCAGATGAGGGGCGAAAGCAGAGGCCGGATGCTGGCGAGATTGCCTATGACCCCGCGCTGGATGAGTCGTTCCAGCGCGGGCATCAAGCCCGCATCCAGCAGGGGATTGATGAACCGCCAGTCGGCGCCGTCCCAGCCGATCAGCAGGAGCCTGCGGGCGCTCATCCACCGCCCTCAGGCCGCGCGTGACTGCGCCTTGCGCTTTCGCCAGAGGGCAAGACCCGCAAAGCCAAGAGCGAGCAGGCTCAGAGTGCCGGGTTCGGGAACAACGCCGGTGTCGCCCGCCCGGATGCCTGCGCCGGGCGTGTCGTCGTAGGCCCAGTCCTTGACCGTTGCAGAGATGGTCAGGAGATCGGCGTTAACCGAAACATCCATGCGGACCCAGCCGTAGTGGGTGTTGGGCCCGATCAAGAACCGCAAGCCCAGATAGCCATCACGCACGTTAGCCCAAGGCCCCCATATGTACCGCCCCCCATAGTAGCGATAGTAGGAGACAGCCGCCATCAGTCCGCTGGCACCGAACGGGGCGGCCGGACCGACCGAGTAGCCCGCCGGCAACGGGCTGACCTGAAACCCAGGCGCCACGACGCCATTGGCGCCCACCCGCAGTTGCCGCATGTACCAACTGTACGTGACCCATCTGGCCGCTGTCGTGAAGGTGACGTCGGGGCTACCGTCGGAGTTCAGGTCCAACTGAAATCCGGTGTTGGTGTAGGTGTGATCAGGTGGGTTGACGTAGATCACGCCGGCTTCGGCGGGGGCGCCGGCCGCCAGCATGCCCGCTCCTGCCGCCAGCGCATAAGCAAAGAGCCTCTTCTCGTGCTTCCTCTCGGGGCTGGTATCGGATTTCGGGACTTGCATCGCCGGAATTCTAACATTCTTTCTGGCGCTGGGCAAGGATCAGATTAAGGCACCAGGTACTAGTACTCTCGGTCGGTAGCCCGGATCTCGAGGCGAAACGGTTGGGCCGCACTGGACGGCGCCACCAGCGGTTTGCTACACTGTGTGTTTCACCCGCAGTGAGAGAAACCCTCCGTGGGAGGTGATGCCCGAGGCGGGCGTCACCGTTTGTACCAGCGAGGTCATCATGGCTCACAAACCAGGCAAGAAGTATCAGGCTGCCGCCCAACAGGTGCCGCGCAAGCCGCACACGCTGGAAGAGGCGGTAGCGCTGGTCAAGCGCATCAAGTTCGCCAATTTTGACGAGACCGTGGAGTTGCATTTGCGGCTGGGCGTGGATCCCAGGCACGCCGACCAGATGGTGCGCGGTACGGTGGTCCTGCCCAACGGCCTGGGCAAGTCCAAGCGCGTGCTCGTGATTGCTTCCGGCGAGAAGCAGCGGGAAGCTGAGGAAGCTGGCGCCGACTACGTGGGCGGCGAAGAGATGGTCCAGAAGATCCAGGAGGGTTGGATGGACTTCGACGCCGTCATCGCCACCCCGGACATGATGCGGTCCGTGGGCCGGCTGGGCAAGATTCTGGGTCCGCGCGGCCTGATGCCCAATCCGAAGACGGGAACGGTGACCATGGACGTGGCCCGTGCCGTCAAGGAAATCAAGGCCGGCAAGGTCGAGTTCCGTGTGGACAAGACCGGTATCATTCACGCGCCCATCGGCAAGACCAGTTTCCCTGATGAGAAGCTGGTCGAGAATGCGCAGGCGCTCATCCAGGCGGTGCTGCGGGCCAAGCCGGCGGCAGCCAAGGGCAAGTACGTGCGCAGCGCGACGCTGTGCTCGACGATGGGGCCGGGCATCCCGCTCGACACCACGCCGTACAACGTGCGTGCCGCTTGAGGGACGACGAGGGGCGTCATGAAGAACAAGCAAGCCAAACAAGAGGAAGTAGAGAGTCTGCGGCGCGAATTGCAGCGCTGCCCTCACGTGTTTCTGACCGGTTTTGACAAGCTGACGGTGGCCCAGGATTTCGAATTGCGCAAGGCGGTACGGGCGGCCGGCGGTCGCTATCGCGTGATCAAGAACACGCTGGCCGAGCGGGCGGCGGAAGGGACGCCGGCGGCCAGCCTTTTAAAAGGGCTCACCGGGATGAACTCGCTGGCCTACACGGACGGCGATCCGGTGGCTCTGGCCAAGGCCCTGACCCGGTACGCAAAGGAAAATCCGGTGCTGACGTTCAAGGCGGGGATGGTCGAAGGCCGGGTCATTGACGTCAGCGCGATTCAGCAACTGGCCGAGCTGCCGCCTCGCGAAGAGCTCATGGCCAAGCTGTTGTTCCTGATCCAGGCGCCCGCCCAGCGGTTGGTCACCGCCCTCCAGGCGGTTGGTAGGAATCTGGCGGTGGTGCTGGATCAGGGTGTCAAGGAGCAAAAGTTTCGGGCTTGAGGCGCCGAACAGCGGGTCCTCGCCCGATCCGAGTTTTATCAGCAGGAGTTTGAGAAATGGCGGATATCAACGCGATTGCCGATCAGATCCAGAGCCTGACGCTGCTGGAGGCATCCCAGTTGGTGAAGCTGCTCGAGGAGAGGCTGGGAGTCTCGGCGGCCGCGGCGACGGTGGCAGCCGTACCTGCGGCGGCTGCGGCCGCGGCTCCGGCGGCGCAGGCTGAGGAACAGACTGAGTTCACGGTCGTGCTCACCTCGGTTGGGCCGAACAAGATCAACGTGATCAAGGCGGTGCGCGAGGTCACCAGCCTCGGTCTCAAGGAGGCCAAGGACCTGGTGGAGAGCGCTCCCAAGCCGATCAAGGAAGGGGTGAGCAAGGAGGAGGCGGAGAAGATCCGGCAGAAGTTTGCCGAGGTGGGAGCGACCGTAGAAATCAAGTAGGGCCCGTGTTCTAAGGATTGCCGGCTCGCGCAGGGTGGGGTGTCTACCGTGCGCGGGCCCGGCGTTTGACGGGCGGTGGTCGGGTCTGCTAAACTACGATGCGGGCCTCTTGCGTTACGCAGTCCCCAAGCAGCGATCAGCGCCCGTGAACCGAGTGAGGGGTAATCCTGTCCCGACTCTATCCCGATTTTGCTTGACCCGTTTCCCCAGCCGCCCTGTGTGTTCGCGCGCCTTGCGGGTTGTCGCGGACGGCGATGTTTCCGGCGCCGCGACACCCCGGCAGCGGGCGGCCGCGCCCGCCGAGTGCTCCGGCGCACCAAGGGCGGCGGGATCTCGTGCAGCACCGTTAGAGGTGTCTTGGTTTTGAACGCAATCGTCCGGGACGTGTATCCAGCTTCCAGGTTCCGAGGAGTTTAGAAGCATGCAGAAAACGGATGGCGCCGTACGGGAGCGAATTGACTTTTCCCGCATCAAGACCGCGATCCCGATTCCCAATCTGATCGAGGTCCAGAAGAAATCCTACGAACGCTTCCTGCAAATGGACCTGCTGCCGCACGAGCGGGAGGACGTGGGCCTGCAAAGCGTCTTCACCAGCGTCTTCCCGATCACGGACTTCCGCGGCATGAGCCAGTTGGATTTCGTGGACTATTCCATCGGCAACTGGGAGTGCAAGTGCGGCAACCTCAAAGGGCTGCACCACCTGCGCTCGACCTGCCGCAATCCGAGCTGCGGCGCCACGATCAAGACTGATCCCTACCATCCGGGCGACGTGCTCTGTCCCAAGTGCGGCACCTTCAACCGCAACGTGGTCACTTTCTGCAATCGCTGCGGCGATCCGGTCAGCCTTCAGCTCAAGTACGACGTGAACGAGTGCCAGGAGCGCGGCATGACTTACGCCGCGCCCCTGAAGGTCACCATCCGGCTGACCATCTACGACAAGGATCCGCAAACCGGACAGCGCACGGTCCGCGACATCAAAGAGCAGGAAGTGTTCTTCGGCGAGATTCCGTTGATGACCGACAACGGGACGTTCATCATCAACGGAACCGAGCGCGTCATCGTTTCCCAGCTCCATCGCTCGCCGGGCGTCTTCTTCGAAAAAATCCCGCAGCAAGGCTATTACCTGGGCAAGATCATCCCCTACCGCGGCAGTTGGGTCGAATTCGAGTACGACGCCAAGAACCTGCTCTACGTACGCATTGACCGCAAGCGCAAGTTCTATGGCACTGTCTTTCTGCGCGCCCTCGGCCTGAAGACGGACGAACAAATTCTCCGCCGCTTCTACGTGGTGGACCGGATTTTCATCCGTGACAACCGTCTGTACTGGGCGATCCCGCCGGCGCCCAAGGAGGAGGCCGCGGCGGGCAAGGAGAAGGGCAAGGAGGCCGAGCCGGTACAGACCAATCTGCTGGGCGTGAAGCTGGCCCAGCCCGTGGTGGGGCCGCAGGGGGACACGCTGGTCGCCGCGGGCAAGAAGGTCACGCAGCAGATCATGCGCGAGCTTTGGAAAGCCAAGGTCGAGCAGGTCGAGATTTCCGCCGGCGACTTGGATGGGGCCTACCTGGTGGCCGACGTGGTGGACATGAGCACCGGCGAGGTGCTGGCGGAAGCCAACCAGGAGCTGACGCCGACCGTACTGAACAAGCTGATCGAGGCGGGGATCCCCAGCTTCGAGGTCTTCTTCCCGGAGAAGGACGAGGCGGGTCCGGTGATCTCGGCCACACTGAAGAAGGATCCCGTCAAGACGCAGAACGAAGCTCTGCTCGAGATCTACCGCAAGCTGCGTCCAGGCGATCCGCCCACTTTGGACACGGCCACCCAGCTTTTCCAGGGCATGTTCTTCGACCCGCGCAAATACGACTTCTCGCGCGTGGGCCGAATGAAGTTCAACATCAAGCTCTATGACCGGGAGGATGCCACCCCGTTGGATCGCCGGACGCTGGATCCGGAGGATTTCTACGCGGTCATCCGCTACCTGCTGAAGATGCGCAAGATGCCGTCGGTGGCGGCTGACGACATCGACCACCTGGGCAACCGGCGCGTGCGCGCCGTGGGTGAGCTGCTGGAGAACCAGTTCCGCATCGGCCTGGTGCGCATGGAGCGGGCCATCAAGGAGAAGATGTCGGCCTACCAGGAGCTGTCCACGGCGATGCCGCACGACCTGGTCAACGCCAAGCCCGTGATGGCCGCCATCCGTGAATTCTTCGGCTCCAGCCAGCTTTCGCAATTCATGGATCAGACCAACCCGCTGGCCGAGATCACGCACAAGCGGCGATTGTCGGCGCTGGGGCCCGGCGGGTTGTCGCGCGAGCGGGCGGGCTTCGAGGTCCGCGACGTTCATCCCACGCACTACGGGCGCATCTGCCCGATCGAGACGCCGGAAGGCCCCAACATCGGACTGATCTCGTCGCTGGCCACCTACGCGCGCATCAACGAGTACGGATTTATCGAAAGCCCGTACCGGCGCGTGGTCAACGGGCAGGTGATGGACGAGGTCAAGATCGTCCATCCGGGCGACACCGGGTTGCGGGTCGGTCAGGTGATGTTGCGGGCCGAAGTCGAGCGTATCAACCGTGAACTGCCGCCGGGCAAGCAACCGGCTGAGTACGAAGCGCACTGCGTCTACCTGTCGGCGTGGGAAGAAGACAAGTACGTCATCGCGCAGGCCAACGTGGAGCTGGACGAAGAGGGCCGGATCATTCCCGAACTGGTCAACTGCCGGCACGGCGGCACGACCTCGCTGCGTCACCGCAACGAGGTGCAGTTCATGGACGTCAGTCCCAAGCAACTGGTCTCGGTGGCGGCCAGCCTGATCCCGTTCCTGGAGAACGACGACGCCAACCGTGCGTTGATGGGGTCCAACATGCAGCGGCAAGCGGTTCCCTTGCTGCGCGCGGAGGCTCCGCTGGTGGGAACGGGCATGGAGGCGGTGACGGCGCGGGATTCCGGGGCGGTGGTCATCTGCAAGCGCTCCGGCATCGTGGACTCGGTGGATTCCGAGCGCATCATCGTGCGTGTGGAGGGCAACGTCCACGAGGGCGCCCTCTCGCGCGAGGTGGGTTCGGACATCTACCAGCTCATCAAGTTCAAGCGCAGCAACCAGAACACGTGCATCAACCAGAAGCCCATCGTCCAGAAAGGGCAGCGGGTGCGCAAGGGCGACGTGCTGGCGGACGGTCCCTGCACGGACCGCGGCGAGCTGGCGCTGGGGCGCAACGTCCTGGTGGCGTTCATGCCCTGGCGCGGCTACAACTACGAGGACGCCATAGTGGTCAGCGAAAAGCTGGTCAAGGAGGATTACTACACCTCGGTTCACATCGAAGAGCTGGAGATCGAAGCCCGCGACACCAAGCTCGGCCCCGAGGAGATCACGCGGGACATTCCCAACGTGGCCGAGAGCTTCCTGCGCAATCTGGATGAAAGCGGCGTGGTGCGCATCGGCGCCACGGTCAAGCCGGGCGACATTTTGGTGGGCAAGGTGACGCCCAAGGGCGAAACCCAGCTCACCCCGGAAGAGAAGCTGCTGCGCGCCATCTTCGGCGAGAAGGCGGGCGACGTCAAGGACGCTTCGCTGTACTGCCCGCCCGGCATCGAAGGCACGGTGGTGGACGTCAAGATCTTCTCGCGCAAGGGCGCGGAGCTGGACGAGCGCTCCAAGGCCATTCTGGAGGCGCAGATCGCTCGCTTGCAGCGGAACCTCGAGGACGAGAAGCGCATTCTCAACGACGAGCGCGTCAAGCGTCTGGCGGCCTTGCTGGAGGGCAAGGAGCTGGTGGCCGACTTGCACGACGAGAAGACCAACAAGCGACTGCTCACCAAAGGCACGCGGCTGACGCGAGAGATCATCGAGCGCATGAAAGCGCGCGATCTCAAGCGCATGAAGCTCAAGGATCCCGACCCGCGGCTCAAGGACCAGATTGACGAGATCGAAGAGATGACCTCGCGGCAGATCCAGGTCCTGGAGAAGATCACCGAGGAAAAGATCGCCAAGCTGAAGAAGGGCGACGAGCTGCCGCCGGGCGTCATCAAGCTGGTCAAGGTTTACATCGCCATGAAGCGCAAGCTGTCGGTCGGCGACAAGATGGCCGGGCGGCACGGCAACAAGGGCGTGATCGCCAAGATCGTGCCCGAGGAGGACATGCCGTACCTGCCCGACGGCACGCCGGTGGAGATCATTCTCAACCCGCTGGGCGTGCCCTCGCGCATGAACGTGGGTCAGATTCTGGAGACCCACCTGGGTTGGGCAGGGCACAAGCTCGGGCGATACTACGCTTCGCCGGTCTTCGACGGGGCCCGCGAGGCCGACATCAAGCGCGAGCTGGCGGAGGCGGGTCTGCCCGTGTCGGGCAAGATCACGCTGTACGACGGCATGACGGGTTTGCCCTTCGAGCAGCCGGTCACCGTGGGCTACATCTACATGATGAAGCTGGCCCACCTGGTGGACGACAAGATCCATGCCCGCTCCATCGGGCCGTACTCGCTGATCACGCAGCAGCCGCTGGGCGGCAAGGCGCAGTTCGGCGGCCAGCGTTTCGGCGAGATGGAGGTCTGGGCTTTGGAAGCCTATGGAGCGGCTTACATCTTGCAGGAGCTGCTCACCGCCAAGTCTGACGACGTTTACGGGCGCGCCAAGATTTACGAGGCCATCGTCAAGGGCGAGGCCCCGGTCGAGCCGGGCGTGCCCGAATCCTTCAACGTTCTGATTCGCGAGTTGCAGGCGCTTTGCCTGGATGTGGAGCTGATCAAGAAGCCGCGCGAGCATCTGGAAACGGCTCTCGCGGCGGATTAGGGATGAACCAGGGCGGAATCGGGAAGGCCCGCGGCTGACGATCCAGCGGGAGGATCGCGCAACCGGGGCTGTTCCCGAAGCTGCTTGCAGCAGGAAGGAGCTGGAATGTACCGTTCGTCACCTTACGATCGAGCGAACCTGATCGCTGACTTCGACGCCATCCGGATCTCGCTGGCCTCTCCGGAGAAGATCCGGAGCTGGTCCCACGGGGAGGTGACCAAGCCGGAGACGATCAACTACCGGACCTTCAAGCCCGAGCGGGACGGGCTGTTCTGCGCCCGGATCTTCGGCCCGGTCACCGACTGGGAGTGCCTTTGCGGGAAGTACAAGCGGATGAAGCACCGCGGCGTCATCTGCGACAAGTGCGGGGTCGAGGTGACGTTGTCGCGCGTGCGCCGCGAGCGGCTGGGCCACATCGAGCTGGCCAGCCCGTGCTCCCACGTGTGGTTCTTCAAGGGCCTGCCGAGCCGGATCGGCTACCTGCTGGA
This sequence comes from Bryobacteraceae bacterium, assembly GCA_028275505.1. Classification (GTDB taxonomy): domain Bacteria; phylum Acidobacteriota; class Terriglobia; order Bryobacterales; family Bryobacteraceae; genus DTHT01. The sequence continues at coordinate 14,340 of JAPWUP010000005.1, forward strand.
CATCACGATCCGCGACCTGGAGCGGGTCCTCTACTACGAGGCGTACGTGGTGGTGGATCCGGGCGAAGTCCCAGGCCTGCAAAAGGGTGAGGTGATCACCGACGAACGACGCCGGCAGCTCGAACAGGAGTACCCCGGCAAGTTCGTCGCCATGATGGGTGCCGAGGGCATCAAAGAGCTGCTGAAGCGGGTGGACCTGGACGCCTTGAGCCAGGAAATCCGCGAAAAGATGAAAACCGAGGAGTCGCAGCAGAAGAAGCTCAAGTACGCCAAGCGACTGCGAGTGGTGGAGAGCTTCCGCAAGTCGGGCAACAAGCCCGAGTGGATGATCCTGGACGTGATTCCGGTGTTGCCGCCGGAGCTGCGCCCCCTGGTTCCCCTGGACGGAGGGCGGTTCGCCACCTCGGACCTGAATGACCTGTACCGTCGGGTCATCAACCGCAATAACCGGCTCAAGAAGCTGATCGAGCTGCGCGCGCCTGACGTGATCGTGCGCAACGAGAAGCGCATGTTGCAGGAGGCGGTGGATGCGTTGTTTGATAACGGTCGCCGCGGGCGCGTGCTGCGGGGCGCCAACAACCGCCCGTTGAAGTCGCTCTCCGACAACCTCAAGGGCAAGCAGGGACGGTTCCGTCAGAATCTGCTGGGCAAGCGCGTGGATTACTCGGGCCGGTCGGTGATCGTGGTGGGTCCCGAGCTCAAGCTGCACCAGTGCGGCCTGCCCAAGATCATGGCGCTTGAGTTGTTCAAGCCGTTCATCTACCACCGGCTCGAGCAGCGCGGCCACTGCACCACCATCAAGCAGGCCAAGGAACTGGTGGAAGCTCAGGACCCGGTGGTTTGGGACATCCTGGAAGAGGTCATCCGCGACCACCCCATCCTGTTGAACCGCGCTCCCACGCTGCACCGGCTGGGCATCCAGGCGTTCCAGCCCGTGCTGGTGGAGGGCAAGGCCATCAGGATTCATCCGCTCGTCTGCCCGGCCTTCAACGCCGACTTCGATGGCGACCAGATGGCGGTGCACATCCCGCTGTCGCCCGAGGCCCAGATCGAGGCGGCCACGCTGATGTTATCTTCCAACAACATCCTGTCGCCGGCCCACGGGCAACCGCTAGCCGTGCCCACGCAGGACATGGTTCTCGGCCTCTACTACCTGACCAAGGCGCGGCCGGGGACCAAGGGCGAGGGCAAGAAGTTCGCCTGCCCCGAGGACGTTCTCATCGCGCTGGAGATGGGCGAGGTGGAGACCCTCACGCCCATCAAGCTGCGCTACACGGGCAAGGTCATTGACCTGGACAAGGCCTACGACAACCAGGACATTCTGCACACCCAGCCCATCGAGTACTACAAGCAGGACATGGACACCACGGTGGGCCGCGTCATCCTGAACGACGTGCTGCCCGAGGAGATGCCCTTCATCAACGGCCTGCTCAAGAAGAAGGGCATCACCCAGCTGGTTCAGTATTGCTACCTACACTTCGGGTTGCAAACCACCGTGGAGATGCTGGACCGCATCAAGGATCTCGGCTTCCATTACGCCACGCGCTCGGGCATCTCCATTGGCATTGACGACATGGTGGTGCCCAAGCAGAAAGCCGAACTGGTGCGGGAAGCCGAGAAAGAGGTCATGGCGGTTCAGGAGCAGTACCTGGAGGGCGCCATCACCTACGGCGAGCGCCTGAACAAGATCATCGAGATCTGGTCCAAGGTCACCGACCGGGTCTCCGAGGAGATGTTCCGCATCATGGAGGAGGACGACCGCACGGGTCGCTACCTCAACCCCATCTACATGATGGCGGACTCTGGCGCCCGCGGCTCCAAGCAACAGATCCGCCAGCTTTCGGGCATGCGCGGCCTGATGGCCAAGCCCAGCGGCGACATCATCGAGACGCCCATCACCGCCAACTTCCGCGAGGGATTGAACGTCTTGCAGTACTTCATCTCGACCCACGGCGCGCGCAAGGGGCTGGCCGACACCGCGCTCAAGACGGCCGACTCCGGTTACCTCACGCGGCGCCTGGTGGACGTGGCCCAGGACGTCATCGTCACCGAGTACGACTGCGGCACCACCGACGGCATCTACGTGGAGGCCATCGTCGAGGCGGGCGAGATCATCGAGCCGCTGCGTGACCGTCTGGTGGGCCGGGTCGCGCTGGAGGACGTCTACGATTACGAGGGCAACCTGCTGGTGGGGGTCAACCAGGAGATCACCGAGGAGCTGGCGGCCAACATCGAGGCAGCCGGCATCGAGCGGGTGAAGGTGCGCTCCGTATTGACCTGCGAATCGCGGCGCGGCGTCTGCCAGCTTTGCTATGGCCGGAACCTGGCCACCGGGAGGCTGGTGGAGCGCGGAGAGGCGGTCGGCGTCATCGCGGCGCAGTCCATCGGCGAGCCCGGCACGCAGCTCACCATGCGCACCTTCCACATCGGCGGCGCGGCGACGCGCGTTGCCGAGCAATCCACGCAGGAAGCCAAGAACGACGGTTTCGCCAAGTACATCAACATCCAGACGGTGCGCAACAAGGCCGGTGAGCTGGTGGCGATGAACCGCAACGGCATTCTGGCGGTGGTGGACGCCAAGGGCCGTGAGCGCGAGCGCTACCAGGTGGTCTACGGCGCCAAGGTCCGCGTGGAGGACGGCGCGCCGGTCAAGGCCAACCAGATCCTGCTCGAGTGGGATCCGTACACGTTCTCAATCCTCACCGAGGTGGGCGGCATCGTCCACTACCGGGACCTGATCGAGAACGTAACGTTCCAGGAGCAGTTGGACGAGATCACGGGCATGGCTCACCGCGTGGTGGTGGAGTCGCCCGACGTCAAGCGCATCCCCAAGATCGTGGTGCGACCGGTGGGCGGCAGCAGGGCGGACGAGAAAGAGTACCTGATGCCGACCAACGCGCACCTGATGGTCAACGACGGCGACGAAGTGCATGCGGGCGACGTGCTGGCGAAGATCCCGCGCGCCACGACCAAGACCAAGGACATCACCGGCGGTCTGCCGCGCGTGGTCGAGCTGTTCGAAGCGCGCCGGCCGCGCGATCCGGCAATCATCGCCGAGATCAACGGCGTCGTGCGCTACGGCGAGATCGTCAAAGGCCAGCGCAAGATTTACATCCGCGGCGACGACGGGCAGGAGCGCGAGTACACGGTGCCGCGCGGCGTGCACATCAACGTGCAGGACGGCGAGCGCGTCAAGGCGGGTGATCCGCTGATGGACGGGCCGCGCGACCCGCACAAGATCCTGGAGGTGCTGGGCGAGAAGGAGCTTCAGAAATATCTCGTCAGCGAGATCCAGGAGGTCTATCGTCTCCAGGGCGTCTCCATCAACGACAAGCACTTGGAGGTGATCGTGCGGCAGATGATGCGCTGGGTGAAGGTGGAGGATATTGGCGACACTGAGTTCCTCCCCGAGGAGATCGTGGACAAGTTCAAGTTCCGCGAAGAGAACGAGCGCGTCATCGCCGCGGGTGGGCGGCCTGCCACGGGTCGTCCTGCCCTGCTGGGCATCACCAAGGCGTCGCTTTCGACCGACTCGTTTATTTCGGCAGCCTCCTTCCAGGAGACCACCCGGGTGCTTACCGAAGCCGCCATCAGCGGCAAGGTGGATTACCTGCGGGGCCTGAAGGAGAACGTGATCGTCGGTCGCCTCATCCCCGCAGGCACCGGGATGGAATATTACCGCCGGGTGCGCATCGCAGGCGAGGGCCTGGAAGAAGAGGAACTCGCCCCGGCCGAGGCCGAAGTCTCCCTGCTGGAAGGCCTCGAAGGGTACGCCGACGAGACGCGTCCGCGCTATCCGGGTGGCCTGCCCGAAGAGCCTCTGGACTTCGATTCCTTGGACGCCGAGTGAAAGGACGTCTTGGGAGCTGGCCGAGAGTTCATTCCTCGGCCAGCCCTGCGGCGCGCGTGCGGGGCGGCGTCCGGAAGACCGCGTTCAGGAACAGTACGTTGAGGCCGTCCATGGCGGCCCTGAAATTGGGATCCGCCGTAAACGCGATCACGTAACCCCGGCCTTCGCGGGCCACGATCAGCAACGGCTTGTAGGCGAGTTGCTTGCGGTTTTCCTCCCACAAGTAGCCGCTGGCCAGCAGTTGATCCGGTCCCAGAAAGACGGCGGCATTCACGCCCCGATCCAGCTTGATCGGCGAGTAAATGGCCCGCCCGGTGACCATTGCCACCACGGTGTCGCCCAAGCCGGCCGTAATCCAGTGATCGGCGTCCAGGCGCGCGCGAACCATGACTCCGAGAGTGCGATCAGGCAGTTCGCGCTCGGGCTGGATTTCCTTGAGGTAGTCCTCCTCGCTGGTGAGCAGCTTGCCTGGGACGCGGGGCTCTGCGGCGGCCTCGGGCTTGGCGGCCTCGGGCTTAGGCGCTTCCGGACGCCGGGCGGTTTCTCCCGGGCGGGCGAGGTATTCCTGGGCCACGGGCAGCAAACCTGTGCGTGAATCCGCCAGGAATCCCACCGCGCCGGCGATGCCGATCAGCGTGCCGCCCGAAGACACCCATTCGCGCAGCCGGCGAATGCCGTTGGCGCCGAGCACCTGCGAGTAGCCGTCCCCGAGGCCCTGGTCGGGCAGGATCACGACATGGAACCGGCTGAGATCGGCCATAGCGAGGGTCTGCGTGCGAACGATTGTCACCGGGTAGTTGTATTCGCGCTCCAGCACGAAGCGGGCCCAGCCGGCGGAGGTCGAGGAGACGGGGCGGTCCCAGGCCAGCGCGATCGCGGGAGCGCGCATGCGGACCACGTAACGGCTGCCGAAGTTCACTCCTTCCTCAACCCAGCCCGAGTCCGTACCGAAGACATCAGCACCGCTCTGGCGAGCCAGGCGCGCCATGGTTTCAGCCAGTCCTGCGGGATTGTCTTTGACTTTGAAAATGAGAGTGCCCGCAGGATACTTGCGCCCGTTCAGGGTGAAAGGCTTGTCGCTGGAAAGAATGTTGAGCTTTTCCTGGAGTGCGGCGGTGAGCAGACGGGCAGCCGCTTGCGTTCCCCAAGGAACGAGGAAGGCCACCTGCGCTTTGGGGTTGTCCACCGTTCCCGGCGGGACCCTTTGGGGATTGGCGACTTCGAATTTCCCTTGCGATTCCTGCGCAACCGCGACCGCCTCGACGTTGTAGGCCAAGGGCAGCGACCAGGCGGTGACATCGTAAATTTCATCGGGAAGTTTCTTGCGACGCCGCCGCTCCTGTTCCTTGATGAACTTTTCGTCCATGGGGACATTGGGATCGAGCAGGTTGCGGATCAGTCGCTTGGCGGGTTGCGCCAGCGAAATCACATAGCTGCCAGCAGGGAATTCGCGATCGCCGTTGCGGAAAGGCGCCAGAGCGCGTTTGATCTCGATGCCATGTTCGGCGAGTACGGCGGCCAGTTTGTCCACGGCGCTGGTGTCGCCGCGGCGCGGCAGGATGTACTCGCGGATTGGTTCCTTGCTGCCCTCTTCGATGGCAGTCCTGCGAAACCGGTAGAAAAGGTCGAGAAGTTTCTCCCGTTCGCGGGCCGCGGTTTCCAGAGTGGAGATCGAGCTGACGAACTGCTGGCGGACGGTATCGCGGAAGTGGAAGACGCGGTCGTCGCTGCGGCGCATGCGCAGGCCGCGGGCGGAGGCCTGCTCGTAGGTCATGGCGATGGCGCCATAGTAAGTGGGCCAACTGGCGCCATAGCCCGGGTAAAAAGCATCGTAAACCTCCCGCGTGAAGTAATCGAAGCCGAAACGGTCAAACCAGCGCGCGTTGTTGCGCCCGAACCACTGTAAGGCCTCCCTTTGTTCCCGTGTGATGTGCGGGTTGAAGGGGTCCGCCTCGGGCGCGAAATAGTAGGTGGAGTCGGAACCCATTTCGTGGAGGTCCACGAAGACCAGCGGGTACCAGCGCCGGAGCTCGGCGACGAGGCTGCGAATCTCGGGTTGCGTCAGAGGCAGCCAGTCCCGGTTGAGGTCGAACAGGTAGTGGTTGCCACGGCCGCCGGGCCACGGCTCGATGTGCTCGGCGGCGGCGGGATTCTCGTCCGGGTGCGCACCGACGGTTTGCTCGAAGTGACTGATGAAGCGTTCGCGACCGTCGGGATTTTGAGACGGGATGAGCAGGAGGACGACCCGGTCGCGGATCTGATCCACCAGGGAATCGTTGCGCGCCGCCAGGAGATGATAGGCGACGAGCAGGGCTGCGTCAGGCCCGGAGATTTCGTTGCCATGCACGCCATTGGCAAGGCAAACCAGCGCAGGCAGGCTCGCCATGAGCTTCCGCGCCTCGCTTTCCGGCGTGCGGCGCGGATCGGCCAGCCGCTGGTAGGCCGTGCGGATCTCCTCCAGACGCCGCAGATTGGCCTCCGAAGCTACCACGGCGTAAAAGAGCTTCCGTCCCTCCCACGTGGTTCCGTATTCAAAAATCCGCACCCGGCCGGTGGCGGACGCAAGTGCCTCCAGATACTGGCGCAAGCCGGCGTAGTGGGTGATTCTTTCGCCGGGCTCATAGCCGAGCACCTGTTTGTGGGTGGGCACGCGGGGATCGTACGTGGCGCCGGGCCAGAACTCGAAACGCGGTTCTGCGGCCCAGACCGTCAGGCACAGGAAAGCGAACGTCAGGCGAATGCCGGAGGTTCTCATAAGTTAGCTAGGATACGTCAACCGCAGCCCGTCATACCAGCGAAACTTTCGGGCTCGGAGCGGGTTATACTGGATTGCCCATGAAGTGGATCCGGGGGTTTCTCGCCTGCCTGGTGTTGGCCGGAGGGGCGCTGGCCGCCACCTTCGGTACGGTGGTCCCCACCGTCGGCGGCCTGCTCGACATCGTGCTGGACGAAGGCCGCAACCGGCTGTACCTGGTCAACCCGTCCTATAACCGCATCGAGGTTTATGCGATCGCGCAGCGACGATTCCTGACGCCGGTGGCCGTGGATCGCCTGCCGATTTCCGCGGCGCTTTCGCGCAGCGGCAAGTATCTTTATGTGACCTGCTTTGACGGGACATCGCTCAACGTCATTGACTTGGACACGATGACGGTGAGCCGCCGCGTCAGTCTCCCGGCCAAGCCCGAGGGAGTTGCCGTTGGCGCCGACGAGCGGGTGCTGATCACCACCATCGGCACGGGACCTAATAACCAGGCCTATACTCTCCTGATCTACGATCCCGCTGCGGCCGAGGGGCAGGCGATCGGCAACGTAGTGATCACGCCTCCCCCGGCTCAGTCACCGCGGCTGCCGCCGCCCAGCGGGAGGCTTGCCCTGGCGGCGCGGAGCCGGCTTGCGTCCACGCCTGACGGGCGGTACATCATCGGCCTGACGAACATCAACAACAACACGGGCGTCGCTTTCGTCTACGAGACCGCGTCGGCCTCGGTGCTGCGCTCTCGACAGATCGGGAATATCTCGACCGTCCTCTCGGTGGCGCCGGATGGTTCGAAGTTCATGGCCGGCTTGACCTTGTTCGACACCGAGACGCTCACGGTCCTGGCCCAGCAGAACGCCGCCAACGCGCCGTTCCCCTTCCAGCCCGGGGCCCAGTTCAGCCTGACCGACAACGTGGGCGGCAGCGTGTTTGCCCCCGACGGCAGCTACCTGTATTCCGCGTTCAACATCCCGCCCTTGTCCAGCCCGCCGGCGCGCCCGAATGTGAGCCAGTTGCTGATCAACGATCCCGACAACCTCCTGATCCATCTGGCGCTGCAACTGCCGGAAAACATCGCGGGCAAGATGGTGATCACTTCGGATGGCGGCGTGATTTACGCCATTTCCGAATCGGGCTTCATGATCCTGCCCGTGGGGCGGCTTCTGGAGTACCCGATCGCCATGCCTGAATCCCGGGTGGTCCTCCTGGCGAACGACCAGTGCGGCGTGGTGGCGAACCAGCGGTCTGCGACCGTGCGAGTCCAGAATCTGGGCCGCGGTCGGTTGAGCATCACGCCTCAGTTGTTGCAAATTCCGCAGACGCCCCAGGCAGGCATTCCCGGGTTGGGAGGAGGCGGGCCCGGTGGAGGCGCTCCGGGTGGGACGATCATCATCGTGTTGCCGCCAACTCCCGGCGCCCAGCCCGCTCCGGTCACGGGCGCGGCGCCGGGGGCGCAGGTGCCCGCGGGACCGGGCCAGCAACAGCCGGCGGTGGCGCAGACCGCGCCGTTGGTGCGGGTACGGCAGGCCGAACAGACGCTCGAGTTCATCTTCAACGCCAACGCAGCCCGGGCGCTCGGCACCATCACGCCGCACAACTTCGTGGTTCAGGCGCCCGAAGCGGTCAACATACCGCCGCGCATCCGGGTCTACCAGAACAATCGCGACGCGGAGGCGCGTGGTGACATCGTGCCCGTCGAGGTCGGCATCTCGGACCAGGAAGGCCTGGTGGACATGGTGCTGGACACAAAACGAGAGCGCTTGTACATAGCCAACTCGGGTTTGAACCGCGTAGAAGTGTTCGACCTCCGCAAGCGGCGGCTGCTCGAGCCCATCAAGGTGGGACAGCTTCCGCGCTCGCTGGCGCTCACTCCGGACGGCAACACGCTGTACGTGGCCAACTCGGGTGGAGAGTCTATCAGCATCGTGGATCCGGACCAGGGGCGCGTGGTGGGTCGTGTGCGCTTCCCGGCCTTGCCGTTCAACGCCAGCGCTCCGCTGGTGACCCCGAGCGTGATCGCTGCGGGCCTCAGCGGCTTGCAAATCGTGATGAGTAACGGCACGCTATGGCAGGTGATCGGCAACGAGGCGGTCCCGCGCCCGCTCAGTCCCACCATCGGCTCGCTGACTGTGCCTGCGCCGCGGACCATGGCGGCTACGCCGGGCGGGGAATACATCGTGCTGGTGGCCGGCGCCAACAACACCATGGCCTATCTGTACGACGCCACGGTGGATGAGTACGTCGTGGCGCGTCAGATTGTCACCGGCGCCGCGCAGGGATTCCTCGGACCGGTGGCCGCCGGACCGCGCGGACAGTATTACGTGATCAATGGCATGCTGTTCAACCAGTCGCTGACGCGCGTTGCCGACGCTCCCTCGGTTCAGGTGCCCGGCCGGGCAGGCCAGACCATGACGATGAACCGGCCAGTCGCGGCCGTGGCCCCGGCCAGCGGCAACACCTATATCCGGTTCATTCAGCCGGTGCTGACTGCCGCTACGGCCCTGCCCAGCGAGCTTCCGGTGGTGGAGGTGGTGGATGCCACGACTGGCGCCGTACTGCGTAGTGCTACCGCTCTGGAGGCGCCCCTCTCAACGGTGGTGGGTGCCGGGCGGGCCTTCATCAACGGTCGGACCATGGCACTGGATCCTTCCGGTCAGGCTGCCTATGTGCTAACCGCGAGCGGACTGAGCATCGTGCCGCTCGACCAGCCGGCCCGCGCCGATCGCCCGACGGTAAACCGCAATGGCGTGGTCAACATGGCCAGCTATACGACCAGCGTGGCGCCCGGCGGACTGATCTCCATCTTCGGCCAGGCTCTGGGAGCTTCGGAAACCGCGACGAGCACGCCGCTGCCTTACATCCTTGGCGGAACCTGCGTCACCGTGGCCAACCGCGCGCTGCCTTTGCTGATGACCTCGCCCACTCAAATCAACGCGCAGTTGCCCTTCGATCTCGCCGCCGGACGGTACACGCTGGTGGTGCGCGCGGTGGATCGGAAAACGGCTTCCGCAGCTTACAACCTGACGGTCTCCAAGTACGCTCCCGCCGTGTTCGTGGACCCGGTCACGGACCAGGCCGCGATCTACCACCCTGATGGCCAGCCGGTAACCAAGGAGAACCCTGCCCGCAGAGATCATGTCGTGATCATCTACGCCACCGGTCTGGGCCCCACGCACGGTGGGCGGGCTGTGGCGGGCATGCCTGCGCCTTCCGAGCCGCTGGCCGTAACTGATCCGGTCAAGGTGTTCTTCGGCGATCCGCGTTACCAGCAATCGGAAATGATCGTGGAGTGGAGCGGGTTGCAGCCCGGCGGCATCGGGGTCTATCAGATCAACGTGCGCGTGCCCGGCTTCCGCAGTCGCGGCGACGCCCTGCCCGTGACGATCCGCATCGGGGGAGTGGACAGCCCCAGCTCGGCCCCGGTAGTCCCGAAGGTGGCCGTGGACTGAGTCGCTCGCGAGCTCCCCAGCCCGCACGCGGCAGAGCAGCGGTGCATTATCCTGTGTTAAAGGCAAATCGCGGGAGGAAGCTCCGAATGAGAGGCTGCCGGCTGTTGTTCGTCGTTCTGATCCTCGGCCTGTCGTCGTGCAGCCGCGATCCGGAAGTCGTCAAACGGAAGTATCTGGAGAGCGGCAACCGGTACTTCGAAAAAAAGCAGTACAAAGAAGCCTCGATCATGTACCGGCAGGCGCTGCGCAAGGATCCCCGTTACGGGGAGGCGTATTATCGGCTCGCGCTTACGCAGCTTCGCCTGAACCGGATTCCGGAAGCGATCCGCTCGCTGCGCCGTGCGGTCGAGTTACTGCCGGATCGGCTGGAACCGAAGGTCCAGTTAGGCGATCTTTATTTGACCGGTTTGGCGTTCACCGCGCCCGGCAATACCCGCCAGATCGAGTATCTGCGCAACGAGATCAAAAACCTGGCGGACCTGCTTCCGCCCTCATCGCCCCACCGGCACCGGCTCCTGGGTTACTACTTCCTGAGTCAAAAGCAGCTCAAGGAAGCGCTGGCCGAGTTCCGGCAGGCCCACGAGCTTCAGCCTTTCCGTCCCGAGTTTACCTTGCCGCTGGTAGAAACGCTGTTCAACGCCGGGCAGGCCGAGGAAGCCGAGAAACTGGGGCGAGCGCTCATCGAAAAGCAGCCGCAACTGGCCGCTGCTTATGACGTGCTGTATTTGCACTACGTGCGAAGCCAGAGAGACGCCGAGGCGGAGGCGGTACTCAAGGACAAAGCGGCTCATCTGGGCAACCAGGCCTCCGTATGGCTGCAAATGGCGGCCCATTATTATCGGGCGAAGAAATTCGCGGAAATGCAGCGCGCGCTCGATCACCTCACTTCCAACCTGAAACAATTCCCGGATGCCTACCAGTTGGCCGGCGATTTTTTCCGTCTCCGGGGAGACCCGGACAAGGCTTTGCGGTACTACGATCAGGGCATTCAGCAGGACGCGGGGCGGCGGGTGCATTATCAGAAAGCGAAGGCGGCAGTACTGGCGGACGTGGGTCGGAGAACGGAAGCCATCGGTCTGCTGGATGAGATCCTCAAGGCCAACCCGCGCGACGACGAGGCGCGCTCCATGCGCGCAGCGCTCATCGTGGAAGGCGGGACACCCGATGAACTGCGCACTGCGGTGGCCGAGCTTCAGGCGGCCGTAGGACGGTCTCCGCAGAACGCCGTGTTGCGCTTCCACCTCGGGCGGGCGCTGGTGCGGCAAGGTCAGTTGGATCAGGCGCGCGTGCAGTTCGAGGAAGCGATCAAGCAGCGGCCGAACCTGACGGCCGCGCGACTGGCCCTGGCCGAAGTGCACATGGCCCGGCGCGATTATGCCGCGGCCTTGCAAACGGTGCGAGAGCTTCTCCAGCTTGATCCGGGAAACCTTCCCGCCAAGCTGTTGCGGCATGCCGCTTTGGTGGCCACAGGCAACCTGGTCCAGGCGCGCGCGGACCTGGAGACCGTCCTCAAGGAGCATCCTGGCTCGCGCGAGGCGTTGCTGGCTATGGCTTCGCTCAATCTGGCGGAGCGCCGTTATGCGGAGGCCGAGCAACAGTTCCGCAAGCTTCACGAATCGGCGCCTGCCGGAGACTTGCGCGCTTTGATCGGCTGGACGGAAACCTATGCCGCGCAAGGCCGCTACGATCAGGCGATCGCGGTGTTGAAGAAGGAGCTGGCGCAGGATGAAAAGCGTTCCGCCGTGCGCCTGGCGCTGGCGAACGCGCTGGCGCGCGCCGGGCAGTGGGACGAGGCCATCGCGCACTATTCCCGTCTCATCCAAGAAAACCCGAAGGCTGGGCACCTGTATCTGCGGCTCGGGGAAGCCCAGCGCCGCAAAGGCGATCTTCAGGGCGGCCTGGCCAGCTTTCGCAAGGCGGTGGAGTTGATGCCCAAGGAGCCTTCCGCCTTGTTAGCTCTGGCCCTGATCCAAGACCAGCTCGGCCAGTACAGGGACTCCCAGCAGAGCTACGAGCGAATCCTGCAACTCGAGCCGGATCACCCCATCGCATTGAACAACCTGGCTTATTTGCTTGCGGAGCGCGGGGGTGATCTGGACCGTGCGTTGACGCTGGCCCAGCGGGCGCGCCAGAAACTGCCCCAGGACCACAACGTCGCAGACACTCTCGGCTGGATCTACATCAAGAAGAATCTGGCCGACAACGCCATCGAGATCTTCCGTGAGTTGACTCGCAAAGAGCCGGGCAACCCCACGTTCCACTACCACCTGGGAATGGCTTTGTACCAGAAGGGTGACCGAGTGGCAGCCCGCCAGGCCCTGCAAAATGCCCTGCGCAACAAGCCGGCGCCCGATGAGGCGGCGCGCATCAAAGAGCTGCTGAGCAAGGTGGGCTGAATCCGGCGTATGAGCCGCGCGACCGCCGCCTACGTGGCGCCCTTCGTCGTCTTCGTGCTCCTGATGAGTTTTCTGCCGCTCCTGGGCGTGGGGCCGGAGTTCAGCTATCCCGCTCGCAGCATGGCGGCGCTTGCCGTCTGGTGGGTGCTCTCGCGAGGGTTGTTCACGTGGCGGCCGCGCCAGGCGCTGGCGTCGGTTGTGCTCGGGGTCTTCGTCTTTGCAGTGTGGGTGGCGCCCGATGTGTTGTGGCCGGGATACCGTCAGAACTGGCTGTTCGAGAACGCGCTCACGGGGGCCGCGCGGAGCACCGCCGGCGTTTCCTTGCGCAGCGACCTGGTGTTCCTCGGGTTCCGGGTGCTCGGATCGGTCCTGGTGGTGCCGGTCATCGAGGAACTGTTCTGGCGGGGCTGGCTGATGCGCTGGCTGGTGCGTTCGGAGTTTGAGCGGGTTCCGCTGGGGGCGTATGCGCCGCGGGCCTTCTGGGTGACGGCAGTCCTGTTCGGGTTGGAGCACGGTCCGTACTGGGATGTGGGACTGGCGGCGGGGGTAGCGTACAACTGGTGGATGGTGCGCACGAAGAGTCTGGCGGACTGCGTGCTGGCGCACGGGGTCACCAACGGCTGTCTTGCGGGGTACGTGCTGGCGGGAGGGGACTGGTCGTACTGGCTCTGAGCTTTACCCCGCAAAGTACTTGACAGTTCCGGAGCCCGGTTTTATCCTGTTAGCGATGGCTTCACCTGGCCGCTTGCGCTCCCATCGCAGTTCCCCGCGCTCCATGCACGTCCATGCCTTGGATAACCTGCGCTACATCCGCGAGACCATGGAGCGCGCGAGCGCGTTCACGGCCATTTCCGGCTGGGGCTTGATTGCGGTCGGCCTGACGGCGCTGGGAGCTGCGGCGCTGGCTTGGGGAAAGCCGGCGGCGCGCTGGCTGGTGATCTGGCTCGCTGAGGCCGTGATCTCGTTCGCGATCGCGGCCATCTCTACCGTGCGCAAAGCCCGTGCTGCTCGCATGCCGTTGTTTTCCATGCCAGCGCGGCGTTTTGCCCTCAGTTTCTCTCCCCCGATGGCAGTCGGCGCCTTGCTGACCCTGGCCCTTTACCGGGCGGGCTTGTGGGATGCGTTGCCGGGGATCTGGCTGTTGCTTTACGGCACGGGAATCGTAACCGGAGGGGCTTTCTCCATCCGGGTTGTGCCCGTGATGGGCTTGTGCTTCATGTTGCTCGGCGGGCTGACCTTGTTCCTGCCGCCGGCTTGGAGTTGCGCCATGATGGCGGCTGGTTTCGGCGGCCTGCACTTGCTTTTCGGCGCCTTGATCGTGAGGAGGTACGGTGGCTAAGGCCAACGTGGTATCGCGGCGTTCGGAAGCCAAGGCTTCCCAAACCGTTCGCTTGCGGGCTGTGGCGGCAGCCGGCTCGACCCCGCCGGCGCTGGATCGGCTCATTCACGAACGAATCCGGCTGGGCATCGTCAGCGCTCTGGCCGTCAACGAGAAACTGAGTTTCAACGAACTGAAGCGCTTGCTGAAAACCACGGACGGCAACTTGAGCGTGCATGCCCGCAAGCTGGAGGAGGCTGAGTATATCGTGTGCACGAAATACTTTGACGGTCGGGTGCCCAAGACCGAATACCGCCTGACGCCTCTCGGCAGGGAAGCTCTGGAGCGGTACTTGTCCCATATGGAGGCACTGATCCGGGCGATGCGGGAGCGATGACGATGGCGGCGGAGGAAATCAAAGGGGCAACCGGATCGCTTTCTGCCGGCGCACCTGCCGGCGGCCTGCACGTTGCCATCATCATGGACGGCAACGGTCGCTGGGCGACCGCGCGTGGACTGCCCCGGGTGGCCGGGCACCAGGCCGGTGCGGAAGCAGTGCGACGCACGGTGGAGGCGGCTCCGAAACTAGGCATCAAGATCCTGACCCTCTACGCCTTCTCCTCGGACAACTGGCAGCGCCCGCCCGAAGAAGTCAATACTTTGATGCGGCTGTTCCACGACTATCTGGAGCGGCACACGTCCGAGTGCGTCGAACACGGGATCCGCCTCACCGTGATTGGCCGGCGCGACCGTCTCGATCCCCAGCTCCGTCGGGCGATTGAACGCGCCGAGGCAGCGACCGCGGAAGGGCGCCAGCTCCACCTGCGCATCGCGGTGGATTACTCGGCGCGCGACGCGATCGTGCAGGCCGCTCGTTATGTGAACGGTCGCCCCGTGGGGCGCGCCGAGTTCGCCCATCTGCTGGGCGAGGCGATTCATGCCGGCGAACCCGTGCCCGACGTGGACCTGCTGATCCGAACCGGCGGTGAGCAACGGCTCAGTGATTTCCTGCTCTGGGAGTGCGCTTACGCCGAGCTTTATTTCACCTCGCGCATGTGGCCGGACTTCGACGCGAAGGACCTGGAAGCAGCCGTGCAGGAATTCCATCGGCGTGAGCGGCGGTTTGGCCGGGTGCCGGCTCCCGGATGCGGCGCCAGCGTACCAGTTCACGCCGACGGCATCGCAGTGGAACGCGCCTGAATCTCCCCTGCGGCCTTGTGCATCCCTTAGAGGGAAGGGAGACTCCTATGCCGGAACTCAAGGGCAGCAAGACGCACGAAAACCTCAAATACGCATTCGCGGGCGAATCGCAGGCCAATCGCCGTTACCTGTACTTCGCCAAGCAGGCTGACGTCGAGGGTTACCCCGACATCGCCGGGCTGTTCCGGGAAACTGCCGAAGGCGAGACCGGGCACGCGCACGGCCACCTGGAGTACTTGAAGCAGGTGGGGGATCCCGCGACCGGACTGCCTATCGGCGACACTATCTCCAATCTTAAGGCGGCGATCGCCGGTGAAACCCACGAGTACACGGACATGTACCCGGGCATGGCCAAGGTGGCCCGGGAAGAGGGTTTCCACGAGATCGCCGACTGGTTTGAGACTCTCGCCAAAGCCGAAAAATCCCACGCTGGCCGTTTCGAGCAGGGCTTGAAGTCCATTACCTGAGCGTCGTTTACGGGGCAGGGACCATCGAGGTTCCTGCCCCGTTTATCCTGATTGCATGATCAAAGGAACGCCGTCTCCCGGTCTGTGCTACAACCCTAACGATCCGAAGTACTGGGACGAGGAAGGACTCCGCCAGGAACTGGAACGAGTCTTTGAAGTCTGCAACTGGTGCCGGCTTTGCTTTAACCTCTGCCCGTCCTTTCCTGCTCTGTTTCAGGCAATAGACACGCATGGCGGTGATGTCCGCCAGCTCACCCAAGATGAGACCGCGCGGGTCATTGATCTTTGCTACCAGTGCAAGGTCTGCTACGTTAAGTGCCCTTACACGCCCGACGACGGGCACGAGTTCCAACTGGACTTTCCGCGCCTGATGCTGCGGGCTGTAGCGCTGCGGGCGCGCCGCGGCGGCTTCGGCTTGCGTTCGCGCCTGCTTTCACGCCCTGACAGGATCGGACGGCTAGGCAGCCTGGCCGCACCGTTAGTCAACTGGGCAAACCGCCAGCCCGTGCTGCGCCGCGGGCTCGAGGCCTTGTTGGGGATCCACCGCGACAAGCGGTTGCCCGTCTACCACCGCGAGACCCTGGAAGCATGGCTGCAACGGCAGGCGCCGCGGCAGGGCCTGGCCGAGGAAGCGGTTCTGTTTGTGTCCTGCGCCGTCAACTTCAACGCTCCGGAAGTGGGTCGCGATTGCGTCGAAGTGTACGCGCGCAACGGCATCGCGCTTTCGTGCGCTTCCAACCAGTGCTGCGGGATGCCGGCGCTGGAGGCTGGGGACGTCCGCCTGGCGCAGAAGTTGTGCCGCGAAAACGTCGAGTCGTTGCTGCCCCATGTGCGCCAGGGCAAGAAGGTAGTGGTTCTCGAGCCGACCTGCGCTTACATGCTGCGGAAGGAATATCCGGAGCTGGCCGGCGTGCCTGAGGCGCGCGAAGTCGCCGCCGCAACACGCGACGCCTGCGAATTCCTGTTCGAACTCAAGCAGCAGGGCCGCCTGAACCGCGATTTTCGCTCCTCGCCGGGAACCATCGCCTACCACCTACCCTGCCACCTCAAGGCGCAGAATATCGGCTACCGCTCGCGGGATCTCATGCGACTGATCCCCGGCGCCACCTTGCGCCTGGTGGACCAGTGCTCGGGGCACGACGGCACGTGGGCTATGAAAAAACAATTTTTCCCCCTCTCGCTGTTAACCGCGCAGAAGGCGTCAGCGCAGATCCAGAGCGGGGACGTTGACCTGGTGGCCAGCGACTGCATCCTGGCTGGCCTCCACTTGGAGCAGGTCACAGGACGGAAGCCATTACATCCCATCCAGGTTCTGGCGCGGGCCTACCGCGAAGACGGCTTTGCACGATCTGGGGAGGAAAGCAAATCGTGAGACCGATAGACGTCTCGGAAATTCTCGACATCGCAGCTTACGAGCGGGAGCGCAAGAACCTGCGCCCGCGGATCATGGCGCTCAAAGACCGGCGCCGGATCCGTCTGGGCGATCAGATGAGCATGCTTTTTGAAAATCGCGACACGGTGCGCTACCAGATTCAGGAGATGATGCGCATCGAGCGCATCGTGGAGCCGGACGCCATCCGGCACGAAGTGGACACGTACAACGAGCTCATCCCGGGCCGGAACGAACTTTCCGCCAGCCTGTTCATCGAATACGAAACCCCGCAGGAGAGGGAAGTATGGCTGCGCGCGTTGCTCGGCCTCGAGCATCACGTGGGAATGGAGGTCGCGGGCCGAATCGTCAAGGCGCGGTTCGACACGCGACAGATCGCTTCCGACCGGCTCAGCTCAGTTCAGTACATCAAGTTCCCGTTGGATGACGAGCAGGTAAGACGCTGGAAGGAGGGCGCGCGAATTTTCGTGGACCATCCCCGCTATCAAGCCGAGCACGTTCTCACGCGCGAACAGCTCGAGGAGCTGGCGCGAGATTTCGAGGACTGAATCACGCCGCGCTGGAAACCGGCCCGCTGCCGAACCGATCACCCACCGAGTGCTGCCATTCGGCGAGCATGGCGCGGTGTTCCTCGAGAATCTTCCGATAACGCGGGTCCCCGGCAAGGTTCACCATCTCGCCGGGGTCTGCTTCGAGGTCCACGAGCGATTCGCGCTGCCGGCCCTCGCTGTAGACGCAATACTTGTAGCGCTGGCTGCGAACCATCCGGCCTTCCGGTTTGGGCGTGCGTCCTTCCACCGGCGCGCCCTGCACCATCTTGTTACACACCACGATGTAGCGGCGGGGATCGGAAACCTTCCTGCCGATTGCGGTGTCGTACAGGCTGAGGCCTGGCAAACCCGGCGGAGTTGCAATCCCGGCAAAGCTGCACAGCGTGGGAATGAGATCCACGCCCGTGTGAACCAGCCGATCGGAAACTTGCGACCGGATCACGCCCTTGTAACTGAGTATGAAGGGCACACGAGCGCTTTCTTCGTAGAACACCGTCTTTTGGTTCCAGCCGTGCGCGCCCTGACAGTCGCCGTGGTCGGCCAGGAACACGATGAGCGTTCGCTCCTCGAGCTGTGCGTCGCGCAGTGCGGTGAGCACCTGGCCAATCAGCCGGTCCACCTTCTCCACCAGGCGGTAGTAAGCCCAAAGATACTGCCGCCACTTGCCCGGCGTGAAATTCCCGACCGGGAACATTGGCGAGCTCTGGTAGGAACGGCGCATCAGAACCATGATGTCCGGTTCGTCTTTCTGTGGCCCGTGATTGGGCCGGAGCGGTGGGCACTCCTCGGGAGGAGGCGGCGACCCAATGTCACCGTTCGGCAACGGCTCGCTGCGCGCCCACTGGCAGATGTCGTGCGGGTTGACGAACGAGACGACCGCGAGGAAAGGCTCGCGAGGCTTTTCGCGCAGGAAACGCGCGGCTGCCTCCGCCACCGCGGTGTCGCCTTTGAGCCTTCCGGGATTGACCAACTGAAAGCCGTGGGTTTCAGGGCGCGCCTCGCGATACGGCAAGTGCCACTTGCCGAAATAGGCGGTCGAGTAGCCCGCTTTCTGGAACAGCGTCCCCATCAAAGGGAAGCGCTCATGATCAATGGGCGTCGTGTCGTTGATCAGCACCCCGGTCTCGGGAGGATAGCGTCCCGTGAACATGGACGTGCGCGACGGAACGCAAAGCGGATTGGCGCAGTAGGCTCTCGTGAAGACGGCGCCTGACTCCGCAAGGCTGTCCATGTACGGAGTTCGCAGGTAGCGGCTTCCGATCCGGCAGCTCATGATGTCCCAGGATTGCTGGTCCGTCATTACGATCAGAATGTTGGGCGGCTTGGCGGCACCGCGCGCGACCCAGGTGGCGCCCGTGGCCGCCGCGCCCAGAACAAAAGTTCTGCGTTTCACCGCTGGGGTCCTCCTCCGGATGATTTTTGCAAATAGTAAGTTTCGCCCGGTTGTGTGGCGAACTCGATGACGCCTTTCCGTTCCTTGGTCTCCACCACGCGGCCCTGCTGCGTGACGACGCGAACCGGCGTTCCCGGCCACGGATTCACGACCCGGGCCGTTGCGCCTTTCTCGCTGTAAATCTGCACGTCGCCCACCTGCTTGCCATCCCACGAGGCACTTATCAGGAAAGCTCCCACGGCGCGCAGGCGGTGGAACCGCGCCCGCCCGATGTTCCGGGTATTCGGAAACAAACGAATGACACCGGAGTAACTTTGCATGAGACACTCGTTGAGCACGGCAGGCAGCGAAAGATTTTCCACCCAGATACCCATTCGCATCATGAAATCGAAGTCTGTGGTATCGCGATAGCGCCCGCCGATCTGACGGACGCGATCCTGAGCGACGCCGTTGGGCAGAAGGCAGTAGCGCACCTCCTGCTTGAACCAGTCCAGATCGAGCATCCCGAGCCGGGCACGAATCAAGGGCTGAAAAACGAGGTCATTTCCGCCCTCGAGGCGAACGGTGCGGGCGGTCCGCCGGGCGATCTCCAGTTCCTGTTGGCCGGTGTCGAGACCAACCTGCTCGCCCGGGAATACCGGGGCCAGCGTGACGGGTATGTTGTAGACGTATTCCGTCGGGGCATCCACCACGTCTATCCAGACTTCACCAAAAGGACCGCGAGCCTTGGGATAGGGCGCGACGCGAGACTCGATCTCCAGCCACTGGCGGCGTTCGTCGGAGTCCTGCTTCAGAATTCGGGCTGCTTCGGCGGCGGCCTTGAACACGAATCGCGCCAGGGCGAGATCCATGATGCAATCGCGGTTCAAGCGGAAATCCACGGTGAATCCCCAGTTTTCGGGAGATACGGTGGGGATCACATGATAGTAGCCGTCCTCGCCCTTGGTCATGTAAGCGGCCAGAAAGCGGGCGGCTGCGCGCAGCAGCGGGTAAGCGCGACGCAGGTAACCCTCATCCAGCGTGTAAAGGTAATGCCACCAGAGGCTCTGCACGGTCCAGGGAGTTTCGCAGACTTCGTAACCCCAGGGCGGGACGGGATAAGCGATCGTCTTGCTGGGAACCGGGTAGGCAGAGTGCGGAAAGAAAGCGCCTGGCAGCGAAAATTTCTCGCGCGCGAAAGACTCCGCGATGGGCAGCAGGTTTTCGCATAACTCGACGTAGGGCAGGTGCTGCTCGACGTGATTGGAAGAGAAAACACCCCAGTAGACCTGCTGCGTGTTGTAGTTCATGTGATAGTCGCCGTGCCAGGCCGTGCCGATCCGCCCGCTGGTCCAGTTGCCGAACAGCCCGGGTGCGACCTTGCCTTCCCGAAGGCAGCACGCCAGCCAGTACTGGTTGTGATACCAGATGCGCTCCAGCTCGCGATCCGCGAATTCTACGGCGGAGCGGGACCAGAACGTGCGCCACCAGGCGGCGGAGGAACGCTGAAGCTCAGCGACCGGAATCGTCGCCAGGCGGCGTGCCTCGGCCGGGGCCCGGTTCACATTGTCCGGGTCGTCCCGCGTGGTGAAAAGAGTGAGGTCGAGGCGGAAGGTTTGTGTGTGCCTGCTGGCCAGGAAGACGCGTGCCGAATCGCCCGAGCCGCTTTCGCTTTTCCATTCCCCGTGCAGGCGTCCGCAGAGCGCGAAGCTGCGGTCCTCGGGGGAGGGCGGCGGGTCGGGTTGCTGATCCGTGGGCGCAATCGCAGGGAAACGTTGCACGCAGACGAACTCCGCATGGTCGGCTTCGCTGCGGTGACGCAGCTCCGGTGAGGGCAGGCGCGCTTCGCGGTCCGTGTACGGGTAGTAAGCGACCGAAAGGAAGGGGGCGGGTTCGCGCGTGGAGACTGAAATGTGACCCGTTTCCTGGTTCACGAAACACAGCACGCGGATGCGCCGAAGCGAGCCGCGCAAATCGTCGTGCTCAAGATCGAGCGTGAGCAGGCCTTCGGAGATGTCGAGGACCTGGCGGACCAGGCGAACCATGCGCGAATCCCAGTGGATCCAGACGATGCCGCAGGGCCAGGGACGCGGCCAGGGTTTGGCGTAGGACGAGCGGACGCGCTGGGTGTACTCGCGGAAGAACTCGATATTGGTTTCCAGATGGAGCATGTCGGGCCGCCCGCGTCGTTTGGCTTCCTCGCTGGCGCGGCGCCAGAGCTCGAGCAGGTCCTTGAAGTGCAGCACGTGCGGATAGTGATCCTCGCTGACGCGGATGTCCCACGAGTCTTCCTTGCCGATGTGCAAGCCGAGCGCGTCCGGACGTACGGTGACGCAAAGACCGATGTCTCCGTTACCCAGCAGCATGCCCTCGAAGAAATTAGGCGTCGGAATGTCGCGGACGATGCGATGCCGGCGCGCGATGCGGACGCCGTCCAGTTGCTGTGCGGGAGCCGGCGCCGCTGCGGCCACTGTGCTTCCCAGAAAGCCTCTTCTCGTGAGCTTCATAACTTCCTCTCCGCATTCAACCGAGCGCCCAGCACTCTTCAGGGGTCCAGTCGGGCACAGCGCCCGGGCGCGCGGCGATCAGCGCCCCCACACGGTTGGCGAAATCGGCGATCTTGCCCAGAGGCCAGCCGGAGTCGAGGCCGTGCAGGAAGGCCGCGGCGAAGGCATCTCCTGCTCCCACGGTGTCCACTACTTGCACGCGGTAGCCTGGCGCCTCGACCCAATCGCCCTGCCTCCAAATCGCGCAGCCTTCCGCTCCGCGCGTGATGGCGACGGCCTCCCAGCCGTAAGCATTCGCAAAGCGCTCGGCGAACTCGGCGAGGTCACGACAAGATTGGTCGTACATGCGCTGGATTTCGACCGCCTCGGCGTCGTTCAGCTTGACCACGTCGGCTGCCTTCATGAGTTCCTCGACGAGTTCTGCGGTGTAATTCTGCTTGCGCAGGTTGATGTCATAGAAGCGGCGCGTGTCGGGCAGGGCGTCCATAAGCCGGCGGGTCAGACCGCGCGCCTGGGGACGCATGGAGTGGAGGGTCCCGAAGCAGAGCCATTGTGGGCGCCAGGCGGAAAGTTCAGCCAGATCGCTGTCGCTCAGCGTGACAAAGTCGTAGGCAGCGGGACGGTGAATCGTGAAATCCGGCTGTCCGGCAGCGTCGAGCCAGACCGATACCCACCCGGTAGGCTGTCCCCCAATGACTTGAACGAACCGCGAGGGCAAGTCGAGCTCGCGCATGCGGTCGAGCGCCGCGCGCCCCCGGGCGTCATCCCCGACGGCGCTGATGAAGTAGACCTCGTGTCCCAGCTTTCGCGCATGAGCCGCGAGGTTGAAGACGGCGCCGCCCAAGTGCTCGGAGTCCGAGAAAACGTCCCACAGAATTTCGCCGACCGCTGCGATCTTCATGGCCGCGCCCGCAAGCTCCCTATGCTAACAACCTGCGGGCGGGCCGGGGTTCAGGCGCCGGTCAGGGAGCGCAAGAGCCGCGCGGGCAGCAGGATCAAGGCTCGAATGAGCTCAAGCACGCCTTCAACCGCGATCCCCAGGATCCGGAAAGGCAGAAGCAAGAGCCAGACCAGAGGGTAGAGAATCAACGCAGCCAGCGCCAGCGGCCAGCAAAGCACCAGTAGAATCAGCCAAGCAAGGAAAGTGAACATGCCTCCTCGTCGTGATACGGAGCCGCCGACGCCAGGTTCCCTACTTGAAACCCAGCTCGGCGAGGAGCCTTTGCGCTCGGTAGACCTTGTCCAGGGCCTCGATGATTGCCTGCGAGGCAACGTGGACCGAGCGGGCCTGCTCTTCGGTGTAGACGAAACGATTCGGCAGGCTCTCGAGGTTGCCGTCGAAGAGGATGCCTACGATCTCGCCCCTGGTGTTGACCGTGGGGCTGCCGGAGTTGCCGCCGTGCGTGTCCGCGGTGGAGACGAAGTTGAACGGCGTTTTCAGGTTCAGCCGGGAGCGCGCTTCGAGCCAGCGTTTGGGCAACCGGTATGGCGGCTTGCCGGTGGCCCGTTTGTAGAGGCCTTCGAAAGTCGTAGCGTAAGGGACCCAGCGCCCTTTGGAATCCTTGTAACCTTTCACCGCGCCGTAGGTGAGGCGCAGCGTGAAAGTGGCGTCGGGGTAGGCTTCCTGGCCGAAAATGGCGAAGCGGGCCTGCGCGATTTTGGCCGCGCTGGAGTTGAGAACCGCCTCGACTTCGTCCTCGAACCGTTTGCGCAAGCTGCGCGCGGGAGCGTCCAGGATGCGCGCCAGCCGGATCATCCCGTCGTCCGAGCGGCGCGTGGCCTCAGCATCGGCGGCCAGGCGCTTGCGCTCAGCGATATCCTTGAGCCGACTCGTGCTTACGTACTCCTGTGCCGCCTGTTGCGGCGAGCGGCCGTTGAGAATGGCTTTCACCACCGGGTCTTCGGCCCCCAGTTCGTTGCGGAGGAACTCGAAGTAATCGGTCAGCACGGCCACTTCCATCGAGTCGGTGATGGGCGCGGGCGAGTAAAGCTGCTGCTCGAGACTGGGCAACGCCGAGTCGCGATACTCTCGCAACCTCTGGTCGTTAGGCTTGAGGCGTTCTTCGGATAACCGCAGGACGTCGCGTGCGATGCGTAGCAGGTCGGTCCCGCGATGCGGGCTGAACTCCAGTAGCCAGTAGCTCTTGTAGTAATCGCGGAACTTCTGATAGGCGCCGGCCACAGCGTCCCAGGCGTTGCCGAAGCGGGCGCGACGGTCGGGATCCGCCTCCACGGCCGCGCGCAGCTTGCGTTCCTCGGCGCGCTTCAGTTCCATGATCTTCGGGTTGCGCAAACCGGCGAGGAAGCCCGTATAAGCCTTGTAACTGTTCTGCTGCGAGAAGAGATTGTCATGGGCGATGCGCTCGTTATCCGGGCTCTGGGCGCTGTATTTTTCCAGCGTTCGGATCAGGGACGCCAGCCGACGGTGAATCAACGGGTAGTAATGATCACGCATGAATTCCAGTTGCGCCACCGTCATGAGCCTGCCCGTAGTGCCAGGATTGCCCGAGACAAAAATGAGCTCTCCTTCCTTTACTCCTTCGCGGCTGAAGGAAAGATAGTGAGGTGTCCGCGCGGGCTTGCCGTTTTCGTAGGCGCGCAGGAAGGCGATGTCCAGGCAGAAACGCGGGTAAGTGAAGTTATCGGGATCCCCGCCGAAGAAGCCTATTTCCGACTCGGGAGCGAATACCATGCGCAAGTCGGTATATTTCTTGTACTCGTAAAGGTGGTAACGTCCACCGGAGTACAGGGTGACGACGTCGCAGCGGTTGCCGGTTGCGGAAGCGCACTCTTTCTCGATGCGCGCGATCTCGGCAAGTCGCTGGCGGAGCGCTTCGGCGTCGGACGCGCCGGGTCGCGCGGCGGCCGTGACCCGGTCGGTCACGTCCTGGATCCGCACGAGCTGGTTGGCCTCCAGATCGGGGCAGGGCTTCTCATCGGCCTGCGTCGGCGCCCAGAAACCGTTGACCACGTAGTTGTGCTCGGCCGTGCTCAGTTTTTGCAAGCAATCCAGGGCCACGTGATGGTTGGTGAAGATCAGGCCGTCGGGGGAAACGAACGAGCCGGAAGCGCCCACGCGCAGGGAGGCCAGCCGGAGCCGGTCCAGGAACTGATCGGTAATCTGAAAGCCGTATTTGGCAGTCAGGCGCTGCTTGGGAAACGCTTCGAACAGCCACAGGCCCTCGTCGGCTCTCAGGGCTAGCGAGGCCCACAGGATCAGAGCGAAGGAGAGAAGCAACGCACGGCGGGTTCTCATGCTTTCCATTGTGACGGATCAACTGGGCGTCGCGCAGCCGCCAAGGGCAGGAACCCGGTTTGTCAATCGAGGAAGCCCAGGTTGCGGGGCTCGAAGTTTGCCAGGTTCGGGAAGACGTTGGTCAGTTCTTCAGCGGGAACGCCGAACCAACTGGCCAGAGTGGCGCCGTATTGATCGAGCGAGGTAGTGGGAATCCAGACGCCTCGCCCGGTGGCGTCATCCGGGCCGTTGAGCGCCACGGTGGGGTACGTCCCGTAAAGCGTGCCGCCCTTGACCGCGCCGCCGAGCACGAAGTGGTGCGCTCCCCAGCCGTGATCGGAACCGGCGTTGGCGTTGGCGTTGAGCGTTCGCCCGAACTCGCTGGCGGTAAACGTGACCACGCGGTCCGCCAGCCCCATTTCTTCGGTGGCCTGGTAGAAAGCAGCCAGTGCGGCGTTCAGCTGGGTCATGAGCGGAGCGTGGGAAGTCAACAGGCTGACGTGATGGTCCCAACCGCCCAGCGATGCAAAAAAGATCTGGCGCGTGGCGCCCAGTTCCCGTCGCGCGTGGATCAAACGGGCGATCTGCTCCATTTGCCGGCCCAGCGTCGTTGCCGGGAAGGGAGTTTTCAGAGGGCTGTTCCCGGTGAGGAGCCGCGTGAGGGTTTGCGAAATGCGCAAGCCCTCCTTGACTCTGAGATTGGCGGTCCGCACCAGAATCCTCTGGTCCTCGAGGTCGAGAATTTCCAGGAAGGCCTGCAAGCGCGCCTGATGCTCGCGTGTGTTGCTGAAGCCGGTCAAGGAAGGCGGGGCGCCGGCATTGAGCGCCATGGACCGCACGCGTTCTCCGTTCAGAAACGTGGCGCTACCGCCCAGCGACAGGAGGCTGAACTCGCCTGTGGGGACCCGGTCGCCAACACGTCCGCCCCAGCCGGTGCGTGCGTTGCCGCGCAGATCCGCGGTCTGCCAGAGCAACTGCTGGTCGGAATGGGAGAACAGGTTCACGGGCAGCGGCGCCAGGCGCTGACGGTACTCGTCCCGGGTCGTAGGTCGCACCAGCACGCCGACGTTCGCGATCACAGCCACGCGGCGCTGGTTGTAAAGCTTCTGGATCTCGGTGAGTTGGGGATGCAGGCCGTAAGTGGCCCCGCGCGCTTCGATGGGCAGCAGGCTTTGTTGGGCGAGGGCCAGAGGCCCGCGGGAAGCCTGGTAGCTGCGGAAGGGTTCCGGATCCAGAGGCGCGACCGTGTTGTTGCAGTCGTTGCCGCCGAACAGGAACACGCACACCAAAGCGCGGTAATCATCGCCTTGCGCTGCCAGCGGCAGGAGCGCGAAGCGCTCCCAGACCGCGGCCGCCGTGCCCATGCGGAGAAAAGTTCTGCGCGTCAGCATGCCAGCCTCCTGTCAATCCTGCACCTGGTAACGATACGAAGCGGCCACCAGGTATGTGGCCGTCTGGGCTTGCAACCCGGGATCTGCAATCCAGTCCAGGGCGATGAGGATACGATCGCGCATGGGTTCATCCATGCGTCCAAACAGCAGGCCGCGGTTGAGGGCCTCCGTCAAATACCACTTGTGAACCGAGGCAAGCTCGATGAGCGGCGTCAGATCCACGTTCACCGCAGGGCCGAGGCGCTGGAAGACGACCGCGTCCGCGAAGTTGGCCCGGATCAGCGCCGTTGCGGGAGTGAGGATTTCGAGCTCGGGGGCATAGAGACCATCCAGCTCGGGCGGCTGGTAAAGCAGCGAATAGTAATTGAAGACCGAAGGAGCGAAAAACAGATTCTGGCCCATCGAGGCAGACCACGAAGGCAGGTTGTTGGCTTCGGCGACGGAAGCTCCCAGAGCGCGCAGCAATGCAGCGATGTAGAGCGCCGGTTCCCGGAGGTGTCCGAACTCGGGAGGGTTGTTCTGCGTGTCCCCGCGCCGGGCCTCGGGATCCAGAAGGATCGCCTTGACCACTGCTTTCAGGTCACCCCGTTCGCCCCGCGCGTTGGCGTTGAAGGCGCTCGCCACGCGAGCAACATAGGCCGGACTGGGATTGCTGGTAACCAGGGCGCGGATGAGTCGCTGCGCCACGAAAGGCCCTACATTGGGATGACGGAACAGGTGTTGCAACGCATCGTCGAGGTCCTTTTCCGCGCTCTGGCCGGCGGGTATGACATAGCCGTCCAGTAACTCCTTGGCGCCGGTGTCATGGTTGCTCTGTGTCGCAACCATGCGTCCCTCGTAATAGGCGGGATTGGTCGCTGCCGGCGGCCGTCCGGGCGTTGGGGGGTAAGTCCACCCGGTAAAAACGCGCGCCAGGTTTTCGATCGTTTTCTGGTTGTAAGTCGGAACGGGTACGCCGTCCGCATCCAGCACGGGAGTGCCGTCCAGATTCAGGCGCACTGTGCCGATCGTGAAAAGTTGCATGATCTCGCGCGCGTAGTTCTCGTTCGGACTGATGCCCCGCGCCGGGTTGGCCTTGGCGTTGTTCACCATGTCCAGATACCGGCCCATGGTGGGATTCAACGTAATTTCTTTCATCAGGGTGAGGTAGTTATCGAACGCCAGCCGGTGCAAGAGGCGCAGATACGGCGTCATCATGCGAGCCTGACCCGTCTTCAGGCCGGAGACCACCCAGATCTGATGCAGGGCGAAGGCCACGCGCTGGCGCAACTGGTCCTCGCCGTTGATCGCGTTATAGAAGAAACGGCGTTGCAGCGGGGTGAGCGACTGATTGGCGTCTTCCTCCGGCACCGGCGGATAGTCCGACATCGGAGCCTGGAATTGTTCCTCGATCCATCGCTCGAAGCCGAGCTGTCGCACGCGCACCAGGCTCTCGGGACTGGGGCCCCAGGCCGCCTGTTCCAGGAATCGCGCCGCGGCGCGCCACGAAACCACCGCGCCCGGCACCTGGACCTCCACAACCGCGCGCGTGGAGCCACCGCTGGGATTGCGCACTTCGACCACGGCAAGGCCGCCGAAAGTGAATTTGAGCGGCGCCTCGATAAGCACGCGGCCCGAGGATGCTTCGCTCACGACCGCCTGCTTGCCTCCTACACGCACGACCGCGCCCGGCTCCAAGCCATCCGCCTGTAACTCGATGAACACGGCGCCGCCAGGCTGCGCGGAGGCCTCGAGTTTCCTGACCACGACTTCCGCCGGCAGGGTGGCGACGGCAACTAGGAAGGAGAGAAACCACTGGGCAGGCTTCATAGCGCCCCTCCGAGTCTCACCCTTGGGACGATGACGACGGTGATAGTAGCACAGAGGCGGATCGGATTTCAAGTAGCGAGTTCAAGTTCCGTTGCCCTAGCCTCTGGTAAGTCGAACGCCTGAGGTCCAACTGGTGGGCGGTAGAGGACTCGAACCTCTGACCTTCTGCTTGTAAGGCAGACGCTCTGACCAGCTGAGCTAACCGCCCTAGGATACCTTTACGAATGTACCACGGTGGTGCGCCGTTGGACGGGGGCGAAGCACATGAGGGATGGTGCGGAGAGGGGGACTCGAACCCCCACGGGATTGCTCCCGCTAGCACCTCAAGCTAGTGCGTCTGCCAGTTCCGCCACCTCCGCATCCATCAGAACCTTCGAGGCTACTTCTTGGGTGCCGGTGATTGCTGTGGCGCCTGACCAGGCGCGGCAGGCACTGGTAACGGCACCGTCTGTACCGGCTGCCCTTGTTCATTATAAATCGTCATGCTGGGCTGGCCGCTCGGGGCGCCGGGAACTTGGACCGGAGCCGCTGGCGCCGGCTTGACAGGCTGCGTCTCCAGCACCGTCCTGCCGGCGCCCGCATGGCGCGTCGCGATGATAGCCAGCGTCAGCGACGTGGCCATGAAGATGCACGCCGCTACCGTGGTCGCCTTGGAAAGCAGCGTTGCCGAGCCCCGCGGCCCGAAGGCCGTCTGGGAACCCATACCGCCAAAAGCCCCGGCAAGGTCAGCGGCTTTGCCGCTTTGCAGCAACACTACGACCACCAGAAAGAAGCACACCAAGATGTGGACGATGTACAGCAGAGTAATCAGAATCGCCATGTCGAACCTGTTCGCGCCGGGGCCGGCCAGGATCTCCCTGCCCCACTGCTTTCAGTATAGGCACGGGGTCGTGCGCCGGTCAAACCCCTCCGGAAGCGCTGGTGGGCGGCGCCAGGCTGTCCACGATCCGCAGAATCTCGCGCATACACTCGTGCGATTTCTGGAAAAGCTCCGGCCCGAAGATATGCGTCTCCAGCCCGAAGCAGCCCTCGTAGCCATCGCGCGCCATCGCCTGGAAGATCGCGGCCCAATCCAGCCGCTGTGGGCCTTCCAGTACGCTGCGCCCTTTGATCTGCACGTTACCGATTCGTTCCTTGGGCAGCAACTGGTATCCGTCAGGGAAGGGCTTCTCGCCGTGAGCGGCCCCGTTCAGCGCGTCCCAGTTGATGCCCAAGTGCTTGGAGGGAAGCATCTTCATCAACGCCGCAAGCTCGGCGCAGGTGGCCACGTTGCACGAGCCCTCGTTTTCCACCAGCAGGCGCACGTTCTCGCGCTCAGCCACCGCCACCATCGGCTCGAGGATTTCGGCGATGCGCGGCAAAAGCGCCATAGGATCTGCGACGCGCGTGAAGGTGAAGATGCGGATCTTGTCCGTGCCGAGAATATGGGCGGCGCGGATGGCTTTGCGAAGATCCTCCATGCGCCGGTCGAACTCCGCCTGATCCCGCGCGAGCCGTTTCGCGCGAGCCTCTGGCGTTTCGTTGCGGAATCGGACCGGCTCGGTCCCTGGCATCGGAAACTTCAGCAGCCCGGTATTGAGAAACGACACCCGCAGGCCGGCATCCGCGAGCTCCCGCGCCGCCGCGCGCAGCTCGTCGTCACTGAGAAACTGGTAATAAGTTTTCGAGCCGGGGACGGCCCGCAGCTCCACCCATTTCAAACCATACTGTTGTGCGAAGCGGATCGCCTCGGCGGGGGTTGGCGCGATCTCATCGGTGATGGCGCTGATACGGGAACGATCAATGCTCCGACCGACCCGCAGCGCCAGGGCAGGCAGGGCAAGCAGTTCACGGCGTGTCATGGTCACGCCTTATGATAGCTCGGGCCGGGGCGCCGGGCTCTCAGTCGCCCAGCAGTCTGCCGTAGGGCTCCAGACGCGGTACGTTGTCGCACACGGCTTTGATCGCTGCCGTCAACGGGATCGCAAGGATCAGGCCCATCGCTCCCCACAGCGCGCTCCACGCCATCAATGCGACCGTCACCACCAGCGGATTGAGGTGTACGCGAGGTCCCACGATCTTCGGGTACAGCAAGTTCAGGGCGATCAGGTGGAACAGCGCCACCGCGCCGGCGAGCAACAGATACGGCGTCATCGCATTGTAGACCGGCAACGCTGAAACGATGGCGGGCAGGATCGCCAGCGGCAAGCCGATGTAGGGAATCAGGCTCAGGAAACCGCTGATGGAGCCCATCAGCAGCGGGTAAGGCAGCCAGAAGGCCCGAAAAAGCAGCGCGGTGGCAGCCGTCAGCAGAAGCCCGAGCAGAAAATTGCCCAGCATGAACGCGCGGACCATGCGGGCCACGCCGGCCAGACTGCGCGCCACAACGACGCGCGCGGGTTCGTCGAACAGCTCAAGGAAACGCCGCCGCAACTGTTCCTGCCAGCTCAGCATGAAGTACACCAGGAACGGCACGAAGGACGCCATCAAGGCGACTTCGTAGACCGATCCCACGTGAGCCGCGAGATAACTCAGCAATGGCTGGCGCTCCTGGCGGATGCGGACCTCCTGTACGGGAGGCGGTAGCACCGGCTGCGCAGCTACGCGGGAGCGGCGCGTCCTTGGAGGGGGCGGCGCCGGTTCCACTTTCTCCTGTTCCCGGAAGCGCTTGGGCACCACCAGTTGATAAATGGACTGTTCGACGCTCTCGATGCGGGCCAGCACGCGGTCCACCAGATCGTTGACGCGCTGCTGGTATTTCGGCAAGTCGTCCACCAGATCGGCCAGTTGCGTATACAGCCCGAGGCCCACCAGATACACCACCAGCAGCGCCAGGGCGCAGACCAGGAAGCTCGCCGTAGCACGCGGGATACGAAGGCGGCCCAGAAGGACGACAAACGGCTCCAACAGGAAAGCCACGATAACAGCCGAAATCAGGGTGATGAAAAACGCGCGGCCGAAATAAAGCAGCGCGACGACCACACCCAGACTGATCACGACGCCGGCGACGTCCCTGGGCCTGCGCCTGCGGAGGGACTGAACGAGCACCGCCAAGGGGATCTCCCTGCGACCGCGTTGCGGGGCCGCGGTCTACTACAGCTTACTGTAACACGCCACCGTCGCCCTGATCAGCCAAGACCTATAATGAAATCGCGGCTGTGCAAAGCGAGTCCGCGGTAACCGGCAGGATTCTCGCCCTGGATCTGGGCGCCCGCCGCATCGGTCTGGCCATCAGCGATCCCTTGGGGATCACGGCGCAGGGCTTGCCAACCTTGGTGCGCACTAGCAAGCGCAAGGACCTGGAGGCGCTGGCCCGCCTGGCCAGCCAGTACCAGGTGTGCCGTATCGTGGTTGGCTATCCGCTGCATTTGAGCGGAGAGGAGGGAGCGCAAGCCGTGGCCGCGCGTCGCTTCGCCGAGGAGCTGGCCCGTGTTACCGGCCTCCCCGTCGAGTTGCACGACGAGCGCCTTACTACCGCGCAGGCCGAGCGCGTACTGCGGGACAGTGGCATCAGCTTGCGCAAGCGGGCACAGGCCGTGGATCAACTCTCCGCCGTGCTGATCCTGCAAAGCTACCTCGAAAGCCGGGCCGCCCGGGCCGGAGGGTAACTCTGCGTGCGCAAGTTTAAACTCCTTGCCATCCTGTTGCCAGTGGCGCTGGCATCCCTCGCTTTGGTTTCTCTCTGGCAGCCTTATGCGGGCTTTGCGGGCGAGACCTTCGTGGATATTCC
This sequence comes from Bryobacteraceae bacterium, assembly GCA_028275505.1. Classification (GTDB taxonomy): domain Bacteria; phylum Acidobacteriota; class Terriglobia; order Bryobacterales; family Bryobacteraceae; genus DTHT01. The sequence goes on from JAPWUP010000005.1 coordinate 45,739, forward strand.
TGCGCGCACCAGCTCGTGGGAAATCGGCCGCTTGCTGGCCCAGTCCGGAGTCATTCGCTGGCGATGGCAGTTCTGGCTGGCCCGGGCCTTGAAACCCGGCGTCAAGCTCCATTACGGCGAGTATCGCTTTCAACAACCGGCCTCCACCTGGGCGGTTTTCGATCGCCTGGCGCGGGGCGATGTGTTTTACTATTCGCTCACCGTGCCCGAAGGCGCCAACATGTTCGACATCGCCGCGGCGGTCGAGCAGTTGGGTTTGATGCGCGCGGAAGAATTTCTCCGGGAGGCCCGGGACCCGACTTTGATCCGTGATCTCGCGCCGCGTGCGCCTACTCTGGAGGGTTATCTTTTCCCTGACACATACCGTCTCAGTCGTCACACGACCGCGCGCGAACTCTGTCGCCAGATGACCCGGCGATTCCGGCAGGTGTGGGCTTCCCTGCAAACCAACGCCGACGTGCACGAGACCGTCACTCTGGCCTCCCTGATCGAAAAAGAAACCGCGCTGCCGCACGAGCGCCCGCTGGTGGCTTCGGTTTTTCTGAACCGTTTGCGGCGGGGCATGCCGCTCGAGTGCGATCCGACCGCCATTTATGCAGCGCTGCTCGAAGAGCGCTATCGCGGCGTGTTGTACCGCTCCGATCTGGAAAGCAAGCAGCGTTACAACACATACCAGCATCCCGGCTTGCCTCCCGGGCCGATCGCCAATCCCGGACTGGATGCCATCAAAGCCGCACTCAACCCCGCCCGAACCGATTACCTTTACTTCGTCGCCTTGCCCGACGGCTCCGGGGCACACCAGTTTTCGCGGGATCTGGCGTCGCACCAGCGCGCCGTAGCGAGGTATCGCCGTGGCCAGAAAGCGAACCAGCGCGCGAAGTCGCCTGGCTGAGTGGCTCGCCCGGCGCCAGCCCGAACGGATTACGGAAGGCCTCTGGCAGGAGTTGCGCGCAGACCTGGCCGACGTTTCCGAGGACCGGCTTCGTCACCTGCTTCGCGAATCAGGCCTCCCTCTGGACCCGCTGGTCGAGGGCGTGCGGCAGGATAACTTCGAATTGCTCGAGCGAACTTTGCTGGCCCTGGCGCGGGAATATCAGAGTGCGCTGGAGTCGGGTGACCGCGAGAGAGCGATGCTGTGCCGGCGCCAGGTGATTCAGGCCAAGGACCGCGCCCGCTGGGTCATCCGGAGCGCTCGAACCAGCCCCCAGAAGAAGGCGGACAAACAGGAGATGCTGTTGTGGATGCTGACCTGGCTGGAGAACCCAGGCGTTTTTGCCGACTGGCTCCGCTTGCGCAAGCCCGTCTGGGAAGCTTCCCAGCGGGCGCCGGAAGCGCCTTCCGAGTCGTAGCTTGCCGGGAAGGGACGGCTGGCAGCAGGCGCCAAAACCGACCCGTCCAATCCGGCTTGCGCATTGCCCTTGACTTCGCGGTGGCCGGAAAGTAAAATACGGTTCATGCGGTCGGCGCGCCAGGGGCAGTGCCGGCTACACGTCTGGGATGCGATAGAGGGGAGGGGAAGGCCTGGGCGACCCTCTGCCCCTGACATCTTTCCCCATTTCGATAAAGGAGCCACAGTGCAATGAGTGTGCGCAAACTTTCATGGCTGACGTTGTTCCTGGCCGCAGCCTTGGCGGCGCAGGAATACCGGGGGCGCGTCCAAGGGCTGGTCACCGATCCCAGCCAGGCGGCCATCGTCGGCGCCAAGGTGACGTTGCGCAACGTCAACACCGGGATCGAGACCACCCGTGAGACGGACGCTACCGGGCGATACCTGTTCGACTTCGTCCAGCCCGGCACTTACACGCTCACCGTGGAGGCAGCCGGGTTCAATCGCTTCGTGCAGGAAAACATCACCGTGCTCACCCGAGGCGACGTTACCGTCAACGCACAGTTGACGGTCGGCGCGGTCAGCGAGCAGATCACCGTCACCGAAGTCGTCAGCGGCGTGCAATTCAACACCGGAACCATGAGCACCACCGTGCAGGGCAACATGCTCCGGGATATTCCCATCCTGGCGCGGAACCCCTTCACGCTGGCGCTGCTCAACCCGGCGGTCATCAACCGTTACTGGGACATCGCTCACCGCAATCCGTTTTACATGTGGTCCTCCAACGGACTGGACATCGGAGGACGCACGGGCGGCAAGAACGACATGCTGCTAGACGGAGCGGCGCTGGGCGTCTCCGCCCGCGGCTCCTACATGCCCTCGATGGACGGCGTGCAGGAGGTCGTGGTGCACCAGAACGCCGTGGACGCCGAGTACGGCTTCAGCGCCGGGGGCGTGCTCAACGTCTCCATGAAGTCCGGCACCAACGAGTATCACGGAACCGCCTATTACTTCGGACGCAATCCCAAACTGAACGCGGTCACCAACCGGATTACGCGGGGTTTCAGCGTGGTGCGCAATCACATCTGGGGCGGGACTGTGGGTGGCCCCATCCTCAAGAACCGGCTTTTCTTCTACCAGACCTACGAAGGGTGGAGGAGCACGCAGCCACAGACCCGCATTTACACGCTGCCGACCGATCTGGAGCGCACCGGGGATTTTTCGCGCTCGCTCACGCCCACGGGCGCTCTGCGTGTCATTTACGATCCGTTCACGACCAAGTTCGATCCGGCGACGGCCACGGTCAGCCGCCAGCCCTTCCCCGGCAACATTCTGCCCAAGAACCGCATTGATCCGACCGGCCAGAAGATCATGAACGATCTTTGGAAACCCAACAACCCCGGCAACGATCCCTCGGGGATTGACAATTACAAGGCCACTTACTCATGGTGGCTCAAGTACTGGAACATTTCCAACCGCGTGGATTTCAACATCAGCGACAAATGGCGGATGTACACGCGGTTTTCCAAGTACGAAACTCGCCTCGACAACCCCAACCATGGCGGCACCATTGCCGTGCGGTCGGACAACGGCGGCCTGATGGACGCTTTGAACGCGGTGGCTGACGGCCTTTACATGCTGAGTCCGAACACGGTGATCAATATGCGCTACGGCGCGGTCTACGTGGAGGACGATTACGATTCGCAGTGGGCCAAGGTGCCTCAGTCAGTCTGGGCGAACCTCTGGCCGAACGGGTGGTACAAGCCCATCCTGGCGCCTTTGCCCGGCGTCTACTATCCCAACTTCAACTTCAGCGGCAACGGCAGCGTCAGCACCGGGGTCGCGAGCTGGTGGCTGGTCCGGGGCCGGTCGCATAACGGCAACGTGAGCGTCACCCACGACCGCGGCATTCATCATATGAAGGTCGGCTGGATGCTCCGTTACCAATACGACCAGAACGGTTCACCGGGCCCGGGCGGGTTCACCTTCCACGCCATTGACACCGGCGACACCTTCCTCAAGTTCGACGCCCGCCAGAGCGGCAACATGTTCGCCTCCGCGCTGCTGGGCGTGGTCAACAGCGGAAACGCCCGGATCATGCCCATGGTGGACTCCCACCAGCAGATGTGGGCTTTCTTCTTCCAGGACGACATCAAGCTCACGCGCCGGATTACCCTCAACCTGGGTATCCGCTACGAACTCGAGACGGCGCCTTCCGAATACAACCGCATGTACTCGCGCTATCTCGATCTCAACGACCCCATTCCCGAACTGGCGAACAACCCGCCCAAAATGCCGGACGAGGTCCTGGCCATCGCGCGGATTCCTTACAAGTGGACCGGCGCCTGGATCTTTACCGACGACAAGCATCCGGGCGTCTTCGACTCCCAAAAGAACGTGTTCCTGCCCCGCGTGGGCGCAGCCTTCCGCATCAATGACCTGACGGCCTTGCGCGTGGGCTTCGCGCGCTACGCGGTGCCATGGGTCACGATTTACCCCGAAACCAACTACTGGCCCAAAGACGGCTTCTCCCGCACGACTACTGCGCTGGGCCCCATCGAGGGCGTGCCGCGCACCTTGATCAGCGACCCGTTCCCGTCCGGCAGTAACCCGCTGCTGCTGCCGGTGGGCAAGTCGTTGGGCCGCTACACCAACTTGGGGGACAGCGTGACCTTCTTCCCCCAGAACATGATTCACCCGATCAACGACCGCTATAACGTCACGCTCTCCCGCCAGCTTCCCCTGCGGGTGCTTACCGAAACCACCTATTTCGTGAACCTGGGCCGCAACGTCCAGGACGCCAGCATGTGGGGCGGCGATTACACTTACAACCTGAACATGGTGGACCCCAATTACAGCTACACTTACAAGGGCGCTACCACCAAGGCTGTCCCGAACCCGTTCTACCGTTTGCTGCCTCCCGACAAGATGCCGGGCGTGCTGCGCAACCAGCCGACGGTCACCGTGGGCAGCCTGCTGCGCACTTACCCCCACTACGGCAACATTACTGAGCGATTCCTCCGGGGCAAGGACAGTCACTACCACTCGATCCAGTTCAAAGCCGAGCGGCCAATGGCCCACGGCGTCTCCTTCACTTTCGGGTATAACTACGCCCGGGAGGCCCGCGACGAATTCTTCAACGATATTGACACTTACAACAAGAAGTTCACCATGATTGACACGCGCGAGCCGCGCCACTACATCCGCCTGGCGGGGACCTGGGAGCTGCCCTTCGGGCGTGGCCGGCAGTTCGCCTCCAACGTCAACCGCTGGGTGGATGCCCTGATCGGGGGTTGGGCCACCAGCCACATTTTCCTGTGGAACAACGGCCCGCTGCTCACGTTCGGGCAGATGGTCTGCGACGGCAATCCCAAGCTGGACAAGCCCACGTTGTCGCGCTGGTTCGATACCTCGAAGTGCCGGCAGGCAGAGCCGTACACGCCGCGCACCAACCCGTGGTACTTCGACGGCTTGCGCGGCCCAGGCTTCTGGAACTGGGACGCTACCGCGGTCAAGTACTTCCGGATTACCGAGCGTGTACGTTTTGAACTCCGCATGGAGTTCTTCAATTTCCCGAACGCGTTCATGCCGGGTCAGCCGAACACCAGCGTCACCAGCGCCAACTTCGGCAAGAGCACCACGATGGCCGGCGGCAACTACGGCCGCGAGGTGCAGTACACTGGCCGCATCCACTTCTGACGGACACCATGACGGGCCCGGTCAGCGGGCCGGGCCCGCCTCTTGCCCGCACGTCGCGACTATAATCTCTTCTTGCTGCGGCTGACGCTACTTTGGACCCTCGGGGTTGGGTTCATGGCTGCGCAGCCCCACGGGCTGGTCAGCGGCGTGGTGCTCGATGCGCAGACGGGTGAGCCGCTGGCGCGCGTCCGCCTGTCGCTCGTCGGCGCCCCGTGGCAGACGCAAAGCGACGCGCAGGGCCGTTTTTCGCTTACCGGCATCCCGGCGGGCCAGTACACGTTGCAGGCAGCTACCGTCGGATACCGGATGGTACGCAAGACGTTCAGTCTGGCCGAGGGGCAACAGGTCGAATTCGAAATCGTTCTCAGCCCCGATACTTTCCGGCACTCGGATTCCGTAGAAGTCCGCGGCGACGTCTTCGAACCTGTCAAAGCCGACAGCCCGTCGCAACTGACGCTCGAAGGCAACGAAGTCAAGAACCTGGGCAGCGTCCTGGCGGACGATCCTCTACGCGCGGCTCAGGCCCTGCCCGGCGTCAGTTCCAACGACGACTTCGACAGCAGATTCTCCCTGCGCGGCGCTTCCTGGGAACGCATCGGCCTTTATTTGGACGACGTGCTGCTTCACGTGCCTTTCCACACCCTGCAAGGCGAATCGGCCACCGGCTCCATGACCTTGTTCAACGGCGACATGGTGGATGCGCTCGTGCTCCACGCTGCTGCGCCGCCTGCCCGCTTCGGCGATCGCACGGCAGGCATCCTCGAGGTGACCACGCGCGAAGGCAGCCGCACGCGGCGCAGCTTCCGCGTCACGGCCAGCGCCTCCAACGCGGGCTTCATGGCCGAAGGACCCATCGGGCGCAGCCGCCGCGGCGCCTGGCTGGTCAGCGCCCGCAAGAGTTACTTCCAGTACATCATCCGCCGCACCGCCACGACCGAGCCCACGCTGGCCTTCGGCTTCAGCGACGTGCAGGGCAAGCTTACGTTCGACGTGACCCCGCACCAGCAGATCAGCCTCGGCCTCATCGAAGGCCTGTCCGACCTCGATCGCACGCGCTCGCGCCCGCGGCTGGGCGTCAACTCCGTGATGCTCGCAGATAACCACATCACACTGGCCAGCCTGGGCTGGCGATACACGCCCGCCTCCCGTTTCGTGGCCTCCAGCCGCGCCGCCTGGATGCGCGAACGCTTCGACAATCGGAGCCGGGACGAGCTGCCGCTGGCGGGCGGCTATTACGGCGAATGGGCGTGGACCTCGAGCGCGACCTGGCTTTGGCGGGACGATGCCCCGCTCGACGCCGGGGCTTCCCTCCGGCGCTTGCGCGCCGATGGTTTCATCTACCGATACCAGTTCAATCCCTTCGTAACCCGGCGGCTGGACGAGTATCGCGGCACAGCCCTGCGTGGCGGCGGCTACTTACAGCAGTCCTTCCGCCCCTGGCAGGGTCGCTTCCAGCTCGTGATGGGCGCCCGGTGGGATCGGCACGACGCCACCGGGACCTCCACTTACTCCCCCTTCCTGTCCCTCTCGCTTGCTCCCGAGCCTCGGACTCGAATCCACTTGGGTTGGGGCGAGTATGCGCAGTTCCCGGATTTGCACTGGCTGTTCTCGTTTCTTGGCGGCACGCACTTGTTGCCGGAACGCGCCGTCCATTACACGGCCGCGATCGAACGGCGACTGGGCGAGCGGTCGCGCGTGCGTGCCGAGGTTTACGAGCGTCGGGACCGCGACCTGCTCTTTCGCCCGCTCTATGAGCCGCGTCTTGTCACCGGACGCATCCTCCCGCAGCGCTTGGACGCGCCCGTAGTGAATTCCTTGCGTGGACGGGCGAGGGGCTTCGAAGTCTTCTTCCAGCAACGGACGGCAAATCGCCTCACCGGCTGGATCGCCTATTCCTGGGGGCACACCCGGATGCGCGATGGAGCAAGCGGCGCCGAATTCCCGTCGGATTTCGACCAGAAGCACGGTGTGAACGTCTACGTAAGCTACCGCGTCCGGCCCACTGTGAATCTGAGCATGCGGTGGATTTACGGAAGTGGATTCCCGATACCGGGCTTTTTCCGCAAGGAGGGCGACCGTTACTTCCTGGCCGCTGAACGAAACCGTGTGCGCCTGCCTTCTTACCACCGGGGCGATTTTCGCATCAACAAGGCCTTCGTTTTCGATCGCTGGAAACTTACCCTGTACGGTGAAATCGTCAACCTGACCAATCACGCCAATTACCGCTTCGACAGTTTCAACGGCTACAACGCGCGCACCGCCCAGGCTTTCCTGACCCTGGACAAGATGTTTCCTGTCATTCCTTCGGCAGGGCTGCTGCTCGAGTTTTGAAGATTTCGCCGACTCAGTAACTCACGTAGACCTCGTAGTCCGTCACCGCGCGATAGCCCAGCCTCTCGTACAGACGCAGCCCGGCGGGGGTGGATTGCAAAACGCTGGTCTCGATTCCGGAGGTCGTCTGGGCTTGCTGCAAGGCATGGCGCACCGCTGCCTCCGCGCACCCTTGTCCGCGGAAGGCCGGCAGCGTACCAACCGCATAAAGACCCACTACGCCCGCCGCCACCCGCGTGGCCGCCGTGGTCACGGCCATGCCTTCCAGGTAACCCACCCAGCCGGTGAACCCGTCCCGCCACGTAGCCTCGGCGCCGTAGATCTGCCGAGCGATCGCCGAGGGTACTTCGAAGGTTGCGGTCATGATTTCTGCGAAAGCGCGGCGGGTCGTCTCGTCCTCGACCTTTCGGAACGCCAGCTCTGGCAAGGGGCGTGAGGGCGGGCGCAGCCGTTCGGCCACCATGGCCGGCATGCGGACGAGCAGGCGCAATCCCGCGGCTTCCAGGACCTTGCGGGCCCTTCGACGCAAATTTCTGCCCAGCCAGGACTGGCACAGCCACAGCGACCACGGCAAGCCGCGCTCGCCAAAGTAGTCACGCGCCCGTCGCACGCGTGCGCCCAGCTCCTCCTCGGAATCCGCCGGATCCGTCAGCAGCACGGCGTTGAACGTGCTGAACCGCACTCCTGAGCAGATGAGTTCGAGGCCCGGCAGCTCACGCACCTCGCCGTCCGGATGCGCCCGGCTGAAAACGCCGAGCGCGGCGCGCAGATTCAGCTCGAGCACTTCGAAGCTGAAGATCACCGCTTGACGCTCCCGCTTGCACCAGCCTCGCGCCCCCGCATCGCCCTCCCCTCAGAGCAAGCTGACAGGGTCCACGTCAATCACCATGGCCGTGGCCGGCCACTCCTGCTGCTGCGCGAATTGCCGGACCGCTCCCAGGACCTCGCTCAGCTTCCGGCGGCTGGCCGCCTTGAGCAGCAACTGGTAACGGTATTCGCTCTTCAGTCTGGGCACGGGCGCTTCCGCCGGCCCCAGCACTTTCACGCCCTCCGGCGCGGGCGTCAAGAAACGACCCAGCTCCGCGCTCATGCGGAACGCTTCCTCCTGTCGCCGGCTGCGCAGCAGCACGCTGGCCAGAGCGCTGAACGGCGGATACCGCATCATGCGCCGGAACTGAAGTTCTTTCTCGTAGAAGAGCTCGTAATCCTGAAGGGCCGCGAAGCGAATGGCATAGTGGTCCGGATTGATCGTCTGAATGATTACCGTGCCCGGCAGCTCGCCGCGACCCGCGCGTCCCGCCACCTGCGTGAGCAACTGGAAAGTCCGTTCGGCCGCGCGGAAATCGGGCACGCCGAGTCCCGTGTCAGCCGAGACCACGCCGACCAGCGTCACGTTGGGAATGTCGTGGCCCTTGGCGATCATCTGCGTGCCCACCAGGATGTCGAAACGCCCCTCGCGGAAGGCCGACAGGATGCTCTCGTACTGCCGGCGACCCGCAACGGTATCCCGGTCCATGCGCGCCACGCGCGCCTTCGGAAAGTGGCGGTGGATTTCTTCTTCGATACGCTCCGATCCGACGCCGACGTAGTAAAGATATTCGCTCCCGCACTTGGGACAGGCGCTGGGCGGCGGCTCGGCGTAGTTGCAGTAGTGGCAGAGCAGGCGGTGATCGCGCCGGTGGTAGGTCAGCGTCACCGCGCAGTTGACGCACTCCACGCGGTGGCCGCAGGAGCGGCAGGCGACAAAGCAGGCGAAACCGCGCCGGTTCAGCAGCAGCATGGTCTGCTCGCCCTTCTCGAGCCGTGCCCCGATTTCCTCGAGCAACCGTCGCGAGAACGTCGCCTGTTTGCGCGTCTCCAGAAACTCGGCTCGCATGTCCACCAGCTCGACGCGGGGCAGCGGGCGCTGCTCGATCCGCTCCGGCAGGAGGAGCCGGACGTACTTGCCGCGCTGCGCGTTGTAACGGCTTTCCAGGCTGGGGGTCGCCGAACCCAGTACCACGCAAGCGCCCGCCATCTGGGCCCGGACGATGGCCACGTCGCGCCCGTGGTAGCGCGGCGTCTCTTCCTGCTTGTAACTGTGGTCGTGTTCCTCGTCCACGACGATCAGGCCCAAATCGCGTACGGGCGCGAAGACGCCGGAACGCGTGCCCACCACCACCGGCGCCGCGCCCGAGCGAATCCTCCGCCACTGGTCGGCCCGCTCGGCATCGCTGAAAGCCGAATGAAGAATGGCGACGCGATCCCCGAACCTCTGGAAGAAGAGGGCGGCGACGGCGGGCGTGAGTGCGATCTCGGGCACCAGCAGGAGCGCTCCACGGCCCAGGGCCAGGGCTGCCTCGATGGCACGCAGGTAGACCTCGGTTTTGCCCGATCCCGTGACGCCCTGCAACAGAAACACGCGAAATTGTTTTTCTTGGAGCGCGGTCCGGATGGCGTCATAAGCGGCCTGCTGGTGCGCATTGAGGACCACCGGCGGGCGGTCCGGCGCCTGGGTGCTCAACGGGCGCTCCATGAAGATCCGCACCAGCCCGCGTCGTGCCAGCGATCGCGCCGCCGAGCCGGCGTACGGCAGGCGCTGCTCCAGCTCGCGCAGGTTGTGGCTGCCGGGATGCAACTCCAGGTACGCGAGCAGCTCGCGCTCGGGCTTTTTGAACTTCCCCTCTGGCCGCGGCCCGGTCAGTTCCACGCGCAGCCGCTCGGAGGGCGAGCGGAATGGGTCGCGCAGCGCCTCCACGTCTTCCACCTGGACGAAGCCGCGTCGCACCAGCTCGCGCAACGCGGCCTCGGCCTTGACGACCTTGCGGGCGATGGTGCTCTCGGCCAGGGGACGGAACTCGAGCAGGCGCATCACTTGGATCGCGGGACTCTGGTCATCCGGCACGCCGGTCAGCCGGCGCAGCGCATCGCGACCCGATTCGGTGAGCGAATAGACCTTCCCGCGCCGCAGGTCGCTCCCCAGCGGCGCCATGGCGCGCAACGTCTCCCCCAGCGGCGCGCAGTAGTAGGAAGCGATCCAACGCCCGAGCTCGAGCAGGTCCTCGCTGAGCGCCGGTTCTTCGTCGAGCAGGCGCAGCGCCTCGCGCACGTTCACTTCGGGCTTCTCGTTGTGGCAGCGCAAGACGATGCCGACGAGCTTCCGGGGGCCGAAGGGCACCAGAAGACGGCAACCCGGGCGCACGCGATGCCGCAGGGTTTCGGGCAACGCGTAGGTGAAGGCCTGATCGAGCGGGACCGGCAGGCTGACGTCGCAGTAGGCAGGCAGCGGCGCCTGGCCCGGCTGGTCAGCGGCAGCCATTTCCGGCTCTGGCATAATTGGACGTGCCGCTTGCGGCACCTTTTATCGTAGCCGCCGCAAAGGAGGCAAGGTGGAGTATCGCTTCATCCCGGATCTTCGCGCGGAAATCACGCCGCCGGCGGACGGCATCCTGAGCCGTACCCTGCATAACGACGATCAGCTCAAGGTCGTGCTGTTCGGCTTCGCCCCGGGTGAGGAGCTGTCCGAGCACACGGCAGCCAGCCCGGCAATCCTGCACGTGCTGGACGGGGAAGTGAGCTTGACGTTGGGCAAGGACGCACACCGCGTCCGTGCGGGCGCCTGGGTCTGGATGCCTCCGCAGTTGCCGCACAGCGTCAAGGCACACACTGCCGCTGTCCTCGTGCTGATGCTGATCAAGA
>JAPWUP010000221.1 GCA_028275505.1 Bryobacteraceae bacterium
TCGCGGACCGGGTTGAACTGATTCCGCGCGACATCGGAGAGGCTCAGGAGTTCCGGGAGGTTCTCGCCGGGTGCGATGTCGTATTCAATCTGGCCGGCGAGGTCAGCCACATCCACAGCATGATGGCGCCCGAGCGTGACCTCGAGATCAACACGGCGGCCCATTTGCGCTTCCTGGAGGTCTTGCGGCGCGAGCGGCCCGGGGTCCGGGTAGTCTACGCCGGTACGCGGCAGGTTTACGGCGTGCCCAAGTACCTGCCCGTGGATGAGCAGCACCCTGTGGAGCCAGTGGATTACAACGGGGTGCACAAATACGCGACGAGCTTGTACCATCTGATGCTATCGCGCATGGGTGCGCTGGACGCGGTCGTGTTGCGGCTGACCAACGTCTACGGTCCGCGCATGGCGCTGCGCATTCCCTGCCAGGGTGTGCTGAGCACGTTTCTCCGTCGCGCCTTGTTGGGGCAAGACCTGGAGGTCTACGATGGCGGGCAGCAACTCCGCGATCCCGTTTACGTGGACGATGTGGTGGAGGCGTTCCTGCGGGTGGGCGCAGCGGCTAGTTTGCCTGCGCGCACTTACAACGTGGCGGGTCCGGAGGCGCTGTCCCTGCGACAGATCGCGGACACCATTGCCGAGGCAGCGGGAGTGCGTGTGATCACACAGCCCTTCCCTGCCGAGCGCAAGCGAATTGACATAGGCAGTTACGTGGGCGATTGTCAGAGGCTGAGGCGCGATTTTGGCTGGGCACCCCGCGTCTGTTTTGCGGACGGCATCCGCGCCTCCCTGGCCTGGTATCGGGAGCACCTGGCCCATTATTTGGAGGCAGACCGTCCGCCCTCCTGCGCCATGCCGGAGCACCAGGGGCGCAAGCGCAAGCTGGTTCTGGTGCCCGCCCAATGAATCCCGCCGAATTTCACTACCTGGCGCGGGCAGAAGAAGAGTTCTGGTGGTTCCGCGGCATGCGGCGGATTCTGTTCACGCTGCTGGATCCGCTGGTGCGCGACCGTCGCATCGAGTGGGTGCTGGAAGCCGGATGCGGGACGGGTCACTTCGCCCGCGAGCTGGAGCGACGCTACCGCTGGCGCGTGGTCCCGGTAGATCTGGCCGCGGAAGGCCTTGCCTACGGGCGTTCCCTCGGGGTCCAGCGGCTCGTTCAAGCCGACATCGCGCAACTGCCGTTTCCTGAGGACGCCTTCGATGCCGTGTTTTCCCTCGATGTGCTGGTGCACTTCCCGGCGGGAGCGGAAGCGCGACCGCTCGCCGAGCTGGTTCGCGTCCTCAAGCCGCGAGGGTTGCTGGTGCTGCGCACGGCAGCGCTGGATATTCTCCGGAGCCGGCATTCCCAGTTCACGGGAGAAAGGCAACGTTTTACGCGAGCCCGGCTGCGATCCGCGGCGACGGGCGCCGGTGTGCGGGTTCTGCGGATGACGTATGCCAATTCGCTGTTGCTCCCGGTGGCTCTGGCAAAGTTTCGCATTTGGGAACCATTGCTGCGCAAGCCGCCGGCCAGCGGTCTGGCGCCCATTCCTGGCTGGCTGAACCGGCTCCTCGAGTGGCCTCTGCGGATCGAAGCCGGCATCTTGGCGATGGGCTTGAACCTGCCGCTCGGTCAGTCCTTGATCCTGATCGGCGAAAAACCGGCCTGAGCTTTCTCAGGGCTTGGGGGGCTTCTTTTCCGGCGGACGCTCCAGCGCCACTTGCTCGCCTGCCCGCAGACCCTCACGGATCACGACCTGGGTTTGATTGCGCGGCCCCAACTGCACTGGGCGTTTCTCGAAAGTGTCGCCACGCTTGACGTAGACGAAGTTCTGGCCGTTTTCCGTGTGCACGGCATGCAACGGCACCATGAGCACGTTATCTTCCCTCTCGATCTCTACGTCAGCCCAGGCGGACAGATCGGGGAGCAGTCGGGGGTCGCTGCCGTGAATGGCGATGCGGACGGGAACGGTGCGAAGGTAGTAGCTTTCGCCACGGCTGGGTCGAACCGCCAGCGCGCCGATGGCGTACACCGTACCGGGAAACTCGAGGCCGGGGAAGGCGTCCAGACCCACCCGAGCCGGCTGGCCCACGCGGATCAGGCTGTTTTCCGCCTGGTTGATGGCGCCCTCCAGTTGCATGCTGCTCAGATCAACTACTTTCAGGATTTGTTGTCCGGGTGAAACTTGATCACCCTCCTGGACCTGCGCCATTTCGCCCGAACGGAAGATCTGTTGCATGACGACCATGCCGCTCATCGGCGTGCGGATGGTGAAGCGTTTGAGGTCATCCTGGTGTCTCTCCAAGTGGATCTGCTCGCGCTTGTACGCGATCTCGAGGATCCGCAGATCGGCGGCTTGCTGCTGTTTGGTCAAGGCGATGTCAGCCTGAAGCTGCTTGTAGTTGGCCTCGGCTTCCTCGGCGCGGATGCGGTAGAGCTCCCGCTCGAGCTCGGTTTTGACTTCCGCCGCCTTCAGATCCAGCAGCGCCTTGTCCCAGTTGGCCTTCGCCACGCGCAGGGTTTGCTGGAGATTCTCCCAATCCACGGCCTGCTCGGCCAGCCGCTTCTTGACGTTATTGGCTGCCTGGGCCACCTGATCCTTGACATCGTCAATGTGATCCACCAGGCTCTGAGCGTCAATCTCCGCCACGACGTCGCCGGCCTTTACGTAGGTGCCCGGCTTGGCGAGCTTCATCAGGATCATGCTGCGACCGGAGTCCGGCGCGCGCACGAGCGGAACCGTAATGTTGGCGAAATTCCTCGCGGAAGTTTGCCCTGTGACCCTCAAGGTGCGTCGGAAGGTTCCTTGGACCACCTGGACGGTCTTCAGCGCCGCGGGAGGCGCGCCTCCACCGAACTGCGGGCGCAGCGCAAGCCAGGCCAGAAGCCCGAGGATGACGAGCACAAGGCTCACCGGCAGGATGACCTTCCAGCGCGAAGGGCGGCGCTCAGGAGCCGGTACGGGGCGCAAGGGCGCCGGTTCGGGCTGAGGGACAGGGAGCGGCTGCGGCAGTCCGGCCATGGCTAGTATTCAGTCTACTTCGATTGGGAAGGCGCAGGCCAGGCGCGCGCAGGTTACCGAGATGGCTGGCTCCGATTTGATAGAATTCCGGCCGTGGCGCCGAACGTATTCATCTGCATGCTGGCCGCCTCGCTGGCCACTGCCTCTGATTGGATTCCCCTGTTCAACGGCAAGACGCTGGAGGGTTGGGAGGTCATCGGCGAGGGTGTCTGGACCGTCATGAGCGACGGCACCCTCCTTGGCCAGTGCGACCCGCGCAAACCTTGCCTCCATCAGTCCTGGCTGTACACCAAGAAGGAGTTCGGTGAGTTTGACCTCTACTTGGAATTCTGGACTCGTCTGGGCGGTAACAGCGGCGTCTCCATCCGCGATACTTCCCGCGCGCGTTGGGCCGTGGGCACGGAGTGGGATCCCAACCGCACGCCTTCCCACATCGGTTACGAAATCCAGATCTCCAATGGCTACCCGGATCGCTACCCCACCGGCAGCATCTACCTGCTTGCGCCGGCCAAGGATCCGGATATGCGGAACGACTGGAACACCCTCGAGATCGAATCGCGTTTTGACCGGATCCGTGTGAAGCTGAACGGCAAGCTCGTTGCCGAGCACCCCGGCTTGCCCGATCGTCCCAAGGTCGGGCCGATCGGTCTCCAGCTTCACGACCGCAACAGTATCGTGATGTTCCGCAACATCCGGATCCGCGAAATCACACCGGCAAGCCCGAGCCGGGACTAGCGCCGTCCCGCGGTCAGCCTCAGCGCCGTTTCAAGCCCGCCTGCGCGCTGGATGCCGGGCACGAAGAACTGCTCGATGAAGTCCTGATCGCTGCCGGTGAAGGGTCCGAGACTGCTTGTCAACCTGACTTCTACCGGCGCCAGGGCGGCCGCGAACAGGCACCAGACACGCGCCTTTTCCAGGCCGATCAGTTCGACGGGACCGGGGCGCCGCTGGCTTAGCCAGCGCAGGGCGGTGAGAATGTCCTGGAGCCGGTTCGCGTCATCGGTCTGATTGAAGCAGAGGAAGTGACGGTGCGAACGATCGCGCGGGGCGACCGCGGAACCGGTCTGGAAGGCGTCAATCATCAGGACGGGTCGTTTCGCTTTGATGAGCGCAGATGCCTCCGGGCTGCGGCGCGCGGCTTCGGCACCGTCGGAATGCACGATGAGAGCGGGCGTGCCCGTTCCGTCCAGCCAGACGCCCGGGATGCGATCGCCCTTGCCCGCGCGGCTCAACAGGAGCCGTTCCCCGCGCAGCTCGCTGAGGACCTGGTCGGGCCACTCCACAGCCACGTTGAGACGCAGCCGCTCGCGCAACGTTTCCGGGTCGCGACACTCAGCCGCCTGGCGACGCGCCATGTCTTTCCAGAGGCGAAACAGTCCGGCGTAATCCAAAGCCCCCGCGGGCAGGCTGCGGTTGTGCAGTGCCAGCATGTCTTGGAGCTTCTCCACGCGGATGCTGCGCTCGGCCAGCTTTTTGGGATCCGTCTCACCGAGCACGTGCTTGCCGAAGAAACGATAAACCGCTTCGCGGCTGGCCTGGTTGTAGTTGTGCGGCGCGTCTATATGCACGTTTTCTACGTTCTCTGGTTTGCCGTAAAGAGCGTAGATGCTGCGCACGGCCGGGAATTCTTCCTGCGGCGTGTTGCGCGTCCAGTCGCCGGTTGCCGAGACCAGCAAGAGTGGTCGCGGGGCCATCATGGCCGCGAACTCGACGTTGAACGTGCCCAGCCGCAGATTGGGCGCGTTCTCGCATACGCAGCCGCCTTGCATGATGGCGGAAACCATGTTCACCGGAGCCGCGAACTTGATCCGGTCATCCACAGCCATGAGCAGAAACGTCTGGGTGCCGCCGCCGGAGGCACCGGTGGCGCCGATGCGCTCAGGGTCCACGTCGGGCAGGGATTGCAGGAAGTCCACCACGCGGATCGAGTTCCACAGTTGCAAGCCTAACGGGCTGAAGGACCAGAGGTGTTCGGCCGGCCCACCGAAAATGTGCGGCGTCTGGATGGTGTCGTTGTAACCCACCATGTCGTAGGCGAAGACCACGTAGCCCTGGCGTGCCAGGTTGATGCAACGCGCCGGGATCGAGCCCAGCGGCTGGTGCTCCAACCGTCCGTAATTCCAGTGCCCGTGGGGCGAGGCCACAGCGGGGAAACGCCCCGAACGCCCGAGCGGGCGATACAGGTTGCCGCCCAGATAATAGCCGGGCAGCGTTTCCAGAAGGACCTTTTCGATCGAGTAATCTTTGTTTTCGATCCGCCCGAAGATCTGCGGATTGAGCGGCGTGCGCTCCGGCATCGGGAGCAGGCCCGCGGCAGCCAGGATCTGGGTGCGCAGACGCGACTTCCGGGCCTCCCATTCGGCAAGGCTCCGGTAGACTGGCATCGTGAAGTGAGTGTCGGTGTTGGGGACGTACGTGTTCCGGGCATCCTGTTCCGGGATTTGGCCGGCGAGGGGAAGAGCGGTCGCGAGCAGAATCACAAGATTGCGCATCAGTGGGGCAATATAGCGCATTCCGGCTATCGCCGCGGCAGGGAATTCCGATTGCGCTAGACTGTGCGGCGTGGATGACGAGACTTACATGAGGGAGGCCCTCGCGCTGGCCCGCGAGGCGGCGGAAGCAGGCGAGGCGCCGATCGGGGCAGTGGTGGTCGCATCGGACGGGACCATCGTGGGCCGTGGCCGGAATTCCCCTATCGCTCGGAACGATCCCACAGCGCACGCCGAGATCCTCGCTCTTCGGGAGGCGGGCGCCCGCCTGCGCAACTACCGGCTACCGGGAACGACCGTCTACGTCACCCTGGAGCCTTGCGTCATGTGTGCGGGGGCGTTGGTGGCGGCCCGGGTCCGCCGGCTGGTTTTCGGGACCCGTGACCTGCGCTTCGGAGGCGTCCGGAGCAAGTTCCGGCTGGCCGATTCGGAACTTCTGAACCACCGGGTGGAAGTGACGGAGGGCGTACTCGCCGTGGAGTGCCTGGAGCTGCTCCAGGCTTTCTTCCGGGACAAACGGTGAGACCCTCCGCGTAACCTTTGCGGCAGGCGGTGCGGTCTTTCCGGGTATGACGGCAAGGCGATTTGTCCTGGTGTGCATGCTCCTGGTCGGCCTGGGCGCGATAGCCGCTTGGGCGGCCGATGTGACAGGCAAGTGGGTGGCCGAGGTCCCCGGCAGGGAAGGCCAGACCATGCAGATGATTTTCAACTTCAAGGT